>JAYUSQ010000217.1:0-14020 GCA_043755595.1 Acidobacteriota bacterium | reverse complement strand
CGGGCCGTCCCGTCAGCCAGGTTGTTCAACTCACGCCGGCCCGGTGGGCGGCGCTCCGCTCGAAGCTGTAATCATCAGGGGTTCGCCGGACGCTTACGTTGCTCCGGCGGCGCTCCAACGATCCTCCCCGCTCACCACCTCGTGGCCGGTGATTGCGGAATCGCCACGAAACATCTCTTCGATTTCGGATGGCGTAATTCGATAACGCGCAAGATGGGAAATGTTCCGATCGTCCCAATCGAAAGAAATTTCTCCCGTCCGATTCACACCCGTATTGTACATATGTTGTAAATACAGCCGAAGATCTGAAGGATCGACTCAGCCAACTCCTGGGCGGCACTATGCGGCCGTTGGGTTTTGGATCGAATAGCTTTCCAAGCGGCGAATCTAAAGACTCAAGCTCTCTCTGGAAAGGAGGTCATCGAGAGTGACGACACGATTGGCTTGTGAACTGGATTTAACCCGGCTGCCAATGTTCTTGTCGTTCGTTACCAATACAACACCTGGATCGCTCAGGTAGAAAAGCTGATGAAGATCCATTTGATCATTAGGCTTACTTGCCGCGTCCCAGCCGTTCTTGATTTCTTTCCCCAGGGACTCCCTGTAAGTATGGAACGCGTCCAAACCATCGCAAAGAATCTGAGCTTGTTCTGGAGATGGAGAAAGTCCAAAAATATTTGCGAGTTTTTTCGTCCATATGATCCGATCGTCAAGCGGAACGCCGAAGTCGGACAGGAAGACGCTGTGCATGTGCTTGAAGTCCTCCAGGATCACAGAACACTCTAGTTTGCGTCCTAAACCCTTTGGCCCAACTGGCCAACGAACACCGGTGTCTCTCAACTGATCTAGAGTGGTTGCCCTCAGCACCACACGAGTGAAATCCAGAAACATCCTACGACCCATTCCAATCTTTCACGGGAACCTTGATCGTGTGTCCTATCGCAAACAATGACCCGTGATCGAGGAACCGGTCGGCGGCAGGAGGGGAAAAACCCAGAGCCATCCGAAAGCGGTCCTGATCGGAAACAAAGAATTTGGAATCGACGCTCTTGCATAGACCAAGCAGAAGTTCGTAGATGGTGTTCGCGGAAAACGCGGATCTAATATTTTTTCTTGAGCCGTTTGAGGATTGAGTCCCTATTGGCTGATTTCACAAAAGGGTTCTGACACACATTTGTGTCGAATACAAGCGTGGTCATTGTGAAGAGTGTACATGAGCAGTTCTTCGCCTGAACGGATGGCAACTTCACGGATGGCAACTTCACGATTCGCGGCCACCACCTCGCTTTGACCAAAACTTCAGGTAGAAACTTCCGGCCACCCCTATAATAAAGATCTCGTGAAGACTTGGCATGGCGACTTCTGGTACGCGTTGTCCACCCTGGTGATGAAGGACTTCCGCGTGCGCTATCGCAACATGTCGCTGGGCGTCGCCTGGTCGGTCCTCAATCCGCTCGTCATGATGACCGTCCTATGGTTCGTCTTCACCAAACTCTACCCGGCAGGACGGCAGGAACATTTTCCGCTGTTCGTGTTGTGCGGTTTGGTGCCCTATAATTTCTTCACTATCGCCTGGGTCGGGGCCACTGTTTCGTTGATCGAGAATGCGCAGCTCATCAAGCGTGTGCCGGTGCCGCGCGAGGTGATTCCGATCGCGAGCGTACTATCCAACTGCGTGCAGATGGGGGCGCAACTGGGCCTGGTGTTGGTGATGGCGTTTGTGCTGGGCGTCGGGGCCAACCGGCAATGGTTGTGGTTGCCAGTGATCTGGCTCTTGTACGTGGGCTTCGTTTGCGGGCTCGGGCTGCTCTCGGCGGCGCTCGACGTCTATGTTCGCGATCTTCGCTACCTGGTGGAATCGGTGAACGTCGTCCTGTTTTGGCTGGTGCCGATCTGGTATGGCTTCGAGCAGATCGCTCCTGAGTACCGCACGATTTACGGCTACAATCCAGTGGCTGCGATGGTGATGGCGATGCGCCGTGTGATGCTGGAGGCTCAACCGCCCGGCTCCTCGATTCTCTGGAATCTCGCCTTCGCGTCGGTCTTCATGCTGGTGTTGGGCACGGTGTCGTTCCGCCTGCTGAAGCGCCGTTTTTACGAATATCTGTAGTAAGCAAGCCATGGCCCGCATCGAGTTTGAAGGCGTCTCTAAAGTGTTCGCGCGGCATACGCAACGTAAGCTGCTGCGCGGGTATTTGCATGGGCTGCTGGCGCGACACCGCACCGAAAAATTCTACGCGCTCAAAGACGTCAGCTTTCAGATCGGGCGCGGCGAAAGCGTGGCCATCGTAGGCTCCAATGGCGCAGGCAAAAGCACGCTGCTCAGCCTGATCGCCGGCATCTCATCGCCCAACGAAGGCCGTGTGCATGTCGAAGGAAAGGTCGCGGCGCTTCTCGATCTCGGCTCCGGCTTTCACCCGGAACTGACCGGCCGGGAAAACATTCATCTGAACGGCGCTCTGCTGGGGCTTAAACGCAGACAGGTGATCGAGAAAGAGGAGTCGATCATAGACTTCGCGGGACTCTCGGACTTCATCGACGAACCGCTGAAAACCTACTCAAGCGGCATGACCATGCGCTTGGCTTTCTCGGTGGCGATCGAACTCGATCCCGACATCCTGATCGTGGACGAAGTGTTGGCAGTCGGCGACCTCGCGTTTCAAACTAAATGTCTGGCCAAGGTGCGCCAATTCGTGGAGGCGGGCAAGACGATGCTGGCCGTGTCGCATAACGCGGCGACAATTCGTGAGCTCTGCCGCCGCGCGATCTGGCTCGACCACGGGCGGCTGATGATGGATGGCGAAATCGACGCAGTGATTCAAGCCTACGAACGACGTTAGAATAAAGGGGGAAGTTCCCTCCTTAATCCATGTCTGACCGCACTGTGCCCAAGCCCGACATCAATAGTTGGCTCGAAGACGAGATGTACACCCAGTTCCTCCACGACCGCAAAGGCGTGGACCCGAATTGGCAGGAAGTGTTCCAGGAGAATGGTCCGCCGAAGGCGGCGCCAACGAATGGACAGACGGCCGCCGCGCCACCACCACCTCCTCCCATCGCGCCTGTCCCAACCGCCGTTGCCGCTCCGCCTGCCCCCGCTGCGCCGCCTGCCCCCGCTGTGGCCCCTGCCGCGCCGGTGATAATGCCTGCCGCGAACGTGGCATCAACTGTTCCGGCGCTCAACCTTGGACCCAGCGAGCAGTTAGTGCCTTTGAGGGGTGCAGCCGCGCGTTTGGCTGCGAACATGACGGCGAGCCTGTCGGTGCCGACAGCTACTTCGCAGCGGATGATTCCGGTCAAGGTAATCGATGAGAACCGGCGCCTGATCAATCAGGCCCGCACGCTGCAAGGCAAGACCAAGATCTCCTACACGCACCTGATGTCGTGGGCCATCGCGAAGGCGCTCAAGGCGATGCCGGCGTTGAACGACGCGTATGCCGAACAGAACGGCGAGCCGTTTCGCCTGGTGCGCAAGCAAGTCAACCTGGGCATCGCGATCGACGTGGCTGGCACAGGCGGATCGCGCGCGCTGGTCGTTCCCTCGATCAAGGACGCCGTCTCGCTTAGCTTCGCGCAGTACCTGGAGAAGTTCGACGACCTGGTGCAGCGCGGCCGCAAGAGCAAGCTGACGGTCGACGATTTCCAGGGCACGACGATCTCGCTCACCAATCCAGGCACCGTCGGTACACTCGGCTCAGTGCCGCGCCTGATGCCGGGGCAGGGTTGCATCATCGCGTCGGGCGCGATGGATTATCCGAGCGAGTTCGCCGGCGCCAATCCGGAGACGCTCGCTATGTTGGGCGTCAGCAAGACGATGACCCTGACCTGCACCTACGATCACCGCGTGATCCAGGGTGCGGAGTCCGGCATGTTCCTGGGCAAACTCCAGGATCTGCTGCAGGGGGCCGACAGTTTCTTTGAGGAAGTGTTTGAGTCGCTCCGCATTCCCTACCGGCCCGTGCATTGGGAGACCGATCAACGGTCGATGCTCACGGCAGGCGCGCCCCGGCAGGAGTCGGTGGCCAAGGAAGCGGCGGTGCTTCAACTCATCAACGCCTATCGGGTGCGCGGTCACTTGATCGCCGATCTGAACCCGCTTGGTCAGGAGCCCGCCTATCATCCGGAACTCGATCCAGCGACCTACGGGTTTTCTATGTGGGACCTGGACCGCGAGTTCATCACGGGCAGCCTGGGCGCGCTGGTGGGAGAGGCTTCGCTCAAGCCCGTGGCGCCGCTCCGCGAGATTCTCGACACGCTGCGGCGGACGTATTCGGGCAAGATCGGATGCGAGTATATGAGCATCCAGTTCCCCGAACAGAAGACCTGGCTGCAACATCGCATGGAGCCGGAAGCGAATGCCTGGCCGCTTTCGTCCGAGCGCAAGCAGGAGATTCTTGAGCGGCTGCTTTCGGCCGAACGATTCGAGAGTTTTCTGGCGACGCGTTTTGTCGGGCAGAAGCGATTCTCGCTCGAAGGCGCCGAGACGGCGATCGCCGTCCTGGACGCGCTGCTCGATCGCGCTGCCGACACCGGTGGCCATGAAGTGGTAATGGGCATGTCCCATCGCGGCCGCCTCAATATCCTTAGCAACGTGGTGGGCAAACCGGTCAGCCAGATCTTCTCGGAGTTTGAAGGCCACCCGGATCCGGACAGCACTCAAGGCTCGGGCGACGTGAAGTATCACCTGGGCGCGACGGGGGTGCATCGCGCCGCATCGGGCAAAGAAGTGATGATCTCGATGGCGCCGAATCCGTCGCACCTTGAAGCCGTCAACCCCGTCGTCGAAGGCATTGTCCGCGCCAAACAGGGACGGCTCGGCGACACCGAACGCCGCCGCATTATTCCTCTGCTGCTGCATGGCGACGCGGCTTTTGCCGGACAAGGCGTGGTGGCTGAGACGTTGAATTTTTCGCAACTCTACGGCTATCGCACGGGCGGGACCATTCATCTGGTCATCAACAATCAGATCGGTTTCACCACCAATCCCATGGATGCGCGGTCTTCGGTCTACTGCACTGACGTCGCCCGCATCGTACAGGCGCCGATCTTCCACGTCAACGGCGATGACCCGGAAGCTTGCATCCGCGTGCTTGAAATCGCGTTCGATTTCCGCCAGCGGTTCCGCCGGGACGTCGTGATCGACATGATCTGTTACCGCCGTCACGGGCATAACGAAGGAGACGATCCGAGCTTCACGCAGCCGATCATGTACCGCAAGATCGATGCGCTCAAGCCGGTGTCGGAACTCTACGCGGCGCAGTTGATGCGGGAAGGCGTCGTGACTGCCGAGCAAGTGGATCGGTGGCGCAAGAAGATCGCGCAGCGGTTGGACGATGGCTTCGACGAAGCCAAGCTTTTCCCGGTGAAGTTCGAAGTCCAGGAGATGGGTTTTAGCGAGCCCGACGCCGCCAACGCCGTGTTGGCGCGCACAGCGGTGGGACGGCCCGCGCTGGACCGAGCGATTGAAGTTCTGACTTCGTTCCCCGACGGCTTCCGGCTGCATCCGAAGCTCAAGGACTTTGTCGAGAAGCGCAAGACCGCGCTCGACAACGGCACGGTGGATTGGGCGCTGGGCGAGGCGCTGGCTTTCGGAACCCTGGTGGGCGAAGGCACGTCGGTGCGGCTGAGTGGTCAGGACTCGGGCCGCGGAACTTTTTCGCAACGTCACTTGGCGTTTGTCGATCAGGAAACGGGCGACCGCTATCGACCGTTGAAACTGTTGGCCACTGCGCCGGCGAACTTCGGCGTCTATGACAGCTCGCTCAGTGAGTTCGCCGTCATGGGATTCGAGTTCGGCTACAGCGTCGGCGACCCTCGCACGCTGGTGCTTTGGGAAGCGCAGTTCGGCGACTTCGTCAACGGCGCGCAGGTCATGATCGATCAGTTCCTCTCGGTCTCGTCGCAGAAGTGGGGCCAGCCGAGCGGGCTGGTGTTGCTGCTGCCACACGGCTACGAAGGCCAGGGACCGGAGCACTCCTCGGCGCGCATCGAGCGGTTCCTCACGCTCTGCGCCGAAGAGAACATGTACGTCTGCAATGTCACAACGCCGGCGCAATATTTCCATGTGCTGCGGCGTCAGATGCATGGCGGAGCGGACCGCCGCGGCGTGCGCAAGCCCCTCATCCTTATTACTCCCAAGAGCTTGCTGCGCCATAAGCGCGCGGTATCGGGAGCTGACGACTTTACCGGCGGCGCCTTCCGCGAAGTGATCGGCGAAACGTCGGCCATAGCGGCCGATCGCGTAACGCGCGTACTGATCTGCTCGGGCAAGGTCTACTACGATCTGTTGGCGGCGCGCGACGAACGGCGGGCCGACCATGTCGCGATCATCCGGTTGGAACAGATGTACCCGTTCCCGAAGAAGGAACTGCGCGATCACATCCTGCGGTATTCGGACTCCGCCGATATTGTCTGGGTACAGGAAGAGCCGCTCAACATGGGCGGATGGCGCGTGCTGAGCGATTTCATTCAGCCGCTGCTGGAGGCCAGCCGGCGCACGTTGCGTTACATCGGGCGGCCCGAAAGCGCGAGCCCGGCGACGGGGTCTTACAAGACCCACAACAAAGAACAGGCCGACATCGTGGAAGCCGCGTTCTCGTCCGATCGTGTTTCGCCGATTAAGAAGGTACGCGTTGTGAAGCGGCGGGCAAGAGTCGAAAAGGCTATCGGCGCGTAGGCGGCGATTGAGCCGGAGACCCCGGCGGTCCGGTTGGGTTTGAATCGTTCGTCGATTCGCGATGCCGGAACTGCTGGCCGCTGCCTCTTCGCAGGGCCGGGCCGAGTGAGAGTGTTCATTGAGCGCGTTGGGTGAAGGCCGATATCATTGCCTCCATTTTCGATGGCGCCGCAATCGGGGCGGCGCTTAGTTTTTTTGCGCCGCCGGCGTAATTGGCTTGCGGTTCAAGACATCCACGGTCTCGTAATTATTTTGCCGGCATGTGACCGGCCCTCCCGGAGCGGCCGCCGGCCGGGGAGGCGAGGGCAGTATTGGGCGCACCACGACCGAGCTGTCGGGCGGGGCGGAATTCCTCGTGGACCGAAGTCGACCGGCCAGGAGGCCGGTCCCACCTTAAAACTGAAGGCGTAAGGCCAATTGCAATTGGCGGGGATTGCCTACCGTCGACGTGATCGTGCCGGCGTTCGGCGCGCCGATCGAAGCGTTGGGCAGGCCGAATTGCGGCGTATTGAAGACGTTAAAGGCTTCGGTGCGGAACTGCACCTTGAAGCGATCGCTCCAAGCGAAGTCCTTGAACATCGATACGTCGAAGTTCACGCGGCCGGGCCCAAACAAGATGTTTCGGCCTGCGTTGCCGAAGCGGATCGTCGCGGGGCTGGTGAAAGCCGCAGGATCGAACCAGCGGCCAAGAGTCGGGTTGTCGAGCGCCGCGCTGGTCCCGGTCGAATCCGGACGTGAGCCGCCGGCGCCATTCGTGTTCGCAGTCAACAGACCGGGTGTGTACGGCAGACCGGTCTGCATGGTCGTGATGCCGTTGAACTGCCAACCGCCGAGCGCCAACCTGGTGAGTCCCTTTTGATCCCTGAAGAAAGGCAGCGCGTAGGTGTAGCTAAGGGTGAGGCGATGACGCATGTCGAACGACGAATTAGAGCGTTCGCAATTCCGGCAGCGGATGTCCTGCGGCGTGCCCGTGCCGCCGCCGAACTCAGTGCCGACGTTGTCGATCCCGTGCGACCAGGTGTAGCCAACCAAGAGGCTCAAGCCCTTGCTCATGCGCTTGTCGACGGTCAGTTGGAAGGCATTGTAGTTGGAAAGGCCATCGGCTACGCCGTAGGTCACGCCGGCGAGTCCCGGGCGAACGCTGAAGAAGGCGCGGCGATTGGCCACGGGGCCAGCCCCGGCGAGCGGCTGATTGAGATCGATGGTCGTATGCAGACGCCGGCCGAGGTTGCCGACATAGGCGGCTTTCACGAGCAATTGCATCGGCGCGAATTCATGCTCGACGGTCAGATTGAACTGCTGCGCGTAGGACGAACGGTAGTCCTTCGCCAAGCCAATTACGCCGCCGGTGGGATTGTTGATCGAGGCGAAGTTCACGTCGGGAGGCGCGGGGAAGCCGTCGCTGACGCGCGTGCCGACGTTGAAGTCGCCGGGCACCAAGCTCAGGATCGGGCCAAACGGCACATGGCGGAAGAGACGGAGCGCCGCGCCGCCGTTGCCGCTCGGATTGAAGAAGAGTCCATAGCCGCCGCGGATCACGGTGTGGGCCATCGCCTTATAAGCGAAGCCGAGGCGCGGCGCGAAGTCACGGAAGTTGCGGCGCACACCCATACGGCGATCCACGCCGTCGCGGTTGGCAACTTTGATCGTGGCGGTATCGGGATCGAAGTTGGCCAAGCGATCGGCAACTTCGGTGACGGGGCTGAAATAGTCATGCCGCAGGCCAAGGTTGAGCGTGAGCTTCTTCGAAACGCGCCAGTCGTCGGCGACATACAAGCCGCTCTCGATGAGCCGCTGGCCGGTCCACGCGAGGGTGTAGTCCTGCTCAGTCAAGGTCGCGTAGCCGAGAATGAAGCTCGCCATCGCGTTGCCGGAAGCGCCAGGAACCGCGCCGCGCGAATCGGTGAAGGCGCCATTGAAGTTGAAGCGGCCGTTGCCGCGGTTGGTTTGGTACTCGGTAATCTGGCGGCGGTAAATGGCTGCGCCGAACTTGAGGGTATGCGCGCCGGCCGTGTACGTGACATTGTCCTGATAGTGGAACGTGTTGCTACGGCGGTAGATCGGCAGCGAGCGAGAGTGGCCCGCGCCGGCGTAGTTATTGTTGTTGATGATCGGCAGCGCGTATTGCAACGGATGCGAGTTTGCGTTGCGGATGCCGAGCAAGTTGCCGAGATTGTCGCCCGGCGCGGCATCGGCTTGCGTATAGTTGAGGACGAAGCGATTGAAGCCGATGCGCGCGTCGTTCACCATGCGCGCCGAGATCACCTTGGTGTAGCTGACCACGGCGTGCTGCACCGGGTTCGAGGCAGGTCCGGCGAAGGTATCCTCATTGCCGACTCCGACCTCTTTCGGGAGACCTTCCAGCTTCACCTTCGGAAAGGTGTAGGGCGCGATGGTGTCGGTCTTCTGACTGGACCAGCGGCCAAAGATATTGTCGTTCGACGAAATTTGGTGGTCGATGCGAATGTCGCCTTGATCCCAGTTCTGGATCTGGCCCAGGTTGGTCTGGTAGTTGTTGGCGATGTTCCCGTTGGTGGTGGCCGGGTAGCCAGCCATGAGTTTGCGGGTCACCGGGTCCCAGCGGCTGGCCGGGATCTGATTGCCGGGGAACTGATCGCGCACGAATTGCGCTCCCTCCTGGCGGCCGCTGAGCGGATCGTAGATGCGGTTCTCGCCCGAGAAATCACCACGCCGGATCGCCGCGGTGGGAATCGTAAACGTGCTGAAGTTCTGCAAAGTGCGCCGGTAGCCTTCATAGTCCGCAAACCAGAACGTCTTATTCTTGATGACCGGCCCGCCGAGCGAGCCGCCGTATTGGTTGTAGCGGAAGGACGGGAACGCCGTGCCTCTGGTGTTGAAAAAGTTGCGCGCGTCCATCGCCGAGTTGCGCAAAAATTCGAAGGCCGAACCGTGCAGTGCATTTGTGCCGGACTTGGTGACCACGTCGACAACAGCACCTGAATTGCGGCCGAGGTCGGCCGAGTACATATTGGTTTGCACCTTAAACTCGCGGATCGATTCGACGGCGGGGCGGAGCACGATGAGCTGAATCAGGCGCTCGTTATTGTCGGCGCCGTCAAAGAGGAAGTTATTCGATCCTTCGCGGTTACCGTTGGAGAAGATTTCGGTGCCGGGGCGCCGGTCGTCTGGACGCGAGCCGCTTTGAATGGTGCCGCCGGTCGAGAAACCCGCGCCATTTACGCCAGGCGACAGGATCGCCAATTGGACGAAGTTGCGGCCGTTGAGCGGGAGTTCGCCGACAAGCTGCTGATTGATCACCGCACCGAGCGCCGATGAAGTGCTCTCAAGCAGAGGCGCGGCGGCGACCACTTCGACGGTTTCGCTGACTTGGCCCACCTGTAGTTGAAGGTCGATCCGAGCGCGCTGGTTGGTCTGAAGCAACACGCCGGACTGGACGAGTTTGCGGAAGCCCCCGGCCTCGACACTGATCGAGTAGGTAGCGGGCGGCAGCAGCGTCATGACGTAGTTACCATCGCTGGCGCTGGAGGTTTCGCGTGCGACGATGTTGGTTTCCAGGTTGATGGCCGAGATCTTTGCGTTGGGAACCGCAGCTCCGGAGGCATCGGTTACCGCGCCGGCGATTTCACCGGTCGAGACTTGCGCCATCAGGGCGGCCGCTGAGACTAGCGAGAAAAGGACGAACGTGGTCATTCGATTCATTATGAGGAGACTCCCTTGTGCTCACATATTATTTCACAAGTTTGGAGTGGGGGCGGCAACTGAGGCAGGTCTACGGTAGCGGTATAGCCGGGGCATTGAGGGGGTTGTGAGGATCGAAGTACCGTTTCGATTGGGTTCGAATCGTTCTGGAGGAAAGGCGCGGTGAGATGGCGGTCAAGGGATTGGGAGAGTTCGGCTTGGACGAATTTCTCACGGGCCGATTGGAGGCGGTGCAACTCAGCGAGGGCCAGCGTATAAGATCGGCGAATGGAGGCCATGTAGCGCGCGGCTCGCATGACGCCGTCGGTCAACGCGAAGCGGCCGGTCACCGGCGACAGCGAATCCTCCAAGGCTTCATTCTCCAGCCGGGCAGCGCGGCGGAGCTTCCATTGATTATGGGCGAGGAGTTCTACCTGGTGCGCTTCGGTTTCGGTGGCGGGGCCGTGCTCATCCATCAGGGTTGAGAGAAGACGATCGAAGGCTTCGGCGTCTTCCCCGGGGAGGATGTTGTGGCCTTTCCCCGCGAGCCCGTGCGAGGTTCGATTTTGCGCGATGCGCGCTTTGCCTTGCGCTGTGCGCGGACCGGTCGAGAGTTGCGCATTCCGGCGATTGGCTTCGACACGGCGGATTGAAGTAGTGGTCGACATGATGGCCACAGTGTGCCGGGTGACGACAGAGGATAGGCGCCTGCGAGGACCGGTGCGGGCGTGGTAAGCGACTGCTGGGCAGAGACTTTGACGAGAGTTGAACTTATTTCGCCCGCGTGTGACCGTTGCGCGATGGACGTGACGATTTAGAACCAACGGCCCCGACAGGCTGACCGCCGACCAGTTCCTCTACGCTATCACGCAGACGCCGCCTGCGGCCCGGGTGAGCCGATAGTATTTGGCGCGGCGGCTGTTGTCCGGCAGCCCCACTCGGCCTCGATCCAGCCGTTGGCTTTCCATGCGGTAGAGGGCGGGATAGAGCACGCCTTCCTCTACCAGCAACGCGTCGTCGGTTTAGCGAAGGATAGACTGGGCGATTGAATAGCCATGCATCGCGCCCCAACTCAGGGTCTTGAGAATGAGCACGTCGAGCGTGCCGCGAATGACATCAAGCGAGGATTTTTCCATGCTGCGGGCGCTGCCTCCCTTAGATTTCAAGGGGAGAGCGCGAAGACGAGATTGGGCCGCAGCAGGAAGGGCGCGACAATGCCGAAGGTGTTCGAGAGCGGCAGGTGTTCATCGGCCAGCGGGAGGCCCAGGACGTCGCGCGCGAAGGTTCGGCGCGCATCGATCCGCGCCATCACCATGGGATACTGCGCCCGCAGTTCTTCGCGGAGCGCCGCATCGGCAATGGCTAAACCGTCTTCCATGCGCGTCGAGAAGTACTGCTTACTTGAGGGAATCACGTCGGTCTGAAACACCATGCCGGAACGGATCGGCACTTCCGAGCCTGTGTAGATCGGCGAACTTAGCCATTCGTCATAGTGAATAAGATGACCTTCGT
This sequence comes from Acidobacteriota bacterium, assembly GCA_043755595.1. Classification (GTDB taxonomy): domain Bacteria; phylum Acidobacteriota; class Terriglobia; order Bryobacterales; family Bryobacteraceae; genus VFZP01. The sequence continues at coordinate 2,172 of JAYUSQ010000217.1, read as the reverse complement.
TGAGGAAGATCCCGAACTTCTCAAATGGCAGACGATTTTGGACGATCGACGATAGCTGCCCGCCCGGGGCGCCGATTCGAAGCGCTGCGAGCCACGCGCCCATCGCCTCGAAGTATGGTCCGGCGAACGCCTCGACGTAGTCTCGTGCGGATTCCGGCAAGTCCGACGCGGACGCAGCCACCCAATTGGCGCGGCAAACGTTCGATCCCCAATACGCAACGTTGGCAGACCACGGATGCCCTCGCTCCAGGCGGGCGCCGCTTGGGCTCGCGAGACTTGTGCGCTTCGGTCCGGTCTTCAACGTCATGTGACAGGACAGCGGCGTGCCATCGTAGCCTGCGTGGGCGAGCATCTCGAAATCGGTCATGCCTTCGCGCGCGGCGAAGACAACGCGCCGCATCGCTTCGGATGCCTTCCAGTTGGCTTCCTCAAAGAGCGCGACCTCGGCGGCCGAACAGATGGCCCGCAAACCGTCGCGTGGATTCATGAATAGGCCGGTTGCGTCTTCGACGGAGCCGTCGGGCGCGGTGGCGCGGAGTTCATCGACGATGTATGACGGCAGGTCCATGCGGTGGGCGTGGTCATAGTATTTCCATCCGGCGCAGCCGATCCTGGATTGAGCCTCAATTCCTTCGGCGCGAAAAATTTCGGCCAACGAGCGGCTGGAGGCACGAGGCTGATCGAGTAGGGAGAATGGCTGGTAGACTTCGCTGCGCAGCAGACCGGCGGGCCAAAGCGGACTGATCGGCAGGTAGGCTGAGCATTCATTGCCGGTCAGTAGCAACGGCGCTGCTTCGCGGCTAACGATGAGGAGCGCCTCTTCAAAGCGCGGATCGAAACCGCAGGTCCAAAGGAGATTGGCGCAGTGCTCCCGGTCGCCGTAAATGACGAGGTGAGACAACCTGCGCGCGGCCATTGCTGAACGCAACCGATCCAGCCGCTTTTCGTACTCGAGCAGCGGAATCGCGACACGCTCGGGCGCAGGGTCGAATCGCGGCCAACCGTTGGCCAGTTCGATGAGGCGGTGCTGAAGCATCTCTTTAATCATGTCTCAGAGGCGGACTACAATGGGCGAAATGGTTCTGAAAGCGTTTGGTCCCAAGGAGACCTTCGATACTATTGAGCATCGGATGAGCTCTGAGGCGCCGCGTTTGGTGCTGGTTGGCCCGAGTGCAACCGTCTTTGGGTGGATTCCTTACTACAGCGACGCGGCGCAATTGCCGAGCGGCGAATTACGGGAGAGGTGGGAGGCGGACCAAGCACTTCGTGAGGTTTTCAACTCTGGAAATCGGCAGCCGCCGGAGGCTTACTCGGGTCCGGGAGATCTGATGCGAGATCTTGAGTTGAACGATTTTCGGGCGGCGATCGCGGTTGACCAGCCGACCGTTTATCTTGACGGCGCCAATCAGCCGGTGCTGGTGCAATTTAGCGCCATGGCGCGCATCGGTTATACGCCGATAAGAAAGGTGAAGCGAGCGAATTGGTATGACGAGGGCGTGGGGAGTTCCTGCGGCTACTTGTTGAAGGAAGACGGCGGTATTCACATCCGCATGTTTGTTCGATTCAAGCTAGGCTTGGCTGGGCGGGTATTCGCTCGGTGGCAGACGGGACATTGGCCGCCTAATGCGACGGTGACGATCGACTATGTGATTTACCCCGAGAAGCGGCAGGCGGAGATTTCTATCGCTGGAACCGTGCTGCCTCAACTGACCGGGTATGTCGGTTGGAAGACGGCGTATGAATACCGGATTGGCGGCATGTCGGGTAAGACGTTTGATAGCTTTGTGCAATCGGTTGGCTGTCAGGATGCCCTGAATCGGCCGGCTTGGAAGACGACGGTGGCTTTGGGGGATCCGATTGAGATCGATTGGTGAAGGAAAGGGTGAAGAAAAGGTTAGACTGGTCGATAGAGAACGGTAGGTGGATTTTATGAGGTACTTTGAACATCAAGTCCGGGATAGCCTGACGGTTCTGCTAGCCGATCAAGCGTCGCGGGTCGTGATTGACTCGACGCGAGTGCTAAACGGTGAAGCGGGTCAAGTGGTGATGGTCAGCTATCACATCGAAGGGGCGCTTCATAGTCCCGCGCAATTCACCTTTCCGTTCGCCGAAGAGATTCCTTTGGCTGAAAACGTGGCTGCGTTCCTCGACTACGGCCATCGGAGTTGGGCT
>JAYUSQ010000216.1:0-14037 GCA_043755595.1 Acidobacteriota bacterium | reverse complement strand
CCCAAGCTGACCAATTACACACCTACTCGCGGCATCGGCAGCGCGCTCGCTTACTACTCCTCTCCCGCCCGCGACGAGGAGCACACCGATGGGATCGTAGCGTCTGAATCCATCCGTCTGATGGAGGAAAATCGCGGACGGCCGTGGTTCATCGGCGCTGGATTTTATCGCCCACATTGCCCCTACATCGCGCCGTCGAAATACTTCGACATGGTGTCGATGGATCGCTTGAAGCTGGTCCCCTTCGAAGAATGGGAAACGAACATCGCGCCTCGCTGGGCGTACTTTACCAAGCCTTCCAACTGGGGACTGACCGAGCGCCAGCGCCTGGAAGTGTTGCGCGCCTACTACGCGTCGATCCTGTTTGTGGACGCCAATGTGGGCCGCCTGCTCGATGCCTTGCGGCGTCTGGGCGCCGAGAAAAATACGACGATCTATTTTTGGAGCGACCATGGCTATCTGCTGGGCGAGCACGGTCAATGGATGAAGCAGATGCTGTTTGAGCCGTCGGCGCGGACTCCCTTGATCATTGCCGGCGCCGGTGTCAAAGCCCGAGGGAAAGCGTGCCTGCGCACTGTCGAGTTTCTCGATCTCTATCCAACGGCGGCAGCGCTGGCGGGCCTGACCGGGATTCCTGCGAATTTGCATGGCACAAGCTTGTTACCGTTGCTCGACAACCCCAAACACGCGTGGAATCGTCCGGCGGTTACCCAGGTGGACCGCCAAAAGGTGAGCGGATACTCACTCCGCACCGAACGGCATCGTTATACGATGTGGCAGGACGGAACCGAAGGCGAAGAACTCTACGACTATGCGAAGGACCCACGAGAAATACACAATCTCGCTACCGATCCAGGGAGCGCCGCGTTGAGATCACGCTTGCGTCAGGATCTGATGAAACTGGTCGCGGCGCGCAAATAACCTTGTTTTCAGACTTACTGTGGACTACCGCTCGCTGACGCTCACGGCTCAGTTCCGAGCCGCGACGGCGACGGAGCGGACCACCCTTGCAATGAAAGTGCTCTAGTCTAGTCTAGTCTAGTCTAGTTTTCCAGGAGAGCGGCGATTTTGCCGGCATCGTTGGGCACAACCGTCGGGGCGTTGGCGAAAGTCGCGGCGATCGCAGCGCCTTGGGGATCCTTCAACTGTCCGGTGTGGTACTTGAAGATGTAGTCTGGATCCTTGAGTACGTTACCCGTCAGGATGGCGACGACATCTTCGATGGGCTTCATACGCCCATCCGCGATCAGCTTGCGAATGCCAGCCAGCGTCGCCGCCGAAGCCGGTTCGCAACCGATCCCGCACAATCCGATTTGCGCCTTGGCGTCGGCGATTTCCTGTTCGCTCACTTTTTCGACCAGCCCGCCTGACCATTCAACGGCCTGCCACGCCTTAGGCCAGGACACCGGGTCGCCAATCTTAATCGCCGTCGCGAGCGTCTCAGGATGATCGACCGTGGGAAAGCTGTCCATGGTGGGCGACTTCATGAACTCCACAAACGGCGCCGAGCCCGCCGCCTGAATCACGGCCAGCTTTGGCGTTTTCTGGATGAAGCCCAACGAGCGGAGTTCCATGAGCGCTTTGCCAAAGGCCGACACATTGCCCAAATTGCCGCCAGGCACGACGATCCAATCGGGCACCGACCAATCGCGTTGATCGAGCATCTCGATCATGATCGTCTTCTGCCCCTCAATCCGAAACGGGTTGATCGAGTTCAGCAGATAGATGCCGAGCTTTTCCGCCAGCACTCGCACCAGCTTGAGAATCTGATCGAAGTTCGCGTCGACTTGGAACGTGCGCGCGCCATACTCGAGCGCCTGCGCCAATTTTCCATAGCTGATGTTGCCGTTGGGAATGAAGATGACCGGTTGCAGTCCGCCGGCGGCCGCATAGGCTGCCATCGAAGCCGACGTGTTGCCGGTTGAAACGCAGGCTACGCGCTTCATGCCAAGCCGTCGCGCTTGTGAAGCGCCGCAGGTCATGCCGTTGTCTTTGAAAGAGCCGGTCGGATTAAAGCCCTGATGCTTGAAAACAAGCTTGTCCATGCCGGCATAGCGCGCAGCGATGGGTGCGTCAAGGAGCGGAGTGTTGCCCTCGCGCAGCGTGACGACATACTGTTCGGCGTTGTCTCCGAGGAAGGGAATCAACTCGCGGTATCGCCAGACGCCGCTCTGCGTCAGAGGGCTGTTGTTCAGCCGCCGCCCGCGCCACGTAAGCTTGAGCATGTCTGCATTGAGACCGGTGAAATCATGCGTGGCCTCTAATAGACCACCGCAGGCCGGGCAATTGTAGATGACCTCGGTGACGGGATAACGCGCGCGGCACGAGGAGTTAAAACAGATGAGTTCAGAGGAAGGCACGAACTTCTGATTATACTTATCGATTCATGCTTTCGGTTCATCTGGAAGACGGCAAGGTCAGTTTGCGCCGCGCGCCCAAGCCGCGGAGGCCCGAAGCTTACTCGCTGATCAGGTTGGTCGCGGCGGGCATCTGCAATACCGATCTTGAGTTGCAGCGGGGTTATTATGGCTTTCGCGGACGGCCCGGGCATGAGTTCGTGGGCATGGTGGAGGAATCGGACGATCCGAAGTTGATCGGCCAACGCGTCGCCGGTGAAATCAACTTGGCCTGCCGTAAGTGCGATTGGTGCCGCCGTGGACTGGGGCGTCATTGTCCCACTCGCCGGGTGCTTGGAATCGTTAATCAGCCGGGCGCGTTTGCCGAGCGGTTTGTCTTGCCGGACCACAATCTCCATGTCGTGCCGCGTGGCGTGAGCGATGCGCAGGCGGTGTTTGCCGAACCTCTAGCGGCTGCCTGCGAAATTCTGGATCAAGTAAAAATTCCCAAAGGCTGCCGGGTGGCGGTCTTGGGCGATGGCAAGCTCGGCCTGCTCATCGCGCAGGTTTTGCACGCGCATGGGGCGCAGGTGATTCAGTTTGGACGACACGCCGGCAAACTGCGCGTCGCGCGCGCCGCCGGTATCGCGACGGTCTGCCAAGCCAAACGCTTGCCGTCCAAAGCCTTTCGGTTTGTCGTCGATGCCACCGGATCAGCCACCGGTTTGGAGGCGGCCGTGGGAATGACCCAGCCGCGCGGCACGGTCATCATGAAATCCACGGTGCATGGCGCGGTGAGCGTTAATACCGCCCCGATAATCGTTGACGAACTCACGCTGGTGGGCTCCCGTTGCGGCCGTTTGGAGCCTGCGTTAAAGCTACTCGCCCGTCAAGCGATTCGGCTGGAGGACATGATCGCGGCCACCTATCCGCTTGACCGTGCGGTCGAGGCCTTTGCCCATGCCGCGTCCCCAGGGGTTCTGAAAGTCCTGTTGGCGTAGGGTTTCACCTTACTCAGGAACTACCCGCTAAAGAACGGGCCGCAGCCTGTCGATCCACCACAAGTGGAAGACCTTTCGCGCCGTGCCTTGTTGCTGAAGGCTCAGAACCCAGACGGCGGGTGGGGCTATTTTCCCGGCCGCGAGTCATGGCTTGAACCCACGGCTTGGGCGGCGCTCGCGTTGCACGGCCAGGAATCGGCCGAACGCGCCTTTAAACTCGTCCGCGGCTGGCAGAATACGGACGGCAGCGCCGGCCCATCGGCTGACGTCGATTCGCCTCACTGGACGGCTTCGATGATAGTGACGCTGGCGGCACTGCGCCGCGACATGCCGGTGGTCAAACGAGGGGTTGAGTATTTGCTGAGCACCGGTGGCGCGGAATCGGGCGTGCTGATGCGATTGGTGTATTTCCTTAGCCCCAAGGGGCGTGATCGCGACCCGAACTTCGAGGGTTGGGCGTGGCGAGCGGGCGCAGCGGCCTGGATTGAGCCGACCGCCCATGGGATCACGGCTCTCCGTCTCGCCGGGCGGCTGTTGCCTGGCGATCGACGAATCCAGGAGCGGATCGCCTCGGCTCAAAACTTGATCTGGCATCAGCGATGCCACGACGGCGGTTGGAATTATGGAGCCCGGATGGCGTTCGAGATTCCACTGCACTCTTTTCCTGAGACCACCGCGCTTGCGTTGGTCGGCTTGCAGGGTCGCAGCGGGTTGGGTGATGCCGTCGAATCGGCCCGGAAAATCGGACAGGGCCATCAGTCTCCTCTGTCGCAGGCCTGGCTTTCTCTGGGCTTGCGCCTGCATGGCCAGGATGCCCCCGGCGATGAAGGCGATTCGGCAGGCAATGACATTATGCTTTGCGCCATTCGCACGCTGGCTGCCCGTGACGGGAACTGGCCTATTCTGCTGACGGGGAAAGCGGTGGGGGCGTGATGAATAAGCCGAATCGCAGAAACATCCTCGTGGCGGGCGGCGCGGTTTGTACGGCCGGTTTTGCGGCTGCCACGATGGCAAAGTCAGCCCGCTCGCCGGAACTGGTGGACCAACGGGGCGCCAAGTCTACGGTGACAGTCGTGAAAGCTTCCAACTATTCGGTTGACCTGGCGAGGCTGATCCGCGAAGGGATCGCAGCATGTGGGCTGGCAGTGAAGGGCAAGCGTGTCCTGTTGAAGCCGAATTTGGTGGAGTTTGACAAACAGACTGTCATCAACACGGATGTCGCCGTGGTGGCGGCCGCTTATGAAGTATTTTCTTCGCTCGGCGCGGCTGAAGTCCGGATTGGCGAAGGGCCCGGGCATCGGCGGGATACGTATGCGATTTCCGAGCAAGCCGGGTACCGTGCCTTGCTTGAAAAGTTCGACAATCGCTTTGTCGATCTCAATCGCGACCGGGTTTCGCCGGTTAAGGAATTCGCGGGTGAACCTGTTTTCTATTTCCCGGACACGGCGTTGTCGGCGGATCTGATCGTTTCGATCCCCAAAATGAAAACCCATCATTGGGCCGGCGCGACGCTCGCGATGAAGAACTACTTCGGGCTGGTCCCCGGCTCGGTCTATGGGTGGCCCAAGAACACGCTGCATATGCTCGGCATCGCTCGTTCAATTGTCGAGTTGAACCGGGTGTTTTCCAGGAATTTCGCGATTGTCGACGGGGTTGTCGGCATGGAAGGGAACGGCCCCATCCAAGGCTCTCCCAAACCGGCCGGCGTGTTGGTGATGGGCTCCGATCTGCGGGCCGTCGACGCCACCTGCTGCCGGATCATGGGTATCGATCCACTGCGCATTGGCTATCTGGAGCAATCCGCGCATCTGGGCAATGCGACCGAGGCGGGCATTGAGCAGCGGGGTGAGCGAGTGGCCGACGTACACACCGATTTCCAGTTGCTGCCCGATTTGGCCGGCTTGCGGCTCAATTCGTAGCTCTACCCGGTTGGGCGGATCACGCCGAGGTCGGTCAACCCATTGATGACGAACTGAACCGCGATGGCCGTCAATACCAGGCCCATCAGGCGCATCAGGATCCGGATGCCGGTTTCACCCAGGACCACACGCACGCGGCCCGCGCCCGACAAAATCAACACCGAAAAAAAAGCGGTTACGGCGATGGCGGCAAACACGGGCACGGCCTGCCACCAGGATTGCGACTGGCCCATCAGCACCATGACGGTTGAAATCGCACCCGGACCGGCCAACATGGGAATGCCAAGCGGCGTCACCCCGATCTCTGCCTTTTGCTGACCCTCCAGCCGTTCTTCGGTCGACTCCTGCGTGCCCGATCGCTTGGCTTCGAGCATTTCGAAGGCGACTAGGAATAGCAGCAGCCCGCCGGCAATCTTGAAGGCGGGAAGCGTGATGCCGAAGATCTTGAAAATTACGCTGCCCGCGAAAGCGAAAACCGTCAGCACGATGAAACACGTCCAACCGGCCTGGCGCGCCATCAGGCGGCGGTGCGGCTCATCGTGCGACTCGGTCATGGCCAGAAAAGAAGGAATCGTGGCAAACGGATCGACGACAAAGAATACCGAGCTTAACGCTACTAGCGTAAAGCGAATCGCGGCCAGATAGTCGTCCAAAGGCAGCCATGTGTCCACTCACTAAGGATAAGGCGATTGGAGCCGATAAGTTTCCCCGAGAGGGCAGGCATGTTCGCAATCATCGGTATAGTTGTCGTCATCGGCGCCATTATTGGCGGATATCTCATGGAACACGGCATTCTCGCCGTGTTGATTCAACCGGCCGAACTGGTCATCATCGGAGGGGCGGCGCTTGGAACGTTGTTCATCGCCAACCCAATGCCGACCATCATCAAGGTGTTCACCGGGTTGATTGGCGTGGTGAAGGGGAGCCGGTATAACAAGGGTCTCTATCTGGAGACGCTGAAGATGTTGAATGCGCTTTTTGTTTCGGCGCGAAAGAACGGCGCGACCAAACTGGAGGCCGATATCGAAGACCCTCACAAGAGCGACACGCTCAATAAATTTCCGGGTTTCCTGCACGATCATCACGCGGTGGACTTTTTGTGCGACACAATTCGCATGTCGGTCTCCGGGCAAATGGACCCACTAGCGCTCGATCAAATGATGGAGCTCGACATGGAAGTGCATCACGCCGAGGCGCTGGAGCCGATTGGGGCGTTGAGCGCGGTGGCGGATTCGCTCCCAGGTCTGGGAATCGTGGCGGCGGTTTTGGGCGTCGTCATCACGATGGGCTCAATCGGCGGACCGCCTGAGGAAATCGGCCACAAGGTTGGGGCGGCCCTGGTGGGAACGTTCCTGGGGATTTTGCTCTGCTACGGGTTTCTGGCCCCGCTGGCCGCCAACATGACCAAGATCGCCGAGGCCGAGGGTGCCTACTACAACGTGCTGCGAGTGGGCGTGATCGCCTATGTGAAGGGCAATGCGCCGATTCTGTGCGCCGAGTTTGCGCGCCGCGCGGTGCCGCATCTGTGCCGGCCGTCGTTCAAAGAATTCGAAGCGGCTTGTAAGGGTGGCGCCGCGCCGGCGGCCTAAGAAAGAGCCTGAGCGTATATGGCTGATGAAAAGCTCGCGCCCATAATCGTCATCAAGAAGAAGAAAGGGCATGCCGGCCATCATGGCGGCGCCTGGAAAGTGGCGTATGCCGATTTCGTCACCGCGATGATGGCGTTCTTCATGGTGATGTGGCTGATGAATTCAAGCGTAAAAGTTCAGGAGGCCGTGGGCGGTTACTTTCGCGATCCCACCGGAGCCGGAACGTCGGCTGGAAGTTCGATGACTGGCTCGGGCCAGGGCCTGGAGCTGAACAAAGACGATCTAAGTAAATTGAAGGAAGAACTCGACAAGGCAATGAAACAGATGCCGGAGTTTGACAAGCTGAAGGACAACGTCACGATGACGGTGACCGGCGAAGGGTTGCGAGTCGAACTTCTCGAAACCGAAAAGGGCTTGTTCTTTGAGAGCGGCAACATGAAGCCGAGTGAAAAGGGCGAGGAACTGCTGGTGCTGTTGGCCAAGCAGTTGGGTGAGCTCCCGAATCATTTGCTGATTGAAGGTCATACGGATGCTCGCGCCTTTAAGTCCGACGACGGCTATGGGAACTGGGAACTGAGCGTGGACCGTGCCAACGCAGCCCGGAAGCTTATGCAAGCCACTGGACTACGCTCGGATCAGGTTGTGCAGGTGCGCGGTTTCGCCGACCAGCATTTGCGGGTTGCCGAGGATCCGGAGGCGGCGTCCAATCGCCGTATCTCTGTGATTGTGCAGTATATTGATGCAAAGCCCCCGGCTGACGGCGCCGCGGGGCCAGCCGCAGAGAAGCCGCCCGCGCCGGCCGCGCGCCACTAGCCGGTGTGGCCGGGTAGGAACCGCTCCAGTAACCCTACGGCGCCTTCCGGCGTCCTTGTTGAGGCGCCATAGCTCGTCTGAGAGCCGGCGCCACAGGCAAGGAGAACCATGAAGATTACTTCTATCGTGCGAGTTTTGGCTGCATCAGCCATCCTCACCGTAGGCGCTTTCGCAGCCGACGTGACCGGTAAATGGACCGGCAAGATGGAGACCCCGAATGGGTCGCGTGACGTGACTTACACGCTCAAACAGGACGGCGATAAACTGACCGGGACCGTGCCCGGCCGTAACGGCGAAACGCCGATTTCGGATGGCTCCATCACGGGCGACGATATCAGCTTCACCCTGGTCCGCGGCGAGCGTAAGACCGTCTACACCGGCAAGGTGATGGGCGGCGAGATGAAGCTGAAGTTCAAACAGCAGGATCAGGACCGTGAACTGACCCTGAAGAAGGAATAGCCCGCCGGCTTAGTCGTAGAGACGCGAAGCCCGAAGTTGGTCTCGGTTGGGTCATTCAAAAGCAGACCGAGGAATTCGTTAAGAAAGTGCGGTTATTAGTGTGGAAGTGTCCGCCGGGGCCACGCCCGAGCGGATGTCCAAGGCCGATGCGACGGAATGGCTCCGAGAGCAGAGCCAGAAGCCCTCCAGCGACGACTCGATACCCCGGGTGTCTCGCCGGGAGGGCTTTTCCTTTTAAGAGGATGGCCCACCTGCTATTGGTGAAGTTCCTGGGCTGATGCTTGGGACTAGCGTGTCCAAGGGAAAAGGTCTGCGCGGGCGTCAAGCGGCCCACGCAAGCCGGTGATCGGGTCCGCGCAATCACCTGCGGTCATGCGGATCGCAGTCGATAGGACAGTTCTACCTTGCGCAAATAAGACATTATCCTTTTGCGGCGACACACTTGTCGAAGCAGCTTGACGCTTGATTGCGGCGCTGATAGTATCTCAACGGGCTATTTCCCTATGAGCAACGCGGCTGCCATGCAAGGTTGCGTCGTCGGTAGATGTGTGAAATGGCCAAAGCTCGGTGCCTGATGGGTGTCATGATTCTTTCTTTCTCAATGGCAGCCATAGCCGCTTCCCGATTGGGTTTGGATGTAAGGACGCAAATCATGAAGAGAACTAGCCGTGCTGTCGCTCTTGTGACAATGACCGGAATTGCAATCGCCTCAGTGTATGGGCAACAAAGAGGCCCTGCCGGGCGAGGCGAATCGCCAACCGCGTCGAAACGCGGGAACAGGCAGATTGGCTCCTCGGCGGCGAACATCCTCGGCTTGAAAGTGGGGTTCCGAGCCGGCGATTTCGGACCGCTCTCGTTCTCAGAGGCGGCGGCGAGCGTCGATGCGCTTGGTACCGGATTCATCGAAGGTTCGAGCACGCAGAAGGTCAGCCCGGAGATCCCCAAGAATCTGGACTACGACTTGTCGCCGGAAGAGTTGGCGAAGGTGAAGCACAGGCTGAGTGAGCTGCGTCTTGGAATGCAGGCCTACCGCGTCGATACGATTCCCGCCGGCGAGAGCGCCCGGCGAAAGCTATTCGGGTTTGCAAAAAGCCTGGGAGTCGAGACGATCGTGACGCGGGCTTCGACTGAGGCTGTCGCCGAAATCGAGCGGCTAGCGGATGAATTCAAAGTGAATGTCGCGTTTGAAAGCTCGAACCCGGGAAATCTTATGCGCGCGCTGGAGGGCCGCGGCAAGCGGATCGGGGTGAGTCTGGACACCGGCTCCTGGATGCAGGCGGGCATCAGTCCCGTCGACGGATTGAAGCTAGTGAACGATCGGCTGTTGTCCATAACTTTGAAGGACCGGAGCGCAATTGGCGGAGGCGGCCGCGAAGTCGAGTTGGGTAGTGGGGCGTTGGGAATGGAGCAATTCTTCCTGGCACTCGCTAAGCTGGCGCCTCCGGGAACTCCGCCCTTGCCAACGTGCGGCGACTGCGCTGGTCCGCGCGTTCCGGTGAAGCCTTTGTTTGTTGCGATCGGCGGTGGCCGAGCGGAGAATCCGCCGGACAAGTTTGCGCAGTGCGGCCGGGCGCTTGAGAAAGCGACTCGCACGGCCGAGGGGTATCAAATCGTCCAAATATCCAAGAAGACTCCGATCAGCTTTGCCGCTGATATTCCGTTGCTGGATCGGAAGATGATCGAGGCCGCAGCCCCACAGCAGGCGCTGGTGAAACCGAAGAAGGCGAGAAAGCTTCTGATCGTCGATCTTTGCCCGCAGGGCGGCTTTTACCACCGGACCGTTCCGCATGCCAACCTCGCCGTCGAATTGATGGCCAAGAACACCGGCGCCTTCGAAGCGATTTTCAACAACGATCTGGACAATTTGAAATATCCCAAGATCAAGGAGTACGACGCCGTTTTCCTGAATAGCGTGGTCGGCCCGGTATTCGCCGACCCGGACGTGATCAATGGACTCATGCGCTTTGTGCGCGAAGGAGGAGGCGTGGCGGGGATCCACGGCTCCACTTATGCGTCTAACGACGTTGCCGAGTACGGAGAGATGATGGGTGCGCAGACCGGGCCACATCGCATCGAGGCGGCGACGCTCAAAATGGACGATCCTTCAAGCCCGTTGACGAAACAGTTTGAGGGTAACGATGTCGACCACGTGGACGAGTTCTACCACTTCCTTCCGGCCGGGCCGTATACGCGAGAGAAACTGCATGTGCTGATGAGCGTCAACACCGCCAAATCGCCAGTGACCTTGCCGGCGCAAGCGGTCCGGCCAGACAATGACTATGCGATGACATGGATCAGAAGCTATGGCGGCGGGCGGGTCTTCAACACTGCGCTGGGTCACACGCCGTTGCTCTTCGCCACCCCGCGGATGGCCCAGATGGTATTTGCCGGAATCCAATTTGTACTCGGCGACTTGGAAGCCGACACGACGCCTAGCGCAAAACTTAGTGTGAAGAAGTAGGTTTCGAATCGCGGTGGAGCTGCGCCGCGAGACGTAGAAAGGGATGGACAAGAAATGATGAACGCCACACTGGATCGCAGGAATTTCGCCAAGACAATCGCCATCGGCTTGGGAGCGGCGGCGGCGCCGGCTTTGCTGGCCGCCACGCCACGAAAACTTAAGATCGGCTATACCTGCCTTATTTGGAATGCGGCTCCGCGGACGCCGGAAAATCTGGAAGTCGCGCTCAAAGACGTTTCGAGCCTCGGCTACCACAAGTTTGAAACGTTCGCCGAGGTGCTGGAAAGCTGGGATCTAAAAGGTGAGCTGGGTATGCTGATCGACCGCTACAAGGTTCCGCTTACCTCCGGCTACCTGTCGACCAACGTCACCGATCCGGCCAAGCGCAAAGAGAACGTGGAAAAGGTCATTCGTCTGGCCAAGGTAATCAAGAAGCACAAGGGCTCTTTTCTGGTCCTGGCTGCGAATGGAATCAATCGCGCGCAGTATAACTTCCAGGAGAGCCGTAAGAACGTGGTCGAGTCGTTGAATGACTATGCGATGGCGGCGAATGACGTGGGATTGGGCACGGGTTTTCATCAACACACGGGCACCGCGATTGAATCCAAAGAAGAAACCTACGCCCTCATGGAGACGGCGAACACCAAGCATTTGAAGTTTGCTCCCGATGTTGGGCAGCTTCAGAAGGGCGGCGTGGACGCTTTGCAAGTGGTGAAAGATTTCCTTCCCATTCTGAAGCACATGCACTTGAAAGACTTCGCGGGCGGCCCGCATTTTGCCGGTTATTGCCCGCTGGGTCAAGGCAAGGTTGATATCGCCGGGATCCTGGATACGCTGGAGAAGTCCAAGTCCGAGGCCAATGTCATGGTGGAACTTGACGGTTCGAAGAATGCGCCGATGACTCCGCTGGAGACAGCGCTGGTCACAAAAACTTATCTCAAAACACTGGGCTACAAGTTTCGGGCGTAAGTAAGGATCCGGGCGGGCAAGGGCGATTGGAGGCCGAGAGTCTATGAACAAAGCGTCTCGACGTTGGCGGGTGCGCCCGTATGGACTGGCGGAGATCGCCCTGCCGCTGGTCTTCAACTTGACGATGCTCCAGGGACAGCCTTCCACCAAGAAGCAGCAGCCATACTCCACTTGGACGGAGTTTGGGGGGGCGCTGGATTCCATGCAGTACTCTTCGCTCAAGCAGATCGATAAGAGCAATGTGAACCAGTTGCAGTTGGCTTGGATGTACAAGGCGCCGGGCCCGAGCGGTAGAGTTTCCTTCAGCCCGGTGGTGGTCGACGATGTGATGTACGTCATGGGAACCGGCGGCGCCATTGTCGCGCTGGATGCAACGACAGGGAGAGAGATCTGGTCGCATCCGGTCGAGGGAGTTCCAACGAATCGGGGCTTCAACTACTGGGAGAGCAAGGACCGGTCCGACCGGAGAATTATCTTCTCCGTGAACAGCTATCTCCAAGCGGTGAACGCGCGGACTGGGGTGACGATCAACACGTTTGGCGACGACGGGCGCGTGAACCTGCGAGAGGGGCTGGGCCGCGATGTCAAAAACATGGGCGAGGTTCAATCCGGAACGCCCGGACATGTTTTCGAGAACCTGATCGTTCTGGGCTCGGCGCCCGGAGAGCTGTATGATTCCCCTCCAGGGGACCTTCGCGCCTACGACGCGCGAACCGGAAAGATGGTCTGGACGTTCCACACCGTCCCTCATCCCGGCGAATTCGGCTATGAGACTTGGCCCAAGGACGCATGGAAGTATGCCGGCGGGGCAAATACGTGGGGCGAGTTTTCCATTGATGAGAAACGCGGCATCGCCTACTTTCCGCTGGGCTCTCCTTCTTATGATTTGTACGGAGCCGACCGGATCGGGGCAAACTTATTTGGCAACTGTCTATTGGCGCTCGATGTCCGCACTGGAAAGCGGATTTGGCACTTCCAGACCGTTCACCACGATCTGTGGGACTACGATTTAGTGACCGGTCCGAAACTGCTCACCGTCCGCCACAACGGGAAAATGGTTGACGTCGTGGCCCAGGCGGGGAAAACGGGTTTCCTCTATGTCTTTGACCGGGTGACGGGCGAGCCGTTGTGGCCGATCGAAGAGAGGCCGGTCCCTCAATCCGATGTGCCTGGCGAGCAGTCCTGGCCGACTCAACCATTTCCTACCAAGCCACCGCCGATTGGGCGGCAGAAGTTCAGCGTGGAGGAGATCAACCCCTACCTGGATGCGGAAGAAAAGGCGCGAATTCGGGACATTGTCGTGAATGCCAGGAACGAAGGCCTCTTCACGCCACCGACCGTGGGCCGGAATCAGATCGAGATGCCGGGCGCACATGGGACCTCCAACTTGGGGGCAGCCGCCGGAGACCCGGCCACTGGCATGCTGTACGTGCGCGCCTGGAACAACCCGGATCTTCGCAAACTGGAAGAACGGCGCCCGGCGACCCAGGGAGGCGCGTCCGCATCCCGTGGCATGGACCGCTATATGGAGGCTTGCGCGGCCTGTCACGGACAGGACCGAACCGCCAACATGCCGACCCCGCCAGACATCAAGGCCGACATTGTCAAGACTACAGTGCGGCACGGCAAAGGACATATGCCTGCGATCCCGGAGACCGCACTCTCGGCGGACGATTTGGAATCGATCATTGCGTATCTGATGAATCCATCGGCGGGCAATACATCCAGGGCTGGCGGGCAAACTCCTCCGCGCCGGCGCCCTCCGATGTCGCCGCCCCCGCCGGGGCAGACGCGGTACTGGGGGCCGTTTGGAAACATTTTCTTCGCGAATAGCGGACTTCCCGCGATGTCGCCACCGTGGTCTGAGTTGGTCGCATTCGATCTGAATGAGGGCACGATCAGGTGGCGCACGCCGCTCGGAAGCGTCCCTGGACTTGCCGCGAAGGGGATCAAGAACACCGGACTCGTGGCCCCGCGGAATGGGCCGGTGGTGACCGCGGGTGGACTACTCCTGATCGGATCGCAAGGGGACCGCTACATTCACGCGTTTGATAAGGACACGGGAAAAATACTTTGGGAAAAGGAGATCGAAGCGAATCCAGACGGAGTTCCCGCGGTGTATGAGGCGGGCGGACGCCAATTCGTCGCTTTCTTCGCGACCGGAGGAGGCTCGGGGGGGCGAGGAATCGTCTCGAAGAAGAGCGCGGCGGAGGCACAAGGTTACTACGTGTTCGCCCTGCCCAAGCCCACCGCGGCCGCGAAGAAGAAGTAGGAGAGATTGTGAAACTGCAAGGTAAGATAGCGCTGATCACGGGAGCCAGCCGGGGAATCGGCCGGGGGATCGCAGAGGTATTCGCCGAAGAGGGCGCCGATGTCGCGGTGAATTACATTGCGAGCGCCGATAGCGCCGAGGAAGTGGCGGGTTACGTTCGCTCGAAGGGGCGTCGCGCGATGACGGTTAAAGCCGATGTCGCCAACCGCGCCGAAGTG
>JAYUSQ010000215.1:0-42282 GCA_043755595.1 Acidobacteriota bacterium | reverse complement strand
GGTGCGCCGCGCCTTCCGCCGCGATGTTAGCGCAACGGACCTGGAACCGTTCCTCAAGACCTTTGCCGCAGCGCGATTCAAGCAAAATTTCGATGCGGCCATCGGCGCCTCGATTCGCAACGTGCTGCTGGCTCCCGATTTTCTCTTCCGCTTGGAATTCGACCGTCCCGAACATGCGTCCGGCGCCGCTCAGCCCGTTAACGCTTTTGAGCTTGCTTCGCGCTTGTCGTTTTTTCTCTGGAGCGGCATCCCGGACAACCAGCTTCTCAATACCGCCGCGAACGGCAAACTGAACGACGCCGAGGTGTTGGAGGGCGAGGTACGGCGGATGCTAGCCGATCGGCGATCGTCGGCGCTGATGGATAATTTTGCCTCGCAATGGCTGGGCCTGCGCGCGCTGGCCAAAGCGGCTCCGGACAAACAAATGTTCCCGGAATTCGATGCCGCTCTCGGCGCGGCGTTTCAAACCGAAACGCGGCTATTCGTGAACAGCCTGATCCGGGAGAACCGAAGCGTGCTAGATCTGTTGCGCGTCGACTACACCTACTTGGATGAGCGGCTGGCCAGCCACTACGGCGTGGCCGGCATCACGGGTCCAGGCTTCCGGCGCGTGCCTTTTCCGGCCAACGCCGAACGGGGAGGCCTGCTCACTCATGGCAGCATACTGCTGCTCACCTCTCACCCGATGCGGACCTCGCCCGTGTTGCGCGGCAAGTGGATCCTCGATAATCTGCTGAATTCGCCGCCGCCCGCACCGCCCGCCAATGTTCCGCCTTTGGACGAGAGCCTTGGCGGCGGGCGAAAGCTGACGGCCCGCGAACAAGTGGAGCGGCACCGGGCCAACCCCGCTTGCGCTTCGTGCCACGACCGGATCGACCCGCTGGGCTTCGCGCTGGAGAACTACGATGCGATTGGCCGGTGGCGAACCGAAGACCAAGGGGGCACAATCAACGCCTCCGGCAAACTGCCGGGCGCGGTGGAGTTCTCCGGTCCGGAAGGACTGAAGAAAATGCTGCTCAACCGGTCCGGCGAATTCGTTCACGCTACGCTTGAGCGCCTGATGACCTACGCGCTGGGGCGCGAACTGGAGGCGCGCGATCAACCGGCGATTCGCGATATCATGCGCCAGACGGAAGCCGGTGGGCATCGCTTCCACGATCTGATCCTCGCAACCGTGAAGAGCGTGCCCTTTCAGATGAGACAGAAGCAGGAGCGCTAAAGAAATGTTTGTCCAGAAAAAGTTTCTCCCCCGCCGGACGCTTTTGCGTAGCGCCGGTGTCGCTCTCGGTCTGCCACTGCTCGACGCCATGGTTCCGGCATTGGTTGCGCAGAATCTGACGGCCGCCGCGCCGGTGCGCCGGCTGGGGTTCATTATTTATCCTCTCGGCGTCGACCGGGAGCGTTGGCGGCCGAAGGGCGAAGGCGCCAGCTACGAATACAGCGAAGCGCTCGCTCCGTTAGCTCCGCATCGTCAGAAATTCGTGGTGATCAGCGGCCTTTCGTCCGATCCCGACCGTAGTAAGGCTGGCTTCCATGACCGTGCTTTGGCGTCTTTCCTCACCGGCGTCGAGCCGACCAAAGGAAAGGTGCATGTGGGGATTTCGGTCGACCAACTGGCGGCCAAAACGCTTGGCAAGGAAACGCCGTTCGCTTCGCTCGAACTCTCCACGGAGAACAACGGCGGAGGCGCTGCCCACATCGGGCCGGTATTCAAGAGCGCGACTACACCCCTACCGTTCGAATTTAACCCGCGGCTGGTCTTTGAACGGCTCTTTGGCGAAGGCGGCCGTATCGATCCCTTAGCCTCGGCGGCGCGCGATGCCGCCGATCGCAGTAGCCTGGATTCGGTGACCGAGCGGATTGCCGAGCTCAAGTTGAAGCTCGGCTCAGGCGACCGCCGCAAACTCGACGAATATGTCGAATCCATGCGCGACGTGGAGCGGCGCATTCAAGTGGCTTCGCGCAGGCGGCCCATGGATTTGCCCGCCATGACCCGGCCGGCGGGAGTCCCCGACTCATGGCCGGACCATGTGAAGCTGATGTTCGACCTGCAGGCGCTCGCTCTGCAAGCGGATTTGACGCGGGTCTGGACTTTCATGTACGCACGCGAGGCGACCTCCATCAACTACCCGCATCTCAACATCTCGATGGGCCATCACGAGATCTCGCACCATAACTTTGAGAAGGATAAACTCGACGCGCTGGCCAAGATCAATGTCGATCAGTCGCGGCTGTTTGCCTATTTCCTCGGCAAACTCGATTCAATTAAGGAAGGCGGCGCCACGCTCCTGGATAACTCGCTCCTCCTGTACGGCAGTGACCTCAGCGTCCCCACGTCGCACAGCCAGCGCGATTTGCCGATCATCGTCGCCGGTGGAGCGGCCGGGCGGATTGCCGGGGGCCGTTATCTGAAGTTCGCCGGTGACGAAACGCCGTTGACGAATCTCTATCTGACGATGCTCGATAAAGCCGGGGTGCCGACCGAGAAACTGGGCGACAGCACGGGCCGGCTCAACCGGCTGGAGGTTTAAGCCTATGCCGCGGCCGGCCGTTGTTGGATTCCTGACGCTTTGCCGTGGCCTCACGCTATTCGCGCTGGATAGTGGGGCATTGTTCGATGCGGTGCGCGGCGATGACCGCGCTGCGGTGGAGCGTTTGTTACAGCAAGGTGGGAATCCGAACGAGCGCGAAAGCGACGGCTCCACTCCGCTAGCGTGGGCGGCGACCCGCGCCAACGCTGAAATCGCCGCGATTCTTCTGAAGGCGGGCGCAGACCCGAATGTGACCAATGAGCTGGGAATCGGTCCACTGGCCTTAGCCATCGCTAATGGTTCGGCCGCGCTGGCGGCTCAACTGCTTTCACACGGCGCCGACCCGAATTTGGCTCGGGAAAATGGAGAGACGCCTTTGATGACGGCGGCGCGAATGGGACAAACAGACATCATGAAACTGTTGCTGGCCCGGAAGGCGACCGTAAACGCGAGCGAAAAAAAATATGGGCAGACGGCGCTCATGTGGGCCGCCGGGCAGCCCGTTGCGGTGCGGATACTATTGGACCATGGCGCCTCCATCGGTGCGGTGACCAAGGCGTGGGACGTGAAGTACACGATCTATCTGCCGACCACGGTGACGCTGGGAAAGACCGGCATTCCGTGGAACAACGAAGGCGACTACGTGGCGAAGAAGGGCGGATTGACCGCGTTGTTTTTCGCGGTGCAGAAGAACGACCTGGAATCGGTCCGGATGCTGCTGGATGCCGGCGCAGGCGTCAACTCGACCTCGGCCGACGGCACTACGCCATTGCTCGCCGCACTCTATAAATGGGACGCGCCGAAGGGCGTGTTCATCCCGGGCCGAGGTGCGCCCGCGACTGCCGGGAGTTCACAGGTATTCAGTCCGGACATTCGCTTGGCCAATCTACTGCTGGATCGCGGCGGATCGGCCAAGGCGTCCGACGGCGCAGGTTATACGCCTTTGCACGGCGCGGCCTTGGCCGTGGCTAAAGCCGCTCGCAGCGGCGCCCGGCAGAAGAGCGCATATGGCCAAACCGCGGCTGCCTTGGCGCTGGGCTCAGACGATGGCTCCGGCACGGCGGGCACACTGAAAGAGGCATTGGCGCTGGTTCAGCGCTTGCTTGACGCAGGCGCCGATCCCAATCGACAGACGCTGTACCCGACCGGAGGACCGGCTGGCGACGTGCGCATCGATCCGGCCCCTCGGGGATCCTCCGCCATGCATATCGCGGCCAGTTCCGGCAGCGTCGAACTCGTTCAGATCCTGGCCCAAAAGGGTGGCAATCCAAATATGGTTCGCAAGGACGGGCACACTCCTTTCTCGGTGGCGGTGTTGGCGGGGAACCTGGAAATAACGAAAGAACTATCGGCGCGTGGGGCGGATCTCAACGCCCGCTGGAACCCTCAAGACAAGATCCCCGATCCAGTCGAGGCGATCACGCTCGCGAGAGCGAATCAGTCGATTCTGCATTTGGCGGCGATTGAAGGCCGGCCCGAAATCCTGGAATTCCTGCATTCGAAAGGCGCTGCGATGGATGTACGGAACTCAATGGGCGAAACCCCATTCGATCTGGCCGATAAACAAGAGCGCTATCGGGAAGCGATCCAGCGGCAAGGCGCCGAAGGCGAACCTGAAAAGCTCAGCAAGATCGTGCGGAAGACCGCAGGCACGGATACTCTGAAGAAGCTTGCCAGCGGAGTTGCGGCGCGTTAAAGCAGGCTGGAACCGGCAAGGAGTCTACACCGAATGACCGACGAGAACAAGACAACCCCATCGGGCCGACGAGCCTTTCTGGCCGCGGCCGGGGTCTCTGCCGCAGCCGCAACCTTAGCAGGCGCGCCGGGGGAGCCGATCCCGATTATCGATACCCATTTCCACCTGTACGATCAAACACGGCCGCAGGGTGCGCCTTTTCCGTTTACCCCGAATGCGCCTCCGTTTTTGCCACGGCACTTTCGCGAAACCGCCACGCCTCTCGGTATTGTCGGCGGCATCAAAGTGGAAGCGAGCCCCTGGGTCGAGGATAATCTTTGGGTTCTGATGATCATCGAAAATGAACCGATGATCACGGGTATGATTGGCAATCTCGATCCGATGATCCCGCAGTTTCACGAGTATCTGGAGAGGTATCACCGCAACAAGCTGTTCCTCGGGATCCGGTACGGCAACGTGTGGGAGGGCCAGAACCTGGTCGAGGCGATTCACCACCCGGAGTTCATCGCCAACATGAAAGTATTCGCTCAGACCGGGCTCACCTTGGAAGTGGCCAACCCGCGGCTGGATCTGATTGAGGCGACGCTGCGCCTTACCGACAAAGTGCCAACCCTGCGAGTGGTTCTCGGGCACCTGCAGGCGCTGGCGCTCCCAACCGCACCGGACGTTCTGAAGAGTTACTCGGCCAACCTCAGGGACCTGAGGAAACGGAACGCTTATGTCAAGGTTTCCGGGCTCCACCGGTCCCGCGGGGACACGGCGTTGGATGCGGCGGTGTACACGCCGGTGATGGACTTTATCTGGGATATCTTCGGGGAGGACTTTGTCGTCTATGCCGGCCGAAACAAGGCAACGCTGGAGATCCTGCAATCTTATTTCATGGCCAAGGGACGCTTGGCGGCGGAGAAGTTTTTTTGGAAAAACTCCGTGCCGGCCTTTAGATGGGTAAAGCGCGATCCTAAGCAGCCACAATTGGTTTAACAGAGCATGGTATAGCTTCGCCGCAGCTCTAGCGCAGGCCGATGGCGTCCGCTCATCGAAATCCACTTCGTCAATGTCGCACCAGACCGTCAGGCTGGTTGTCGTACGAGTTCGACGAATGCTGGGACGGATTGAGCCAGTCTATCCAGCAGCACGTCCATGGAGGCGCCAATTGCATCGGCCTGTTCTTCAAGCCGGCCCACGATCACCGAACGATCGTGTATCCAGAGAACCTTAAGAAAGGCCGAAGGCCCTACTATGGCCGTTGAATCGCCAGCCACTGCCGGGAAGTCCCGTAGATTGAAAGTGACCAAGTAGTCAGCCTGGCATGCCAGCGCGGCGGCCAGAAAACATGCCGGTCCTTCGGATGATTCCTCATCTGGCCGATCAGCGGCCCGTAGCCTTCCACCATCGCATTCGGAAAGAAACCGCGCATCGCAGCTTCACGGTATCGCGCCTTTGCGGGAGCTTTGGCAAATCGGCGGATGAGCGCACGGCTCACTTCGGCCAAAATGTCTTCCGACCAGCGGGGCTCGAAAACTGCGGACGGCTCCGCGAGACGCAGGAGCGTATCGGCAAGCGGCATCGGCACGAGAACGCATGCATCCAAAAGCGCAACGGGCCGGTGCTTCATCCCGTCCTACTCTTCGCGGCCGCCTTTGGGAATGCCCGCCCCTTTTTCGTAAAGGCCAGCCTCATACGCGTCGCGCGCCATTTTGTCGAGCGCCGCTTTCCGGTCGGACTTTCGCTTCGAGTAGTCCATCGCATCGCTGAGCTTAATCCGGCGATGCTTGCCGACGAGGCTGAAGGGCATTTCACCGGCGTCCAGCAACCGAATCAAGAATGGCCTCGATACTCCCAGCAACTCTCCGGCCTGTTGGGTTGTGAGTTGCTTCTCTTCGGGAATTAACACCAGGGAGCGACCTTGAGTCAGGTGGCGAACGGCGTCCTTCAACAGCGAGTACAGTGGCTTTGGAATGCTCAAGTTCTCGCCCTTGGGTCCAGTCAGTTTCGCACGGCCGCGCCGCAACAGGCGTCCGACATCCTGGAGCTTTTCGGCGTTCCGAGGGCGAATGGAAACGGCTTCGTGCAGCACTCTTCAGAGTAGCATATATATTCGCACTATTCGCAACATGCGCAATACTGTTAACTGCTGAACACGACCCCCGACCTGGACCGAACGCCCGTACCTCACCGGCCAACACGGGTGGCGCCTATTCGGTCATTAAAATCCCTGCATTGATTTCCAAGCTGCCAGTGCCCGCCCGAATGCCAAACGAATAGCCGTTCAGGCTCGTGGGCAGAGGCGTCGCTGTAGCTGGCCCAACCTCCGGGATCGCGGTTGAGAAGGCGGTCACGATCATGTTGGGCGCGAGCGCAGCGTCGCGAGTGAACGTGGCAGTCGATACCACGGTGAGGACGGAAGTCTGCTGCGCCAGACCGCACGCCGCCGCAAGCAGACCGGCAAAGAATATGGCAAATCGCATCATGAAGAACTATCGTAGCTCTGCGATCCCTAAGCGCGTTCAGGCATATCATCCAATCTCGATTTGCGATATGCTAGGCGACCTCAGTACTGCAAACTGAATCAGTCGAGGAGTTAACCATGCCGTCACTTCGTCGTTTCCTGCGTCCCCTGTTTTGCCTGGGCGCCGGGTCGGCCGCCATTCTATCCGGCCAGACCTTCGGCGAAATCACCGGGACCATTTCCGATTCAACCAGCGCGGTGGTGGCCGGGGCCGGTATCAGGCTGACCAATACGGCCACCAGCCAGGCGCGAAAAGTCGAATCCAACGAAGACGGCAACTTCACGATCCCCTTCGTTTCACCTGGTAAGTACCGGATGCGCGTCGAAAAGACCGGGTTCAAGTCAGCCACGCGCGGGGACGTGAACGTGCAGGTGGCGGACTCGGTGCGGGTAAATTTCACCATTGAAGTCGGCAACGTAACAGAGTCAATCGAAGTCCAGGGCTCCGGGCAATTGCTAACTACCGAAAACGCCACGGTCGGCACCGTGATCGACAACCGGCGCATCGTGGAACTGCCTCTCAACGGACGAAACTATTTGCAGATGGTGGCGTTGAGCCCGAATGTGAGCGCCGAACAAGGTGCAGGTGGCGAGGCGGCGGCGCGGAAGGGCGGCACGCGCACTGAGAAGTCGATCTCGGTGGCCGGATCGCGGAACCAGTTCAACCACTACACGCTCGATGGTCTCGAAAACACCGACATGAGTTACAACCTCTACGCCCTGCAGCCATCGATCGACGCGCTCCAGGAGTTCAAGATCGAGACCGGCGTGTATTCGGCCGAGTTCGGACGAGGCGCGGTGCAGATCAATGTGGCCACCAAGGCCGGATCCAATGAATTTCATGGCAGCCTCTTCGAGTTTACGCGGCGCGATTCGTTCGATGCCAAAGAGTACCGCCAGGTAGGCGACAAAAATCCGTTCCAGCGCAATCAATTCGGCTTCGCGGTCAGCGGAAGAGCGATCCGCGACAAGCTGTTCTTCATGTCGAACTTTGAGACCCTGCGCGAAACCAAGACGTTGCAGGGGTTCTCGAACGTCGCCCCGGACCGGATGCGGACCGGCGACTTCACCGCTTCCGGGCGCAGCATCTGGGACCCCGCCACCAGAGTGTTTTCCACCGATGCCGCCGGGAATCTCCGCGCCGTGTCGGCCACTCCGTTTCCGAATAACTCAATCCCGGTGAGCCGCTTCAATCCGATCTCAGTCAAGATGCTGGAGTTTTTTCCGAAGTCCCAGCGGCCCGGCGACGACATTCTCAATAATTTCGTCCGCCAGCGCCTAAGGCCGATCACGTGGGAACAATTCAACCAGCGGTTGGACTACGTGCAGAGCGTGAAGTCCACCTGGTATGGCCGCTTCAGTTGGAGCGATGAAGACTTCAAGGAAGTGGCGTCCTTCCAGGACCAGGAAGCCAACATCGTCACCAAGACGAATCAGGTCCTCGCCAGCAACATCCGCTCCATCAGCCCGTCGATCGTGAATG
This sequence comes from Acidobacteriota bacterium, assembly GCA_043755595.1. Lineage (GTDB taxonomy): Bacteria > Acidobacteriota > Terriglobia > Bryobacterales > Bryobacteraceae > VFZP01. The sequence continues at coordinate 34,063 of JAYUSQ010000215.1, read as the reverse complement.
AGTTCCGCTTCGGTTGGACGCAGTTTAACAACGATCAGAAGCGCTTTTACGCCTTCAAGCGCGACGTGACCAAGGAACTCGGAATCATCGGCCTGCAGTCGCCGGTGGAGTTGTCCTACGGGACCCCTTCGATCGGCCTCGGCCTGGGCTTGACCGGCTTCGGGGAACAGGGCAACGGCCCGTTTGTGGGCCGGACCTCGATCTTCCAATGGATCGACAATATGAGCGTGATCCGAGGCAGCCACTCCCTGCGTTTCGGCGGTGAGCTGCGACGCGATCGCTACAACGAAACCGGTAACGCCTTCACGCGCGGCAGCTTTGGTTTTAGCGGCAATGCCACTCAAAATCCGGCGCAGCGCGGCGTCACGGGCCATCCGTTTGCCGACTATATGATTGGCGAGGTAGCCACTCCGACCCGGGCTCGCGCGTTTTCGAACGGCCTTTTCCGGGCCACCATTTTCTCACTCTATTTTCAGGACACCTGGAAGATCACGCCGAAGCTGACGGCTGAGTTAGGACTGCGCTATGAGAACACGCCGCCGTATCACGACAAATACCGCGGCATCATCAACGTCGTCATCTACGATTCCGGCGTCTACAACGGCGCGCTCGTGCCCGGCGCGCGCGTGCCGGCTCTGATCCGGCCGGGCAAGGGCGATTTTCACGAGGGGCTGCCGTTCCGGTTCTCGGACGCCAATCCGACTCTGACCGGTGACGATGTCGTAGGCCGCGAGACCGTGCGGCGCGACCATAACGATTTTGCCCCGCGCATCAGCTTCGCCTACCGGCCCACCGAGAAGTGGACCGTGCGCACCGGCATCGGCGCCTTCTATGTTCAGGATATTGTCGAAGCGCGGTTTGATCTCTCGCGCAATGTGGGCGGGCGCTCGCAGTTCACAGCCGACTCCGAGCGTCCCAATGCCAACTTCAGCAATCCCTGGCTCAACGAAGGCGGAACCTGCTCCAATTGGAGCGGACCCTGCCAGGGACCCACTTTCACGCTGGCCAACAACACCAACCGCCGCACGCCTTACCTTTTGCAGTGGGTGTTCAACGTGCAACGGCAGCTGGGCGCCGACACGGTGCTTGAAGCAGGTTACATCGGCAACGTCGGCCACAAGCTTGAGTTACTCCGGGTCTGGAACCAGCCGGTCTTGCGTACCGGGCCCACCGATGCGCGCTCGTTGTTACAGCGATCCCCGTTTCCCGCCTACGGACTCATTCAGACGCTGGACAATCACGGCAACTCAGGCTACGACGGATTAGGGTTGAAGGCCACCCGGCGATTCTCAAAAGGACTGACGTTTTTGACCGGATTTACGTGGTCGAAGGCGATGGACCAGGGCAGTTCGGTGCGCAATAACACCGGTGAAAATCAGTTCGCCACCGACAACTACAACCTGCAGCGCGAACATGCGTTGTCGCAGTTTCACAACGCTCACCGCTTTGTTAGTTCGGTGCTCTATGAACTGCCCTTCGGCAAGGGCCGCAAGTTTCTCACTAACGGTGGAGCCGCCGATAAAATTGTGGGAGGCTGGCAGTTGGGGACGATCCTGACTCTCTCTAACGGCACCCCTATCAACGTGGGTCAGATTGGCGATCCGCTGCAGATCGGCACGCCCAATGTTCCCGACGCCACCGGTATCAGCCCGATTCCCGCCAACCAGTCACCCGATAAATTCTGGGAGATCGGGGCCTTCGATGTCACTAACCCGGCCTTGCTTTACCGCTACGGCAACACCGGCCGGAATCTGTTGACGACGCCCGGACTCAAGCAATGGGACTTCTCGCTGACCAAGAGTACGAAAATCAAAGAGGGACATTCGATCGAGTTCCGTTTTGAATCTTTCAATTTCCCTAATCACCCCAACTTCAATTCTCCCGCGAACGATCCGCGCCAACCGGCAACTTTCGGCCGGATCACAACGGCTAGAACTATGCGCGAACTGCAATTCGGACTGAGGTATTCGTTCTGATCGCGGGACTAACCCTTCGGTGCGATCCTGTGGCTGGAGACTTCCGGTAGACTGAGTGGGTGTCCGCTGTAGTTCTGCCTGCACTGTATCGATAACATGCCTGAAAAACATTTAGTGGAAGCACCGGCGAGCGACGCGAGCAATCGCTACGAGACGCTTGCGTATCTTGATGCGTACGATGCTGTGTTGAACGACGACTACGCATTTGTCGCCTACAAAGAAACCGATTCGAGCGGCGAGTGGCGTGTCCGTATCAAGTCGCGTCAAACAGCCGGCGCCGTGTTTGAACCCGAAGCGATGCGCTTGCAAGCTCGTGCCGCCGGAGCGCAGGGCAAGCCGTGGTTCCAGTGGGGCTACAGCTTCGACCCGAGTGACGGAGATCCCCGGCAGATTCAATTTCGCGTCCATGTGGCCGGTGGGAAGCCGTCCGAGATCGAAATGTTCATGCAGCTTCGGAAATTCGACTCAACAGCCGACGACGCGAAGAGCGTGAAATTCGCCTGGCCCGCTTAGCCTCGCGCCGCTCGCATCGCCTCTTCGACTAAGGCGATCAGTTCCTCGCGAGTGACTTCGAATTTCCCAGGCGTGGCGCTTGGCGCTAAACGGTCCAGATCTTCGGCCGTGATCGGGCAGCCGGGCTCGCCGGAGGCTTTTGAGGCGATTCCGTAGCGCGCCCGCGCGTCGATCAGCTTGGCCACTTCCGCGCGCGGCAGCAAGTTGGGTCCGCCGAGCAGCTCGGTGACTAATGCGATGCGGGCGTAGTGTTCCAGCGTCTCCATTCTAAAGAACGCCTGCCAGACATCGCCGCCGTAACAAACGGCCCCATGATTGGCCAGCAGGATCGCGTCGTAAGTGGGCACGAACGGCAGGATCGATTCGCTGAGCGCCGGCGTGCCAGGCAAGCCGTAGGCGGCGAGCGGAATGCAACCGAGGTTCACGACAACCTCTGGCAGAATCGCCTGATTCAACGCGCGGCCCGAAGCGGCGAATCCAGTCGCCACCGGCGGATGCGTGTGTACAACGCCGAACACGTCCGGGCGCAGGCTATAGATCGTGAGATGCATCATGATCTCACTGGTGCGTTCGCGCGCGCCTTCGACTTTGTTGCCTTGCTTGTCGCAAACGATCAGATCGTCCGGCTGCATCATGCCTTTCGAAACACCGGTCGGGGTGCAAAGCACGCGGTCCGGGCCCAGGCGGATAGAGATGTTGCCGTCATTGGCCGCCACCCAGCCCTTTTGGTAGATAAGCTGGCCAATCCGGATTATGTCGTCGCGCAGTTCGCGTTCACTCTTCGGCATTGTGAATGAGGAATCCCGATTGTAACAAGTGCGCCGGGCCAGCCATCCAGTGCAAGAATAGAAAGACAGTGGAAAAACGCCGCATGTGCTCGAATTGCCGAGCCTTCATCACAGTCGACGACAAGGTCTGTCCGTATTGCGACTTTCAGTTGGGGGCGCGGCAAGTGGATCTACGCCTACCCGACAATGTGCTGGGCGGTCTGCTCCCGGCCAATCGATTTCTCACTACGCTGATCCTGCTTGTGAATAGCGGGCTCTATGTCGCGACGATGGTGTATTCGATGAATGCGGGGAATCCGGGTGCACTGATCGATATCGACGGCCGGACGCTGGTGGCGTTTGGCGCGAAGTTCGGACCATATATCGCGGCCGGTCAGCTTTGGCGGCTGGTGACCGCGGGCTTTCTACACGGCGGGCTGATGCACATCGCTTTCAATAGCTTTGCTCTGCTCGATGTGGGCGCGCACGTGGAAGAGATGTACGGGCTGAGCCGGATGGCGGTCATCTATCTATTTTCGACCATCACCGGTTTTGCGCTCAGCTATTGGTGGAGCCCGATGTCGATCTCGATCGGGGCATCCGCGGGTGTGTTCGGGCTGATCGGGGCCATGCTGGCTTGGGGTATGAAGTGGGAGCGGACCTCGTACGGGTCCGCCGTGAAGTCCATGTACACGCGCTGGTTGATACAAGGGCTGGTCATCAGCCTGATGCCTGGCATCGACATGGGGGCGCATATCGGTGGGTTAGCCGGCGGCTTCGCGGTCGGCTGGTTTGCGGGTGAACCGCATAAGTCTCCGACGGCGGACAAGCTCTGGGATATCGCAATGTACCTTTGCATCGCGGTCATACTGGCGTGCTTCAGTAATGTGGTGCTGGCGCTGCTGCCCGGGCTGATCGCAGCTTAGACTCTATCGAACGGCAACGGTCAGGCCCGTCTGACTGCGGGCTGAACCTACCGTGACGACCACGTCTAAGTTGCCCGACGGGACATCCTCAGGGATCTTCACGTTCATCTGAAATAGCCCGGCCACCAGGCTCGGGGCCGCGCCTGCGTAAAGTACGTCAGCTGTGCGGCCTCCGAGAGTTACAGAGACAGGGAGCACGGGCTTGGGGAACACCGATACGGCTAAGGCGCCACTTACTCCGGGCGGATTCGTTTGTCCCTCGCCGGTGCCATACAAGATCACGATCCGGCCCTTGGCGGACGGGTTGTCTGGAGTGTTGAGTCTGGCGTCTTCATTCTGGATCGCACCCGGGCCGCGCCCGGAAGCGTCGGCCGAAAACAGCCCGGGTTTGGCGGCAAGGATTGGGACCACCACCGCGGCCGACCGCGCGCCACGATATTCAACCACCACCCGCGCCGACTGGCGCCCGGCCATTTCGTAAGGCACAATGGCGCTGGTTTGGCCGGCGGAGGCGTAGACGATCGGAGCGGCGACGCCGTCAAACAGCACGCGCGTTTCCGCTAGTGTGGACGAGACTATGTTGGCCGGACTGACCGTTAGTGTAACTAATACGGCGGGTCCAATATTGAGTCCGGTGAGCGTAGTAATTTCGCCGGGCGCCACGCCTCCACCGGCATAAGAAGCCGCGCTGACGATGGCGCTGATCGAAACATTAGAAGCCGTGGTCCCGCCGAAATCCGAGAACTTGGTGAGGAATCCATCGCCCACCGGGAAGCGAGGTCCGGAGATGCCGCCGGCTAGAACAGGTTGCACAACGCCGGGAGTGGTGAGGAAGTCCGACGAAGCCGAGTTACCGGCGACATAGACGTTAGTTGAGGAATCGACCGCTAGCGCCAGGGCGCAATCGTCATTTACCCCGCCCAAATAAGTTGAATAAGAAAGCGCAGTTCCGGACGGATCGATCCGGGCCAGGAAAGCATCCCCCGTAATGACATCGCTGACCGGACTTTCGCCCCGGTAAGCCGGTTGGCGCGCGTCGGCGGAGACGGGAAAATTAGTCGAAGTGGTACAGCCGCCTACATAGGCAGCGCCGCCCGCGTCCACGGCAATCGCCATGCCTCCGTCGTCCTTGGCTCCACCGAGATAAGTCGAATAGACAAATGCCGTCGCTTGTGGGTTGAGCTTGAACACGAAGGCGTCGCCCACGACCGGACCCGATTGCGTTCCGCTCGCTCCCCGATTGGTCCTCTGATAGGCATTGGCGGATACGGGAAAGTCAGTGGACAGCGTTGAGCCTGTGACGTACGCATTGCCCTGTGAGTCAACCGCGATACCGTTGCCCGAGTCGTCCGCCCGTCCGCCGGCAAAGGTTGAGTAAGTCAGGGCCGACCCGGCCGGATTCAGTTTGAGGACGAAAGCATCGCCGTAGGCGAGATATTGAAGTCCGCCGCCGCCGCCGAAGTTACGTTGCGCGACTCCGGTTGTCGTGGGGAAAGACTGTGAAGTAGTAAACCCAGTCACGTAGGCGCTGCCGCCTGAGTCGACCGCGATGGCCCACGCCACATCGTCGGCTGTCCCGCCCACCAAGGTTGAATAGGCTAGGGTATCCCCGCGTGAGTTAAATTTCGCGACAAAAGCGTCGCCTCCTTGGAAGAACTCCTGCGCGCCCGCTCCCCGGTAGGCGCGTTGGAATGCGTTCTCGGTTGCAGGAAAATTCGTTGAATCGGTGAAGCCAGCCACGTAGGCATTGCCCCCGGCGTCAAGGGCGACGCCCCGGCACATCTCACTGCCGCTGCCGCCCAGATAACTTGAGTAAGTGAGGGCGCTGCCGCTGGAATTGAGTTTCAACAGAAAGCAGTCGCCCAGGGCAAACGATCCCTGGCCACGCCCGCCATAGCGGGTTTGGACAGCACCAGACGTAATGGGGAAGTCGCTCGATTCGGCGGCCCCCGCGACATAAGCATTTCCCTCTGCGTCGATCGCGATGCTCATACCTGCGTCCTGCCCGATGCCGCCGATGCGCGCTGAATAAACCAGCGCGCTACCGGTCGCGTTCAGTTTAGTCACCAGTACGTCCCCCGTACCCGCGCCGGCGGCGGAAGAAACGAGCGCTCCGGGCGTGGTGGCATAGTCCGCTGAAGTAGTTATGCCAGCCGAGTAAGTGTTTCCGGATGCGTCTACAGCCACCGAGAAAATACCCTCGTTCGCATTGCGGCCGAGGAAAGTGGAATAACTGACCACCGGGTCTATCACCAGGGGCAGCCGTGAGTCAAATTTGGCAAGCGCAAAACCGACGCTCTCACCAACCATCCGGTAACTGCCTGCCACCGGCTGCCGTACACCGGGACTCGTTTCCTGGTAGATCAGGGGCTTGGCCCAGCGCAAGGTGCGGCCCCCGCGCGTAACGTTGAGCGAGCCGTCCGGCATGATCTCACGGCTATCGGCGCCCACGAAACGCAACTGAATGCGCGCCGGATCGGCGCCCGGAGCCACGACAAAGTCATGTTCAAGTTGCGCCTGATTGCCGTAGTAGTCGACGTCGATGCCTGGATAGACGCTTTTGTACCGGATGCGCGAGTAAGTGGGGATATTCGTCCGCCAGTCGGACGGATCACGGCCAATGAAGTAATTCATCCGTCCCGGCAGCGCCCCGGTGGGTTCCCAGCGCGCCCGCGAATTCGCTCCCTCCAACACCATCTCAACGACGCCGGCATCTGCACCCAATCTATCGGTGAAAGCCGCCGACAGGCCGGATGAGGATAGATAAAGATCATGCCCCGTGCCGTGCGCCAGGAGTTGATACCGATCGTCAGCCTGGCCCGCGTTCAACTCAAAGGCAAGGGCAGACGTCCATGTGCGCGCTCGATCCCGGGGTCGGAATCCTGGAGTGGTTGATGAGCGCCACTGCTGGACCCGCAACCACAACCTCCAAATCCGGATACCGCAATATAGCTTGCCACGGCCAGCAAGACCTTACTAGGCCAATCCAATTTCAGGCTCATTTTCGAATTCCGCCTCCGCGTGCTCGGTGCATGCCTAACTCCTAGTGTTGCTTCTGGCGGATCTATCACGCGGGCGGTTTTCGATTCGAGCCTGGCTACAATTTCGCCGGCAACCCGTACGGCGCGCGGTAGGCGGCGCGGGTCAACATCCGGTTCGCCGCCGCGTCCCCCACGAAGGTTTCCGTTTTTGGATCGACGGCCAGCTTGCGTTTGGTGCGATAAGCGATGTTGGCCAAGTGGCAGTAGGCAGCGGAAAGGGCGCCCGTCGCCACGTCGCAGTGCAGGTCTTCATGTTTGCGGCTGGCCACCGCGGCAAGGAAGTTCGACATGTGAAGGCCGGTCTCGCTCGGGCCCCGCGTCGCTTGCACGTCGTGAATCAGTTCGTGGGAATCAGCCTTCCAGATCTGGTAGCCGTTGCCATCCAGCGCCATGTGACCGTTCTCGCCAAAGAACAGATTGCCCACGACATTGCCGCCGCGATACTTCAACCCGGCTTCTTCGGTCAGCACAACGCCGCGAACTTCAAATTCCAGTTGCCGGCCGGCGCCGAGATCGAACGCGGCATGTTGCGTGTTGGGCGTTTCCTGGTCATCGTCATACACCAACTTGCCGCCCGTTGACACCGCTGAATTCGGGAACGCTTTGACGCCCATGCCCCACAGCGCCTTGTCCATTTCATGCACGCCCTGATTGCCGATATCGCCGTTGCCGGTGTCCCAAAACCAATGCCAGTTGTAGGCAAAGCGGAGCGGATTGAACGGGCGCATTGGCGCGGGCCCGAGGAAAAGATCCCAGTTCAATCCAGCGGGCGTGGGCTCGTCGGGCTTGTGGCCGATCGACTTGCGGCGTTTGTAACAAAGCCCCTTGGCCGCATATAGCTTGCCGATCGCCCCGTCTTCCAGCCGCTTCATCGCTTCCATGATGTGCGGCGTCGAGCGGCTTTGCTGGCCGATCTGCACCATCCGCTGATGCTTACGCGCGGCGGCCACCACTTGCCGACCTTCAAAGATGTTGTAACTGGCGGGCTTTTCGCAGTAGACGTCCTTGCCCGCTTGGATGGCCCAGATGGTCGAGAGCACGTGCCAATGATTCGGCGTCGCGATCGATACCGCGTCGATGCCTTTGTCTTTGAACGCTTCGCGCATGTCCGAATAGACTTTCGGCTCCTGGCCGGTGGCGCGCTTCACCAGGGCGACCGCCTTTTCCTGCGCGGTTTGATTCACGTCGACCACGGCGGCGACGATCGCGTTCGGGAGCTTAACGTACTCCTGCAAATGATTGGTGCCGCGTCCACCTACGCCCACCACGGCGACGTTGACGCGATCGTTCGCGCCGAGGATGCGGGACTTCGAGCTGTGAATCGCAAACGCGGCGGCGGCGCCGGTCAGTAGATGGCGGCGAGTAGTTTCGGACATAGCGACGGTCTTACCTCGCCGCCCATTTTACTACCGCGCGGACCGGCGGCGGCAAGACCGGCGAGTGCCAGAGAGAGGAGCAGCGAAAGTTTCATGATTGAGCCGACAATCAGACTGCTGCGAACACTTCCTATTTGCCGGGCGACCTGCGCCGGACAGGTTGAAAAGCGGCCTCACGCAGGAGACCCTCACGAACGTACATTTTGAGAAGCGTCTGGTAGCCTATGCCTTTGCGTTCGGCTACCTGGCGTGCTTGGGCGAGATCAGGCTCAGGCAGCCGGATAGCGATTTGCACGCTGGATTTCCTACGGAGCGAGGCGGCCAAGGGCGAACCGGCGACTTTCTTGCCGCGCTTCAAGCCCTCGGCAGACTTACGTTTCGCGAAGGCTCGTCCGGCACGGCTGGCCCACCACTCGGCCTCCTCATGTTTTTTGTGGTAATCACGCTTCTGGGTTCGATTCGACGTGCCCGCAACTTGCGCAGGTTATTTCGGTCCCAATCGAACATCGCTACGCTTACAGTATATGCAAAGCTGTGCAAGGCATTTTAGGTTGGATGCGCCCGCACGGACGAGGGTGGGCGAAGGCCTACAATATTTTAAGACTCCCGGTTCTGGGTATTGGGCTGAGGTGATCGGTACAATAGCCAACTCGAAAATGGCGCCGAAAAAATGAAACTCCTCGCGCTGACACTCGCCTTCGCGCCCGCAATTTGCAGCGCCGCAAAACCCCATATTGTTTTTGTCACAGGCGATCACGAATACTCGGGCGAGCAGACACTGCCGATCCTGGCCAAGAGCCTGGAGACACAGTACGGTTTTCGCTGCACCGTCTTAAAGGCGTCGCCCAACCAGAATTCGGAAGAGAACATCCCTGGGCTCGAAGCATTGGGTCAGGCGGACCTTGCCGTGTTCTACCTCCGCTGGCGGCGGTTGCCCAAGGAGCAACTGGCGCATATCGACGCCTACGTGAAATCGGGGAAGCCTGTTTTTGGGTACCGCACCTCGTCGCACTCATTCAACTACCCGGCGGGCGATGAATTGGAAGCTTGGAATCGCTGGGGTTCGGAAGTGTTCGGTTCGCCTCCGGGTTGGGGTAGCGCCGGGCACACCCACTTCGGGCACGACTCCAGCACCGGCGTGGCCGCGATCCTCGCCGCCGCGCGGCATCCGATTCTGAACGGCGTGGCGCCCGCGTTTCACGTCCGGTCCTGGCTCTATCGCGTGCTGCCCAAGTGGCCGCCGCCAGATGCCGAACGGCTACTAACGGGAAAGGCTGTCAATCCAAACAAGCCCGCCGAAGAGAATCCCGTGGCGTGGACGTGGAAGAATCGCCATCGCGGCCGTGTGTTTTTTACTACTTTGGGCCACCCCGAAGATATGGCGCTGGAACCGGTTCAGCGAGTATCGGTCAATGCCATTTATTGGTTGCTTGGGCGCAAGCCGCCGCGGTGGAAGGGGCGAATTCCGATCGATACGCCCTATCGCGGACTGGTAAAGGTTCCGTAAGGCTCGCGGTATACTTTATCTGGAACTAAAGCGAATAGATGCCTATAACCCGGAGAAAAGCTGCAGCCACGCTCGCCGCCGCCACAACGTCGGCATCCTGTAGTTGGATGCGGCCGAAGGCAGCCCAGAAGAACATTCTGTTCATCATGTCCGACGATCATTCGGCGGCTTATCTCGGATGTTACGGCAACAACATCGTCAAGACGCCAAATCTGGACCGGCTCTCGCTGGAAGGTACGCGCTTTAATCAGGCGTTCTGCACTAACTCACTGTGCGCGCCCGGACGCGCCTCCATTCTCACGGGTACTTACTCACACGTCAACGGCATTCGGGGCAACTCGGAAGCGAAAGACGCTCTCGAATATATGAAAGGGGGGATTCAGACATTTCCGCAGTTATTGCAAGGGGCGGGATATCACACCGGCATCGTGGGTAAGTGGCATTTGACCGATCCGCCCAAGGGGTTCGCTTACTCCTGCGTACTTCCCGGCCAGGGTGTGTACATGAACCCGATCTTTCACGAAAATGGCGAGGCGAGGAAGTTGAACGGCCATGTGACCGATATCACCACGGATTTGGCGCTGGGCTTTTTGAAGGCTGCGCCCGCGGAGAAACCGTGGTGTCTGCTGTATCACCACAAAGCTCCGCATCGGCCATTCCTCCCTCCTAAGGCGTTTGCGGATCGTTACGAAAACATCGATATTCCTCAGCCAAGCACCTTTGACGACAACTATGAGACCCGCAAGGTGGCGCGCGAAGCCAGAGACATGCGGCTGGAAGAAAGCCTGGGACAGGACTATCCGGATATGCCGGCAAAATTGTCTACCCAGGAGCGCAAGAAATGGCTTTTCCAGCGATTTGCACGCGGGTACTGCGCGGGCATCGAAGCGATCGACTCCAACCTGGGGCGCGTGTTGGCTTATCTCGACAAGAACAATCTGACCGATAGCACGCTGATCGTTTATACCTCCGACAACGGGTTCTTTGTGGGTGACCACGGCTGGTACGACAAACGGTTCATGTACGAGCCATCCTTACGCATTCCCTTGATCGTGCGGTGGCCGACCGCGGCCAAAGCGCGTTTGTCCGAGCACCTGGTAGCCAACATCGACATAGCGCCCACCATCATGGACTACGCGGGAGTGACAACGCCGGAAGAGGTACAAGGCAAAAGCCTGCGTGGAATCATTCATGGCGGGCAGCAAACGATGTGGCGGAAGTCGGTCTATTACTCCTACTACGAAAACTCCTGGGCGCTGCGCGGCAAAGGAACCACAGCCATGGCAGACCCTTCGTTTCAATTTTTCACCCCGCACCGGATCGGCCCGCACCGCGGCATCCGCACGGAGACGCACAAGCTGATCCACTATTACTCGGAGGGCGGCTACTACGAGCTTTTCGATCTGCGGAAGGATCCCGACGAGTTGGACAACCTCTATGGCCGGCGCGAGGAGTCCAGGTTGGCGGCCGACCTGCGATTTGCGCTACAGCAACTGCGTGAGCAGTACGGCGATACGGCGTAGCGGACGACTTCGGTAGAATCAAGGTCTAAGCAGAGTAGCAGCGATGGTCAGCACTCCCACACTCACCGAAGAGATTCTCGAACTTAAGCGCGACCGCAAGGCGATCATCCTGGCGCATCACTACCAGGAATCGGAAATCCAGGAGTTGGCCGATGCCATCGGCGACAGCCTGGAACTCTCGCGGCGCGCCCGTGATTTCGATGGCGACGTCATCGCTTTTTGCGGCGTCTGGTTCATGGCTGAGACCGCGAAGATCCTGAGCCCGCATCGCATCGTCGTCGTTCCCGACAAAGACGCCGGGTGCAGTCTGGTGGATTCCTGTTCGGGCGATCAGTTGCGGGCGTTCAAGAAGCTCCATCCCGATCATGTGGTCGTCAGCTACATCAACACCTCGGCCGACGTGAAGGCTGAAAGCGACATCATTTGCACGTCGACCAACGCGGTGCAGGTGGTGAATTCGATCCCCGCCGATCAACCGATTCTGTTTTGCCCCGACATCAACCTGGGCAACTACGTCAAGAAGATGAGCGGGCGCACGAACATCCGCGTGTGGCAAGGCGCCTGCATCGTACACTCGACATTCCCCGCGCGCCGGCTCACCAAAATGCGCGCCGAGCACCCCAACGCCGTCATCGCCGCTCACCCCGAGTGCCCGCAGGATGTGCTGCGCATGGCGGACTATATCGGTTCCACGTCGGGCATCATCAAGTGGTGTACCAGCGTGACCGATGCCGAGGAAGCGATCGTGATGACCGAGAGCGGCGTCCGGCATTCGCTTGAGCGTTTGGCGCCCCACAAGAAGTTTTATTTCGTCGACAACGAAAACTGCAATTGCAGCGAGTGCCCTTATATGAAGATGAACTCGCTGGAAAAACTCCACGCCTGCCTGCTCGACCTGAAGCCGCGTGTGGAACTGCCGGCCGATATCATCGCGCGGGCGCGCGTCCCGATTGACCGAATGTTAGCCGTAAAGCTGTAGCACGCCATGTCACTTGTCGATACCTTTGGCCGCTTCCACGACAACCTCCGCATCAGCGTAACGGACCGGTGCAATATCCGGTGCTTCTACTGCATGCCGGAGAACGACGTGAAGTTCGTGGCCAAGGGCGAGATTCTCAGCTTTGAGGAAATCGAGCGCTTCGCGCGTGTGGCGGCGAGTTTAGGGGTGCGAAAGTTGCGGCTCACCGGCGGCGAGCCTTTGCTGCGGCGGGATTTGCCGGTGTTGATTGAGAAGCTGGCGCGCATCCCCGGGATCGAAGATATTGCGCTGACCACCAACGGCGTTCTGCTGGCCGACCAGGCGCGGGCGTTGTACGACGCCGGATTGCGCCGCCTGAATATCCATCTCGACACACTGGATCGAGAACGTTTTAAACAGATCACGCGGCGCGACGACTTCCACAAAGTGATGGCCGGTATCGACGCCTGTCTCGCGCTTGGCTACGCACCGATCAAGATCAACGCCGTCGCGGTTAAGAACCTGGTTGAACCCGACATTGTGCCGTTGGCGCGTTTCGGGCGCGAGCGCGGCATTGAGATTCGCTATATCGAGTTCATGCCGCTCGATGCGCAGGGGCTTTGGCTGCGCGACAAGGTGCTCACGATGGACGCCATGATCGCGCTGCTTACCCGCGAGATTGGGCCGCTCGAAGCCATCCCGGATGCCGACCAGCGCGCGCCGGCCACCGAGTTTCGCTTTGCCGACGGCGTGGGCCGAGTCGGTTTCATCGCCTCGGTCAGCAAGCCGTTCTGCCTGAATTGCAACCGGCTGCGGCTGACCGCGGACGGGAAGCTGCGGTATTGTTTGTTCGCCGTCGATGAGACGGATGTGAAGGACCTGCTGCGCGATCCGCACTCGACCGACGCCGCGCTGGTTGAGCGCATTCGACGCACGGTACACGACAAATGGTTGGGTCACGAGATCAACTCCCAGAAGTTCGTAGCTCCTCCACGCCCGATGTATTCCATTGGCGGCTAATCCTTGAGTCCGGTTTGGATAAATTACATGCATTTTTTGGAAATGGGGAGCGATGCGAGTATAGTATAGGCACGGGATGCATCCATTACAGAGGACGCGGGGCCTGCATTCCTGGGCGCCGAAGCTTTTCGACACAACCAAGGCCGCGACGGCGGAGACCGACGCGGAAGGTCTCCACCTCGACGTAAGTCAATGTTACGCATGGCTGGTAGGCATCGAAGCCGGCGCTTTATTGGCATTGCGTCTGTCAGATCTGGTCCACCCTGAAGACCGGGCTGCGCTCGATGCGGCAGAACGCGGACCAGGGCCAATTTACCGGGTTGAGCTTAGAATGTGCCGCCTGGACGGGCAGACGATTTGGGTCCGTTTGGCCGGAAAAGCCGCGAACGAGGGCGCAACCCGGCAGATTCTGATTGAGGACATTACGGCGGCAAAGCGGGACCACCTTGAGCTGGTTGCCGTCACAGAACGATTTGAGTTGGGCGTTCACGGCGCAAGCGATGGAATCTGGGATTGGAATGTCCTTACCGGAAGAGAGTACTTTTCGGACCGTTGGTGCGGTTTGTTAGGTTACACGCGCCAGGAACTCAATCCCTCTTTCCAAACCTGGGTAGACCTTTTGCATCCGGATGACCGGGCGAGCGCGCTGGCGGCGGTGCTAGAGCATTTGAAGGCCCGCCGAGTCACCTGCGACATTCAATTCCGGATGCGGACAAAATCCGGAGCGTACCGTTGGTTTCAGTCGCGCGGTCAAGCGGTCTGGGACGATATGGGCCGGCCAATCCGCATGGCGGGGTCCATCCGGGATATCCACGAACAAAAACTGGATCGGTTACACGTCGAAGAATGGAATAACCGCTATGAAGCGGCGCTGTTGACAAGCGGGCGCGCGGTTTTCGAGTGGGACCTCGCAGCGGACAAAACCGTCTGGACGGGCGACCTTTGGCCAGTGTTGGGTAATTCCGCCGAGACCAACCTTCCACGGATGAACGGCTGGGTGGAACTGGTTCATCCCGGCGACCGGGAGAGTTTTCGCGGCGCTCTCGATCAATTCCTGGTGGAACGTGGCAGTTTCCGGCATGAGTATCGACTTAAGCGCGACGATGAATACATTTACGTACAGGGGGCGGCGCGCTTCTTTCCCGATGGCGCAGGAGTCATGAACCGGGTGGTCGGCTGGGTCACGGATGTAAGCGCGCGCAAGCAATTTGAGCTTGAACTGGAAGCTCGTGTAGCCGTGCGGACGAAGGAACTGGAAGAAACCAGGGCGACTCTTTCGTTTGCGCTCGAAGGCGCACGCGAAGGTGTGTGGGAGTGGAACGGACCGGGTGACACGACGGTCTCGCCCGAATCGGCCGCGCTGCTGGGTCTCCCGCCCGGGCAACCGAATTGCGCAATTGGGCGCGAGCATGTGCATCCGGATGATCTGGGCGCGGTCCAGGCGGCGTTCCAAGCACACTGGCAGGGGGAGACTCCTCTGTTTGAAAGTGAGCATCGGTTACTCGGGCAGGATGGGAACTGGATCTGGGTGTTGTCGAGAGCTAAAGCTGTAGCGCGTGACGCCGGGGGCCGGGCTTTGCGCGTGGTAGGCACGCTCGCCGACATTGGCCCGAGAAAGGCCATGGAGGCGCAACTTCGGCAAGCGACAGCCCGGGCCGAACAAGCCAATCGCGCCAAGAGCCAGTTCCTGGCCTACATGAGCCACGAAATCCGTACTCCGATGAACGGCGTGCTCGGTATGTGTGAGTTGCTGCGCTCCACCGGTTTAGACACAGAGCAGAGTGAATACGCAGATCATCTCAGTGCCTCGGCCGAAGCGATGTTGTCGGTCGTCGATAACATCCTCGATATCTCTAAGATCGAGGCTGGCCGGCTGGAGATCGAGAGTATCCCCTTCGATCTGGCGGACACTCTCGAAGGGGCGATCGACTTGCATGCGCATCGTGCAGAAGCAAAGCGAATCGAATTGATAGGCGATATCGATCCGCGGCTTGATCGGCAGGTAACTGGAGACCCGTCGCGTACGCGCCAGATTCTTCTGAACCTCCTGTCAAACGCGGTGAAGTTTACCTCAAGCGGCCGTGTGACTGTGCTGATTCGCCTTCAGAAGGCGACCGTTGAGGGTGTCGTGGCGCGGTTCGAAGTGCGCGATACCGGCCTGGGCGTGCCTGAACACTTGCAGGCGCGGTTGTTCCAGCCATTTTCACAGGTAGACGATTCGACTGCCCGAAGGTTCGGAGGGAGCGGGCTCGGATTGTCTATTTGCCGGCAATTGGTTGAGCTGATGAAGGGCAGAATCGGCGCGGTCAGCCAACCAGGCCAGGGAAGCCTGTTCTGGTTTGAACTTCCTCTGAAATGGGGGTCAGGCCCCAGCCGCATTGGCGCGGACGGATGTTTGAGCGGCCTGACAGTGGCGATGGCGAACCTGGGAGAAGCGGCAGCCTCGCTCGTGGGAGGGTATCTCTCGGCCTGGGGCGCGCAGGTGACGACAGGATTTCCCGCCCCCGGTAGCGTGGCCGATTGTGTGGTCGCCGAAGCCTCCGGGGCGGCGGCGATTGAAGCGATTCTGGCCTCGGACACCATCCGGCCCACGCTGGCGATCGCCTCGAGCGTCGAGCGTCGAGCGATTCGCTCGGCGGCTGGAGACCGGATCGCAGTATTACTCAAGCCGCTTAAACCGTCGCAGCTATTGGCGCGCCTTTCGGCGTTGCACCGCCAACAACCG
Organism: Acidobacteriota bacterium; assembly: GCA_043755595.1. Taxonomy (GTDB): domain Bacteria; phylum Acidobacteriota; class Terriglobia; order Bryobacterales; family Bryobacteraceae; genus VFZP01. Next base: position 17,731 of record JAYUSQ010000215.1, on the reverse strand, counting down.
CGCCCGCCGCTGCCGGGCTTGAATCGGGCCTGCGGGTCCAGCCCGATTGGCGGAGCCAGAATCCTGGTGGCCGAAGATAACCTGGTGAACCAGCGCGTAGCAGTAGCGCTGCTGGAGAAGAATGGAGTGCGAGTCGATCTAGCCGTCAATGGCTTGGTGGCGCTGGCCTTGGCCACGCGCAACCGCTACGATGCGATTTTGATGGACTGCCAGATGCCGGAATTGGATGGGGTGGAAGCCTCGCGGCGCATTCGCGCGGAGGAGGGGGGACGCCGGCACGTTCCGATCATCGCTTTGACAGCGAGCGCGTTGTCAGAAGACAGGCAGACCTGCCTCGACGCGGGGATGGACGATTTCCTGACTAAGCCGGTGCAATCGAAACGATTACTGGAAGTCCTGGCCCGCTGGGTGGATCCGCGCACGGCCGGCTAGGCCGAGCCGCGAGAAACCTTTGTCTTGCGCGCTCCGGCTTGTGTTATTCTGGTTGTGTCTTTGCCCGCCTCAATAGTAAAGAGAGCCTTCCGGCCGCCGCTTGCCGATCTGATCCACAGCGCAGTCTGACAAGGACGAATTCAAAGAAGGATAACCTACCATGACCAACATCTTCGTTGGAAATCTCAGCTACCAGACCACGCAGGATGAGCTCCACGCGGCGTTTGCGCAATATGGCAATGTCGAGCGAGTCAATATCATCACCGATCGCGATACCGGTCAGCCCCGCGGCTTCGCGTTCGTCGAAATGTCGGACGGCGGTGCAGCTCAAACTGCGATTTCGCAGTTGAACGGCGCCGAACTTAACGGTCGCGCCATGAACGTCAACGAAGCTCGTCCCAAGCCCGCAGGCGGTGGCGGTGGCGGTGGCGGTGGTGGTGGCTTTGGTGGCGGCCGTGGCGGATCCGGTGGCGGCGGCGGTGGCCGTGGCCGCAGCGGTAGCGGCGGTGGCGGTGGCGGTGGCGGTGGTCGCGGTCCCCGTTGGTAAGTTGTTTTCGAGACTGGCTGTATAGTTAATTACTTCCCGACGTGCGGCGTATCGAACCAGGGCCGCCGCACGTCTAACAAATAGGAAGCAAGTTAAAGATAGGGGGACTTTATGGCAGGACGCGGACCACAGTCATTCAAGAAACGGCAGAAGGAACAGCAACGGAAGGAATGGCAGGAAGAGAAACGCAGCAAACGCCTTCAGCGGGCTGCTAACCCTTCCGATGGCTCAGGTCCTCCGATTGAATCGGCGGAAGCCGATGCCCACCCCGACGACCTGTTGCCAATGCCGGCTGAACTTCAAGTAGTTGAGTAGCTGACAATTAGGAGCAGCGGTTAAACGCCGCTCCCTTTTGCCGGGGGTTTGTCTGCCTGGCTAATTCGCCTTCATTCCCGCAACCCACACCGTTTCGATCGTTCTGGCATTCTTGATGTCGTCGAGCGGGTTTTTGCTCAGCACCACCAGATCGGCCCAATGCCCTTTGGTCAGTGTGCCAAGTTCGTTGGATTTCCCCAAGTACTCGGCGGCGTTCTTGCTGAACGTCTGAATGATCTGCCCCGGCGTCAGTCCGGCCTGGGCCATCAGCTCCATTTCCCAATGTTCGAAATAGCCTGAAAAGCGCGACGGCGGGCCGGTGTCGGTGCCGAAGCCGACTTTCACGCCCGAATCGTAAAGCTTCTTCAGATTGGCCTGGGCGGTCTTCAGGAAGCCGGGCCATAGGTGCGTTTCTTTGTCGTCAGCCTGCTTCTTTTGATAGGCGGGGCTGCGCACGGTTTTCAACGTTTCCGAGTCAATCGCCTTGGCGAACAAGGGATCGTTGAGGAACGCGGCGTTCTGTCCGTAGGCGAACATGGACGCCTCTCGTGTCAGGGTGGCGATCTGGAAGGCGCCGTTCTTCTTCATCGATTGAATAAAGGCGTCGTCGACGGCCTTGTCGCGTACCGAATGCGCCACGCCATGGAGCCCGGCGGTCACCAGTTGTTTGGCATCGTCGAGATAAAACACATGTGCGGCTACCGGTAGACCGCGTTTTTTAGCCCCGGCGATAATCTGTTTGCACAGGTCGATGGAGATCTTCGGCTCTTTGCCCAAGTGATCGTCCACCCAGATCTTGACCAAATCTACTTTCTTGGCGGCCAACGTGTTCAGCGCCTCATCCACCTGGGCCGGAGTACTTACTTCGAAGGGGACGCCGTGCATGCCCGCGGCTTTGGTCGGATAACCGGCGATGCCCGTGAAGCCACGATAGGCGGTGAAGATCCGCGTGTGGGGATCGCGGCTGACGCGCTGTTTGGTGCGCGCTTCAAAGATCAGCTCCTGCTCGCTGCCCATGGTGACGACGGTGGTGACGCCGAATTGCGCGTAAGTGCCGAGTTGTTTGTTCAAATTGTCGAGCGTGAAATTTTTCGGGTTCTGGACGAGTCCCACGGTGTTGCCAAGATGGGAGTGCAAGTTGATGATGCCGGGCATTATGAACTTGCCGGTCAGATCCAGGCGCTCGATGCTCGTGTCCTTGAATGACTTGACGCCGCTCTTGGGTCCGGCGTATTGGATCTTGCCGTCGACAACCAAGAGCGCGGCATTGGCGACGGGGGCTCCGCCGGAACCATCGATCAGCGTGAAATTCTCGAGCAGCTTCGTCTCCGCCCACGCAGCGGGAAGCAAGGCGACGGTCAGGGCCAATCCTGGGATTCTTCTCATTGGTAGATTTTAGCGCGGCGCTAACTTTGGGGAGGCGTCGCTTTTACCGGGCACACTCACCGGACCGGAATACACGCACGGCGTTGCCTCGCAGCAATCCCAGATGTGCCTGCCAACGCCGTGCTTCCGCCGCTCGGCGATCCGCATCGGCGAGCGCGGCGATCTTTGCGGCGAGCCTAGCCAACGCCAGCTTGCGGTTGCGATGTTGCGAACGCTCTTCGGAGGCGGCGGCTTGCATCCCGGCCGGGAGATGCGTGACGCGCACCGCGGATTCGGTTCGATTCACGTGCTGCCCTCCGGGTCCGCCGGCGCGCATGGTCTCCCAGTACACGTCCTTCGCATCGAAGAGGGTCTCTGCGACGGCCTCCAAAATCTCAACTCCGACAAACCAGTTCTTCCGCTTATGCTCAGGCCGAAAGGGGCTGCGGGCGATCCATTGGACCGTCCCGCGCCAGTTACGCACGAACCCTTCGACATGCTGGCCGCCGCCGCTGACCGCGATTAATGCCGATTCCGCCGTGCCCGATTCGGGACCTGCGTGGATCTCGACAGTCCTGGCTGAAAGCCCGGCTGTTTTGGCCTCGTGGTGGATTTTTTCAACCACCTGCACCACCGCCCAAGCGCACTCGACCGGCCCTTTCCCGGCTGTAACTCGCAGCCACCGCTCTTCCGGTTGGGTAGCGTTCATCGCCGCACCTTGTAAGTCACCAGCGGACGAAGAATCGCGAGTACGTCAACCAGACCGGCGGCGGTAAGATCGGCAATCACGGTGGTGATGTTCTTGTACGCCTGAGGCGCTTCTTCGTAGAGCAGGGCTCGATCCTCACAAACAACGTGGCTGCCGAGTCCGGTGCGCGCCAGTTCCTTCGCCGTGTAGCGGTTTTCGAGACGCCCACGGCTATCGGTGCGCGACCACTTCCGGCCCGCGCCATGAGCGAGTGAGTAGGCGCTGTGCTCGCTCGGATTCCGCGGCGCAACCAAATAACTGAAGGCGCCGCGTGAACCGGGAATTACCACCGGACCGGCTGTCGAAGGCGCTGCCCCTTTCCTGTGCAACCAACAAGGGCCAATTGCGAAGGCGCGTGGTTCCACCCAGTTGTGACAGACGTCAGAGAGGCGCTCGCCGTCCGTTCGTAATCGGGCGAGGATGAGCGTGGCAATCAACTCGCGGTTCGCGGCGGCCCAACGAATCGCGTCGTCATGACGAGCCAGATAACTGGCAGCTTCGGGGGTTCCCGCCGCCAAACCCGCCATGCCGTAAGCGGAAACATGGCTCCGTAAGATCGCTTCACCGAAGCCGCGTGAACCGCTGTGTACGCACAAGTAGGCTGCGCCGGCACTCACGCCGAACTCCGCGCAGGCCGCCGCATCTTCAATGCTCTCCACCGCCTGTAACTCGGCGAAATGATTGCCGCTGCCGATCGTTCCGGCGCTGTCGTCGAAGCTACTTTCCAGTACGCCCCGCGTGATGAGCCAATCGCGCGCGTCGCCGTCCCACGCGTCGTCGAGACCGCGCAAACGATCCGTCCAAGCTTCGCGTTTGGGTTTCTTTCCACTGAGCCCGGTGCGCCAGAGCCCGATTCCGCAGCCAATGTCGTTACCGACGAGCGCCGGATAGATCCACCCGTCAGCGGCAAAGGCGGCCCCGATAGGACTGCCCTTTCCGGGATGCAGATCGGGCAGGCCGACGGCCAACTTCATGCCGGGCAATGCGGCGGTCTTGTTCAGTTGATCGACGGCGGCGCTTTCGATCCAGGTATTTGGAGACGCGAGTACGCGCACTTCTCCCCGGCTGAGCGTTTCGCTCATACAAGGTTCCTCTTTCAGAGATTCTCAGTTGTAGGGGTGGTTTGGACGCAGCGAGTAAGTTGAGCTGAAGAAGAAAGAAGAAGTAACGAGTTTCCAGATTACGTGAGAACGGATCCTGATGCAAGAAAAATCGGGCCGCCCCCTAACGCAGGGTGGACGGCCCGATTGGCTTTGATTAGTACTTCGGCACGCTGGGGTCGACTTTGTCGCTCCAAGCGAGTATGCCGCCTTTGACGTTGAGGACGCGCTTGAAGCCGGACTGCCGCAGCAAGTCCGCGGCTTTGGCGCTGCGCATGCCGCTCTTGCAATGCACCACGACTTCATCCGCTACGTTGAGTTCATTCAGGCGCTTGGGTAACTCACCGAGCGGAATGAGAGTGGAACCCGGAATCCGGCAGATCTGGAACTCGTGCAGTTCGCGCACGTCGATCAGATTCACCTTCTCGCCCCGATCGAAGCGCGCTTTCAACGCCGTGACTTCGATTTCGTTTTCCGTCACACCGGTTTCCGGTTCCGGCGCCGCGTGTTGAGGCACGCCGCAGAATTGGTGATAGTCGATCAGTTCGTTAATCGTGCGATCCGGCCCGCAGATGGGGCACTCGGCGCTCTTGCGTAGCTTCAACTCGCGGAACTTCATGTTCAGCGCGTCATAGAGCATCAAGCGGCCAACCAGCGTCTCGCCCTTGCCGAGAATCAGCTTCACTACTTCCGTAGCCTGAATCAGCCCGATCACGCCCGGCAGAATTCCCAACACGCCACCTTCAGCGCAGGAAGGCACGAGGCCCGGCGGCGGCGGCTCAGGGTAGAGGCACCGGTAACACGGCCCGCCTTCAGCGGCGAAAATCGTGGCCTGGCCTTCGAAGCGGAAGATCGATCCGTAAACGTTCGGCTTGTTCAGCAACACACAGACATCGTTCACCAAATAGCGCGTGGGGAAGTTGTCGGTGCCGTCAGCGACCAGATCGTAATCCTTCACCAGATCCATCGCGTTCTCGCTGGTAAGCGCCACTTCATGGCGGATCACGTTGACGAACGGGTTGATCTCGCGCATGGAGTCGATCGCCGAATCGATCTTGGGCCTGCCCACGTCACTGGTGCCGTGAATGACCTGGCGCTGTAAGTTGGTGTAATCGACTACGTCGAAATCGACCAGTCCGATTGTGCCTACTCCAGCGGCCGTCAAATAGAGCGCCATCGGCGCACCCAACCCACCCGTGCCCACCAGGAGCACCTTGGCGGCCTTGAGTTTCAACTGCCCTTCCATGCCGACTTCGGGCATGATCAGATGGCGCGAATAGCGTAAGATTTCGTCTTTTGAGAGCGACGCTTCGGCGGCCATGGAAGCTACCGGCCCCCGCCCGCAATGCTGGGGACGATTGAGATGGTGTCGCTGTCCTTGACCTCGGTCTTGTCCTTGGCCAGATAGCGGATATCTTCGTCATTCACATAGACGTTGACGAAGCTGCGGAGCTTGCCTTCGTCGCTGTATAGGTTCTTGCGGAGGTCGGGATATTGCGTGGTGAGCGCGCTGAGCACTTCGCCAACGGAGGCGCCGGCGACATCCACGGTGTCTTTCTTGTCGACAAACTGGCGGAGCGGAGTGGGAATCAGAATCTTAGGCATATTGGAGTTCCTCTGGTTCGGCGTGGGTCTGGGCAAAGTCGGCGATGAAGGATTTGGCGTAAGCGAATTCGCCCGCCCGGATCGACATCACGACATTGGAATAGCCCGGAGCCGAATTCTTCAAATCGGTGGCCGAAAAATAGGCTTCTTCGTCGGGGTGCGAGTGGAAGAAACCAAGTAGCGAGATGCCCCGCGCGCGGGCGCTACGTTCGGCGTCGAGAATGTCTTTGACGTCCAGTTGAAAACGATCCTTCCGATCGCCTTCGTAGACGTTCCGGCACGCGATCGCTTCGGTGATGGTGCGCGCGCCGTCCGCCGCTTCGCTGCCCAGCATGATTCCGCAGCATTCGCGGGGGAAGCAGTCTCGGCCGTGTTCGATCATGGCGGCCATCGGCTGCGGTTCGATTTTCAGCATAATAGGTTTGCCGGTTGGGATCGCGAGATCAGCCCGGCCTCAACCAGAGCATCATGGCACTTGCCGATCACCTGATCGTCGGCGAACTTACTGTGCTGGATAGTTTTGAACTCGGCGATAATCGAATCCTTAGATAGTGTCGCACGGGTCCGGATCTGACGCTGGCTGATGAAATGGAGGGTTGCGATCATCTGAAGCTCCGCCGGATTAAACGCTCCTAACGTCTTTACGGCCTTTTGGATATTTTCTTCATGCGGATTGAGTTCGCCTTCGAAGTTCGCGAGGATCTCGATGGCATTCCGGCTGAGATCATAACTTGAATATGTTGGATTCGTGCTGGTGTCCTGGATCACTTCGTCGGCTAAAAGCGATTCAATCGCAAAGGTAACCGTATCAGAGTAAGGTCCGTACGTATAAATTCCAAAGGAACATGGGACTGGAGCGCCTAACAACTTTATGAAATACGTGAGCTTTTGCAAGGCCGCCGGGCCAAGACCGGCGGTTTGGTGATGCACTTTGAAAGCCTTCACGATCGCCGTCAGGAAGGCCGCGCACAAGTTATTAGAGTAAACAAGTTCAACGCTCATTCTCATATAGTTTTCTCCAACTGTCTAACTTCGTCGCTGATCGACTTCAGAGTGCTTTTATCCGCATCAGCGAAGATCCGGACTGTTCGCACTTGCTTGGGAATCTTCCCAATGATCGCACTCTCGTAAGCGAGGGGAACAGTATTGCCATTGCGCTCCTTGATGTAGAGATTCCGAACTTTTGATTGGTCCTGTTCCCCGGGGATCGATAGTTTGTGAATCGAGACGGGGGAATCGTCTAGGTAGAAGTCCACTGTCCCGTAGTGTTCCTGCAAGCGCTTGAGAATTCGCTTTGCCTTCTGTAAATGCGCCCGATCGGCGTTGTCCCCGGTCTCATGCACAACACGATGATGCCGCCTTTCAACGATCCTCGACGCCCATTGCTTCTTTTCACCATCGCGACGAGCGTCTTTTCTGATTTCCACCGTCACCGACGTATCGTCATGACACAACACATCATCTAGAGTGTGATAATTTTCGGGACCCCAGAGTCGACAATACTCTTCCAGGTAGTGATCGAAAATCCTTCGTATCTTGTGAAAGTATACCTGGGTGTTCATCTGGTATCGAGCCAGAATGAGCGCCTCGAATGTGTGTTCTCCACCGCGGTCAAGCGCCAACTGATGGAGGCCACTGTCGGGATCCTGGACAAGCGTCAAAGATTCGACGAGTCTGGCCGAATCGAATAACCCGTAGCTGACGCCGCAATGAAGCGAGTCGCGCAACAGGTAGTCCGCCCGATCCGCGTCGAGCTCACCGGATACGATCTGGCTCAGGAAAGCGAGTTCGGGCGACTTCTCCATCAGCCGAACCAACACGGCCGCCGCGCCAGGGAAAAAAGTGTTATCGAGAAGGGTGCCCAGCACCTTATCGATTACATGGATGGAAACCTCGCCGCCTGGAATGCCTTTTTCGCCGGCATGAGCGAACGCAGGGTGCCCGATATCATGGAGGAGGGCCATCAACCGCACCAACTGCCGGGCCATCGGCATCGTATCGTCGGCAAGCTCAGGGACCTGTTTAAGATCGTTCTCTATGTCCGAACGATGACCTCCGTGTCCTCGCGACAAATGATCGAATACTTGGGTCGCGAGCTCAAGAACTCCTAGGCTGTGTTCAAACCTCGTATGGACGCCACCGGGATAAACCAAGTACTCCATCGCGAGCTGACGCACGTGTCGCAACCGCTGGAATGCCCAGTGATCGATGACCTTTCTCTCGTTTTTCGAATACCGAATGAAGCCGTGGACGGGGCACCGCACCCGCTGCGTAGGTTCATTGTCACCCGGCAAATGGTCATTCATAATTTGCGAAAGTCAAACCAAAACGCATCTGCACAGGCAGTCACCACTGGATGGTAACAAAATCATTTAAAGGGTTTCGACGCGGCCGGTTATTCTTCGTCGTCCCAGAAATGTTCGCTCAAGTATTTGTCGGCGCCATCGCACAGTACGGTGACGATCACGGCAGTTTCGCCGCGCGCCGCCAGCCGTTCGGCCACCTTCCGCGCCGCTACTAGATTGCCGCCGGCCGAAATTCCGATCAGCACGCCTTCTTCGCGCGCGGCCCGGCGCACCATTTTATAAGCGTCTTCGGTCTCGATCCAGATGTTCTCGTCAGCCAGCTTTTCGTCGTAGATTCCAGGCACGATCGCCGTGGGCATATGCTTCAAGCCTTCGAGTCCATGAAAACTGGTGGCGGGCTGCATGGAGATGCATTGCACGTGCGGCAGGTCGCGCTTGAGACGCCGCGAGACACCCATAAAAGTGCCGCTGGTGCCCATGCCCGCGATGAAGTGCGTAATGCGTCCATCGGTCTGGTCCATGATTTCAAGGCCCGTCGATTCAAAGTGCGCCTGCCAGTTGGCGGGGTTGTTGTATTGATCGGGGTAGTAGTAGCGATCCGGGTCCGCCGCGTAGATCTTGCGGCATTCGATAATCGCGCCGTCGGAGCCTTGGCCGGGATCGGTCAAAACGAGTTCGGCGCCATAGGCTTTGAGGATCTTCTTGCGCTCCGGCGAAGCGTTCATCGGCAGGCAAAGCTTCACTTTGTAGCCGCGCGCGGCGGCCACCATTGCATAGGCGATGCCCGTGTTGCCGCTGGTGGCGTCGAGGATCACGCGGTCGCGCGTGAGTTTGCCCGTACGCTCGCCTTCGAGAATCATGTTGAGCGCGGGGCGATCTTTCACCGAGCCGCCGGGATTGAAGTATTCAGCCTTGCCGTAGATTTCGATGCCCGGGAAATCCGCCGCCAGCTTGGCCAAACGTAAGAGCGGAGTATGGCCGATTTGCGCCAGAACGGAAGTGTCAGCGTGAGGATAGAGGCGGGGAACGGCTACGGCCATGGGCAATTACAGGGATGCGCGGAAGCGCCGGGAAGATTCATTCTACCAAGATCGATGGGGATGGGGGGAATGAAAATGGGGTGACTGAACTTATCTTCAGAATATGGTCGGGCTGCCGGGATTTGAACCCGGGACCTCTTGCACCCCAAGCAAGCGCGCTAGCCAGGCTGCGCTACAGCCCGAACGGGAAGGACCTTTCTATTCTAGCGCAGGCTTACGGAATTGCGTTAATCACGGCGAAGCGATAGCGGCGCGACGGCGGGGACGGCGGTTCGAATAATGACGTGCGGAGCGCATAGATTCGCTCTGAGGGAATCACGTTCGAGGAAAAATCTCCGCTGCGAATCACCCTGGTCGGGATGGTTATCGCAGCCGTAGTCCCCTCTGCCGTGCCCAGGCTCTCACCCAGCGTACCGCTTAACAGTTCCGCCAATGGCTTAGCCTTGGACCGCGCGATGGTGTGGAGCGCGATCGGATCCTCGGGCCTCGGCGTCTGGGGAAACACGATCTCGAAGCTACTATTCTCAAGCCGCGGCAGCTTACCCGCCCGCGTCGCCCCTTCCTCCCCGGTCAACGGAATCGTGAAACGATAGTTGAAGGCGACCCCATCCGAATCGCGAAAAATATAGGGACTGGCATGGAGTCCGGTCAACTGGGCCTCGGTCACGCCGGCGGGTTTGAGCAGTTTGAATAGCTCCGCACGGCCTTGCGCCGAAGCATAGTAAGACGCTATCAGTCGCGGCGGGCCGAAACGATACGGCTGCACCGCTGGTGTGACCGGGGTTGAAACAATAGGCGCCGTCTGCGCCGCCCCTAGCCGCGCCATCCGCATCGCCAGGGAAAAACTTAGTCCGCTGCCGGAGCGAACAACCGACTCGGCAAGCTCGACAATAGAGCCCGGGCGATAGCCCGACTCAATCAAAATCATCTCGGCCCGCGCCTTCGCCTCGCGAAACAAATCCGGCAGCAGGGTTGCGCGCGCCGTATCGATGTCGGCTTCGCTCGACTGGCTGTAGCTGGTGAATCCGACCCGAAGATCGCGGCTTGCTGAAGCGATTTCCTGCAGCAGCGACTGTAATTCAGCGAAGCGCGCCATTGGCCGGACAGCGCGAAACAAAAACTCTTGTGCGCTCGTGTTCCCAAAGGACGAGTACGAGCTGGACAGGCGTCCAGCAAGTTCTTGCGCCTGAATTTGCGCGCGCGCGAGGGCTTGGACGGCGTCAGCGAGCGTCCGATCCAACGGCCCGCTTACCGTCACCAGGAAGACTACTTCGCTAGCCGGGAGGGCGGCCATCGTGCGCTCGCTCGAAGCCAGAACGGACTGGCCTCGCATGCAGACGGAGGCGGCGATGAACGAGAGGAAGACCAAACGATGGAGTCCCATGACAGCCCCTAATCGACCGCGAACTCAACCGTCAAACCCAGATCCGATCCCAGTATGGATGAAGCCGCTGGAAAGCCGAAGTAACCGAGGTCTAGGACGAACGCCGCGAAACCTGTGGAACGGTTCAAGCCCGTTCGAGATTGGCTATCGACGATACTCCGCGGATTTCCCAGCGGAAGATTCAACAGGCGCGCCAAGGGTTCAGCCTTTCGACGCGCCTCCGCCAGCAATCCCTGAATCGCTTTCTCCCGCTCATGCGCGCGCACCTCCGGGGAGTAGTCGAGCGACGCGCTGAAGCCGACGCTCCCGGGCGCGTCACGGGCGAGTTTGACCAACGCATCGATGAAGCGTGGGAGTTCGGCCACCGGCTTGGTCACCGAAAAGTAAGTCAGGCTGCTCAGACGTGTACCTCCGAATTGGAGCCCGTCCGTTACGCTCGACGATTGAGACGAGAGATTAGCGGCAGTGACTCCAAGCGGGGTGAGCAAACGCAACGCGGCCCCGAGACCCGAGCGAACAGTGATGCCGATGACCGCCACATCGAACGGCCCACTCATCGGGCGGGCGGTGACTGCGGTCACGCCACGGCCGAGCGAGGCAACGCCGGCTATGGCTGGAGTAACTCGCGCCATACGCAGCGACAGCCCCACAATTGCCGACGTCCCGTTCGAAGTAACTTCATCCTCCATCGCCACGATCAGCCCCGGCGCCTGCCCAGCTGCTGCGATGGTAGCTTCGGCCTTCGCGCGCGCCTCTTCAAACAGCGCCGGCAGCGCCGCTAACCGGGCGGCATCGAGGCCGGGCGCCGACGGAGCCAACCGCGTCGAGAAACTAAAGCGCGAGAGAGGCGCCGGAGGCTGAGCGTATAGGACAGCCATCTGAACTGCCAGCGGCTCCAGACGCGCGGCGGGAACGCGAACTTCAAAAGAGTATGAAACCGTCGTAGGCTCGACCCCGCCCGGCAGAAGAAAGGTGCGGCCCTCCTCGTAGTAGACGCCGCGAAGATGCTCCGCCCGCACGCCTACGGGCTCCAGCGCCGCGGCCACTTGCGCAAGGCCGGCCGAAGCGGGCGCGGTGGCGGTGATGCTGAAGAATCCTTCGAGCGAGGTGACTGCAACTTCGCGCTCGACCGCTACTTCCACCGTGCTATCTCGCACCTGTTGCGCTTGCGACAACGTCCACACAGCCGCCAGACCGTATGCGGCCAACAATCGCGGTAAACTCATAGACCCTCCGGCAAAATCTCTTTCGGCAGACTCTCGATGCTCGCCATCGCATAGAGGTTTCGGTGAATCGTCTCGCAGATATCGTCGAGCGGCAGATCGTTGTCGTCGTTCCCGAACGGGCCCTCGATTTCAACGCCGATCTCTTCGATGCCGAAGAAGACGTAGCTGATAATCAGCACGTCCAGGATCGTGTACCAGCCATAAGTCGATACCAGCGCAAACGGCAAGGTGTAGCAGTAGAGCACTAACGCGCGGCGAAGATGAACCACGTAGGCGAAAGGCAGCGGCGTCTTGCGGATTCGCTCACAGCCGCCGAGGTAGTCGACCAATTGTTGGGTGTTTTGATCGAGCGACGTGTAGATGATGTCGGAAATGACGCCGCGTTCTCGTGCGCGGTTGAGCGCCGCAGTCATGCGCAACGAGACGGCGAGAGCCGCGTGTTGCGCCTGATCGACGGCGGCCACTTCAGCAGCCGGCAGATTCGTAGCCAGTGGTCCAAGCCCCGTCTGGCCCCGAAGGCCGCGCGCGGCGGCGTAGGGAAAAATCGCGGTCCAGCGGGTTAACTCCAGCAGCAGCTCGCGGTCGGCGTTGAGTAGCACCGCGCCGCTGCGGACCAAGTTGCGTGTCTCATTGACAATCCCGCCCCATAACTTGCGGCCCTCCCAAAACCGGTCATAGGAAGCATTGGTGCGAAACACAAGCAGCAGGCCCAGCGCCAAGCCCACCAGCGAGTGGAGGAGCGAGGAAATCTGCATCGGGCGCCACAGGAAGTGAGTGGTGACAATGGCCGTTGTCCAGAGCAGACAAAGCGTTACGCGCAGGCTGATTTCTTTGACCAGCGAGCCGCGAATGTCGAAGAAGTGATCCAGCCACTTGTGTGGGTCATAGTGAATCATGAGGGGTGACCGTGAGACGATGATAGCAACCAGGACCCGCGTAAAGACGGAGAGCAAAAATAGAATCTAAATGATTCTGCCGCGTTTGCCGGCGTTTTCGGACTCAGGCTGTTGGCTATCATTAATAGCTGTGAAGTTATTGCTTCCCATCCTTATTGTGTTGGCCTCCGGCTCGGGCTGCGCGCGCTTTCGACCCCAGACAACGGCACTCGACAAACTCGCGCCCTGTGTCGCTGAGCAAGGCCCGACCGATGCCTACTGCGGCGAACTTGAGGTTTGGGAAAATCGCGCAGCGAAGGCCGGCCGCAAGCTGAAGCTCAAGATTGTGCTACTGCCGGGCTTGAGCCGAACGTCCGCGCCGGATCCCGTCTTCTTCTTTGCCGGCGGTCCCGGCGCCGGAGCGGCGAAGATGGCGGGTACTCTGAAGGACCATTTCCGCCGGCTCCAAACCGATCGCGACATCGTGCTGGTGGATCAACGGGGCACGGGTAATTCGAACCCGTTGAATTGCGAGTTCAAGAATGAGGATGACCACACGGTCGATCGGAGCCCGGAGGAATACCTCGCGCTTCTCAAGGGTTGCCTCGCGAAGTACGACGCCGATGTCCGCCTCTACACAACCGAGATCGCCATGGACGACATCGACGATGTGCGCGCGTTTCTCGGCTACGAAAAAATCAATCTCTACGGCGGCTCTTACGGCACGCGCGCGGCGATCACGTACCTGCGACGGCACGGCGGCCGCGTCCGTAGTGTGGTACTCGATGGCGTGGCGCCGCCCGACATGCGACTGCCTCTCTATATGCCTCGCGATGGCCAACGCGCGCTCGACCTGATGTTCCGCGACTGCGATGCGGATGCGGCGTGCCGCGCGCGCTTCCCCAATTTACGGGAGAAGGTGCAACGGCTCTTCACTCGCTTAGCGGCCAAACCCGAGCGAGTTCATTTTCGCCATCCGCGTTCCGGCAAGGAGCAAGATGTCACTGTAAAAGCATCGATGATCGCCGGAGTGGTCTTCAACGCCATGTATTTCCCGGAACTCGCTTCGCTGTTGCCAATGTTGTTCGATCGCGCCGAGAAGGGCGACTACCAAGGGCTGTTCGCTATGACGGCTGGATTCGGCGGCATTGCCCAAACCATGAGCACCGGGATGCACTACTCGGTGGTCTGCGCCGAAGACGCGCCGCGCATCGACCGCGCCACGATTGCGAAGGAGACCGAGGCGACCTTCCTGGGGGCCGAGATCGTCAACAATCGTTTGAAGCCCTGCGATTTCTGGCCGCGCAATCCGGTGGACGCGGCCTTCTATGAGCCGTTGGTTAGCGGTGTTCCGGCGCTGGTTCTCTCAGGCGAACTCGACCCGGTGACACCGCCGGTCTGGGGCGAACAAATGGCCAAACAATTGAAGAATTCGCGCCACTTTGCGATACCCGGGGCGGGGCACGGTACGACGAGTAACGGCTGTGTCCTGCGGATGACGGCGGACTTCGTCAAGGCTGCCAGCGCCGACGGACTAAAGACGGAATGTTTGAAACGTTTGAAGCGCACTCCGTTCTTCCTTACTCCGGCCGGCCCCGACCCTGGCGGCCTCGCTTCCGAAGAAGGGGGCAAACCATGATCCGCGTCGAAAATCTGCGCCGGAATTTCGGCCCGGTAGTGGCGGTGGACGACGTCTCCTTCACCGCTCCTGACGGCGCGGTGACCGGATTGCTTGGGCCCAACGGCGCTGGCAAAACCACAACGCTTCGGATGATCTATGGGTTGTTGAAGCCCGATACCGGCACGATCGATGTCGATGGCGTCGATCTGCTGCGCGACCCGCAGGGCGGCCAGGAGCGCATGGGCGTGCTGCCCGACGTTTCCGGCCTCTACCCGCGCCTCACCTCACGCGAGCACATCGAATACTTCGCCGAATTGCGCGGCATGAATCCGGCTGAGATCCGCAGCCGCATCGAAACCTGGCTGGACAGCTTCGACATGCGGTCCATTGCGGACCGGCCCGTCGCAGGTTTCTCGCATGGTGAACGAACGAAGGTCGCGCTGGTGCGCGCGTTGATTCACGAGCCGCGCAACGTGCTCTTGGATGAGCCCACCAACGGTCTGGATGTGATGAGCACACGCGCGGTGCGCGACCTGATCCGGCGTCTGCGGGATGATGGCCGATGCGTTGTCTTCTCGAGCCACATCATGCAGGAAGTTTCCGCACTTTGCGACCGGATTGTCGTCATTGCCGCCGGCCGCGTGGTGGCCGAGGGTACGCCCGATGAGTTGCGGCAGCAGGCCGGAAAACCCGATCTCGAAGACGCGTTTGTTTCGCTCGCCGGGCTGGAGAAACCATGAATTTCCATCGTGTGTGGGTCGTGGCGCGCAAAGAGATCAAGGACGCCTTTCGCGACAAGCGTTCCATTTACTCGATGCTGATCGGTACCCTGGTCGCGCCTCTGCTGTTCGGTTACATATTCAACCGGATGGCGGAGAAGCACCGCGGCGCCGAGGACTTCAAAGTTCCCGTGGTGGGGGCGGAATATGCGCCGCTGTTGATCGATTGGCTGGGGCAACAGCCTGGGATCGAAATCGTGCCAGGCCCGAAAACCGACCCGGAGGCGGCCGTTCGTGACCGGACGCTGGAAGTCGTCCTCATCATTCCCAAGAATCACGGCGCCAAGTTCCGTGACTCCTCGCCGGCGCCGGTGAAGGTCGTATCGGACTCGACGTCGACCGAAAGCCTGCCCAAGGTGAATCGCCTGAAGACTCTCTTGCGGCAGTTCGGCGGACAGGTGGGTGGGCTCCGCTTGATCGAACGCGGCGTGAGCCCTTCGATCGCCAGCGCGCTCGTGATCGAAGATGTCGAAGTCTCGAACGCGCGGCAGCGCGCCGCCATGATTCTCGGGATTATTCCATTGCTGGTGATTATGTCGGCCTTCACCTCCGCTATCTCAGTCTCAACCGACGCGACGGCGGGTGAGCGGGAGCGAGGATCTCTGGAGCCGTTGTTGGTGAATCCCGTGCCGCGTATGGAATTAGTGGCCGGGAAATGGCTTGCCGGAGTCTTGGCGGCATCGGCGGGTTTGATCTTTACGCTGGTGTTGTTTTCCTTCCTGATGATGCGGCTCCCGTTACATCAATTCGGCTTCCGGTTCCGGTTCGGCTGGGGAGACACGCTGGTTTTGTTCGCGGGTATGTGGCCGGTGGCGTTGTTGATGCCGGCGATGCAGATGTACGTCGCCACCTTCGCGCGTTCGTTCAAAGAGGCGCAAGGCTACCTCGCCCCCATGATTCTGTTGTGTACCGCGCCGGGTATCGTCAATACGATTTATCCGCTGGACGGCAAGCCGTGGTTGTCCCCAATCCCCCTGGTCGGACAGTACGCCCTGGCGCTCGAAGTCGTTCGCGGCAACCTTCCCCCTCTTTGGAGCTTCCTGATTGCGGAGTTGACGGTTGTGCTGTTGTCAGGTTGCCTGCTGGTGCTGACCAAGCGGCTGTTTGAGCGAGAGCGAATCATTTTCGGGCGGTAAGCCTTGGGAGTCTAAAGATCGCTGTCGCCGGAGTTGTAGTAATGCGCCGACTAGATCGGCTGGTTCAGCGGAACTTAGACGAGTTGGTTTTGAATCGCGTAGCGAGTCAGCTCCGCGTTGTTTTTCAAATTCATTTTTTCCAGGATGCGCCGTGCGGTAGGTGCTCACCGTCTTCAAAGCTGTCGAGGCCGTGCAGCGAATTTTTCAGGGTCGAAAGTTCCTCACGCCGAAATCTCGCTGAGTTGTTGGCGGTGACCGTCGAAGGCGGCACGACCGAGCCCCACCAGGCTCTGTCGGATCGTGAATACCAGGTCCTCCTGATGATGAGGCTGATCTCGCCGGCAAAGTCGGAAACCGTCTTGCCGGACGCAATCCAGTTGATCGGGCGCACTCTCTTTGTTCAGGTAGCCGGAAGCGCCGGACCGGATGGCGCGCACGGCAATCTGCTCTTCGGGATACTGTGACAGGATCAGCACTGGCAACTTCGGATGCGACAGCTTCAAGTCCTGTAGCAATTCAAGTCCCGAACGGCCTGGCATGCCGATGTCGAGCACCAGTACGTCGGCAGGCACCTGGCCGAGCAGCGCCAGCACCTCCTGTGCGTTGTTGGCCTCGCCCGTGACCTGGATCGCGCTGCCTTCGGTGAGGATAGAACACAGCCCCTTGCGCACCACGGGATGATCGTCGGCTACAACTACGCGAATCATGACAAGGCCTCCCTGCTTCCTGCGGGATCATCGATCGGGAACCATGCCGCCACGCGCGTTCCCTGACCGGGCACGCCAGTGATTGTGATGGCTCCGCCGGCTTCCCGTGCCCGCTCGCGCATGCCGATCAGGCCGAGCGAGTGCGTCTTTTCTTCGCTGCCTTCCTCGCCGAATCCCTTGCCGTCGTCCTGCACAGTCAGTTCGAGCCGGCCCGCATTGGTTCGCAGACCGACCTGCACCATCTTGGCGCCGGAATGCCGCGCGGCGTTGGTGAGAGCCTCCTGAAAGATCCGGAAAACGGTCGTCCGCAGCGCCTGGTCCACTTGGAGACCCGCTTCCAATTCGCAGTCGCACTCAAGCCCGGTTCGCCGCGACACGTCATTGGCTAGCCATTCCATGGCTGCTACGAGACCGAAATGATCGAGAATGGCCGGACGGAGTCCGGTCGCTGGAGTTTCTACATTTCCGACCGAGAATGTTTTGGCGTGCGCCGCAGACTCGTCGGGCGCACCCGCGTTGAAATGAGTCGGTCGGTTTAGTTAATT
>JAYUSQ010000214.1:0-14357 GCA_043755595.1 Acidobacteriota bacterium | reverse complement strand
ACGGAGATCTGCCCAATACAACTTTCGGCAACTCCGCTTTCGGCTCCATCACGGCGCAGCGCCCGGGCTATCTCGGCCGCCAGCTCCAATACAGCGGCCGCTTCGTATTCTAGACGCAGCCGCTTCACTTCGATCCAACGCGCGTCCAGTCGAACCAGACTGGGCGCGCGTTACCATTTAAGTTGCCTACCCTCGCACCCGGCTTAGCCTTGATTTTCGACATGGACGGCGTCATCGTTCATTCCACGCCGTTACACAATCGCGCCTGGGAAATCTATCTCGCGCAGCATGGCATCCTCCCCGGCGAGATTGAGGACCGCATGCACGGCCTCCGGAATGACGATATCGTACGCGACTATTTCGGCGACGATCTCGACGACGAAACCGTCCATCGGCATGGGGCGGACAAAGAACGGCTCTATCGCGAGTTGATGAGGCCAGAGCTGGAGCAATGGTTGGTCCCCGGCATCCGTGAGTTTCTCGCCGCACACCCAAAGCCGCCCAAAGCCGTCGCATCGAATGCCGAGCGGCCCAATCTCGATTTTGTCCTCGAAGAAGGCGGAATACGGCAGCACTTCCAATTCGTCGTGGACGGCCACCAAGCGCCGCGACCGAAGCCCTTCCCCGACATCTATCTCGCCGCCGCCGCGCTGCTTGGAGTCGAACTGCATCGTGTTTGAAGATTCGCTCGCTGGCGTTCAGTCAGCGCATGAAGCAGGCGCACGCCTGGTGGGGCTGACTACGACGCTGCCCACGCTCCCGCGCGTTGAACTCGCGATCCCGAATTTCAACGACCCCGCGCTGGAGGCGTGGCTCGCATCGCAACGCCCTCGCTAGCAAATTTCAACTATCGCGTACCACCCAGTGACCTCTGGCGCGTCTACAATCTTAGATAGCCACCATGCGAAGAGTTCTCGTCTCCTCCGTCACCCTGCTGGGCATGGCCCTCCTCACCGCCTCCGCCTTCGCGCAGGCTCCGAAGAAATACACGGGCCCCAAACCGCCGAAGCAAGACCTGCCGTATCTGTTGCACGCCAGCAATCTGGTGCCGCTCGAAACCAGTACGGCAATGGAAGAAAAGCGTAAGGACGACAACGCCAACATCGTCAAAGGCACTTCATCGCCCGCCCGCACTCCGCTAGCGGAGCCGATTTTCCTGCTCGATTCCGCCAAGCTGGTTCCTGAAAAGCTGGAGCTCTATCGAGTGAGCGTCTCAAAAGCGGGCAATCGCGAAGTGGCGTTTCCAAACAACCCGAAAAAATCGAAAGACGCGCCGAAGCCTGTCCGGCTATCAGTCACTAAGGTGGATGGCAACAGCCTATATAAGCTGGAAGCGACCGAAGCGCTTGAGAACGGCAGTTACTGCCTGAGACCAACCGGATCAGCCGACGTCTTCTGCTTCGACGTCTATTAACACACGGCGCGGCACGGCCCGCGTGCTAAAATTCAGGCTTATGTTCAATGGCCTCGAGCACACCGCCATTGCTTCTCCGAATCCGGAGAAGCTGGCCAACTGGTACAAAGACAACCTGGATTTTCGCATCAACTTCGAGTACGCCGGCAACTATTTTGTCCGCGCCGCTAACGGAAGCATGCTCGAAATCATTCCGTCCGAGGGCGACCGCGCCACCAACGAGATGAAGACACCGGGAATCCGCCATCTGGCGATCGAGGTCGACGATTTCGACGCGGCGCATGCCGAATTGAAGAGGCGCGGCGTCAGTTTCCGCGGAGAGCCGTTTGAAACACAAGGCAATCGCTTGGTGTTCTTCAACGACGCCGACGGCAACATCGTGCACCTGATCAAGCGCCCGCAGCCTCTGCCGTAGCGCGAGCGAGGCGGGCGCCACTTGCTGCAGCGAACCTTCAAAGCCTTCCAGTATCCCGAGTTTCGTCTGATGTGGATCGGCGCCTGCCTGTCCACGATCGGTACTTGGATGCAGACTCAGGCGCAAAGCTGGCTGGTCTTTGAAATGTCGAACGATCCGAGCATGCCGGGCTTCGACGCTTTTTTCGGCCAGATACCCATCTTCCTTTTCACCCTGGTGGGCGGAGTGGTGGCGGATCGCATCGACCGCCGCCACATCTTGCTAGGCTCGCAATTCGTGCAGATGGCCTGCGCGATCACGCTCGGGATTCTGTTCACCTACGACGTCGTCAAAATCTGGCACATCCTCGCCCTTTCATTTGTGGTCGGCACCGCCCAGGCGTTCGGCGGCCCGGCCTATCAATCGCTGATTCCCACGCTGGTGGACAAACCGGATCTGCCCAACGCGATCGCCCTCAACTCGATTCAATTCAACCTGGGACGAATGATTGGCCCTGCTGTCGGACTGCTCGCCTTCACCAGCCTCGGCGCGGCGTGGTGTTTTTACTTCAACGGCCTGTCCTACGTGGCCGTCATCATTACGCTATGGGTCGTCAAGTCGCGCTTCACGCCCAAACCCAGCACCGAATCGATGGTGGAGAGCATGAAGAAAGGCTTCACCTTCATCCTGGGCCAGCCCACGATGAAGGTTCTCGTGGTAATCGCCTTCCTGATGACCATGCTCGGAGTGCCGCTGTTAACTTTTCTACCGGTCTTCGCCAAGGAAGTATTTCATCAAGGCGCCGGCGGCTTCACCGTGCTGCTGGAAATGACCGGCGCGGGCGCGATTCTCGGCGCGCTACTGGTGGCGAGTTTTCACCAGGGCCGCAACAAGTGGCGCCTGGCATTGGGGAATCTGATTGCCCTCGGCGTGTTAATGGTAGCCTTCGCCTGGTCGAGAAACCTGATCTTAAGCTACGCGCTGTTATTCGTCTGCAGCGCCACGCTGATGTCGACATTTTCCCTGGTAGCGTCGCTTGTCCAGGAGACCGTCACCGACGACATGCGCGGGCGTGTGATGAGCGTCTACAACATGGCTTTTCGCGGCGGGATGCCGTTCGGCGCCTTGCTCAGTGGCCTCTTCGTAAAAGCCTATGGCGCGCCGGTTGTGGTAGCCGTCAACGGCGTCCTGCTGGTCTGCCTGGGGCTTTACTTCCTTGTGATCCGCAAGACAACTGTGGCAGCCTGAAAGGATGACGAGACTGTTCGCGCTCACCGCACTGCTCTTCGCCGCATCGCAGGCGCCGCCCGCACAATTGGCGCTGAACGGCCAGAATCGCGCGGCCATGGAAAAGATCGCGGGCGACTCAACTGCCGCCGCCGCTAAAAAACCAGCCGACTTTGCGGCGCAGTTGGATGCGGCCACGCACCAGTCCATGCTTTCGCAATTGGCCATCGAAGTCGGCGACAAAGGCATGGGACGGCGCGCGGCCGAGGCAGGAATGGGCCCGGCGCGCAAGGCGATCGAGCTCAAGCCGAATGACGCTGAGGCGCATCGCCTGCTCGGCACGTTATGCGGTCAGGTGATCCCGGCCAACCCGCTTTCCGCGCTCAAATACGGCCGCTGTGCAATGGACGAAGTGAAGAAGGCGATCGAGCTCAATCCGAAATCTTCAGCCGCGTGGATGAGCCGGGGCGTCGGCAACTACTATCTTCCCGAGGCGTTCGGCGGCGGCGTAAAGTTGGCGATCCAGGATTTTGAGAAGGCGATCCAACTCGACGGCAAGTCCGCCGAAGCGCACTTGTGGTACGGCATCGCGCTCCGCAAAGCGCAGAATGCCGCAGCGGCGCGCAAGGCGCTGGAAAAATCGCTAACCCTCAATCCGGATCGTAAATGGGCCAAACAGCAGCTCGAGAAAATACCAGCCACACAATAGCCGCCGTTGCGGCGCTCGGCCTCTTGCTGTTCGGGGGCTTCGTCTATTTTCCCGGCCATACATACCTGCATTCGGACACGCAGATCTACCTGCCGATCCTGGATCGTCTCGCCGACCCCACGTTGTACGCGCAGGATCCCGTCGCGTTGCGCCCGCATGTTTCCTATACGGTCTACGACGAAGCGGCGCTTGGGTTGCGGCGCTTGACCGGACTCGATTTTGTCTATGTCCTGCAAATCCAGCAACTCGTGTTTCGCTTCGCGGGTCTGGTAGGCGCGTATTTGTTGGGGCGGGCCTGCGGCCTCGCCGCGCCCTGGTCGGTGCTGTTCGCATCGTTCTTCGGACTGGGCGCAACCATCGTTGGTCCGGCGGTGCTGATCGCAGAGTATGAGCCGGTGCCGCGGGGCTTTGCCGTGCCGTTGCTTGTGCTCGGAATCGGTTTGGCGGCCCACGAACGCTGGCTGGCGGCTGGGGCGGCCGTTGCCGTGGCAATTCTCTATCATCCGCCGACCGCTCTTCCCGTGTTGATGGTTGGCGCAGCCGGATTGTGGCTGGCGCGCAAACCCGGCGATGGCCGTTGGCGGACCGGGTTGCCCATCGCGGCGGCGATTGCCGCCGTCTACGTGCTGTCGAAACTACAGGCCGGCGTCTCCGAACCGCAGCACCTTTTTTCGGCCATCAGTCCAGCGCTCGAAGAATTGCAACGCCTGCGCGGCTCCTACAACTTCCTCAGTATTTGGGGCGCGCTCTGGTCGACGCATTGGCTCTTCGTCTTCGGCGTAGCGATTGCCGCGTGGAGGCAACTACGCTCCGTAACGCCACCGTTCGTATCGACGATGGCTCTTGGGCTAACGGTTTTCGGCGGACTCATGATTCCGCTGTCCTATCTGCTGCTGGAGCAAGCCAAATGGAGTCTCCTCCCGCAATGGCAGCCGATGCGAGCGCTGCTGTTCGTCACGATGTTCGCGATTCTCGGGGCCGCGCTCAATGGCATCCGCGCTGCGCAGACGGGCTCCACCTGGGCCTCGTGGCCGTGGTTCGCCATAGCGTTCGGACTCACCTCTCAACTCACCTTGGTCCGGCTTCCCTGGCAAGCGATCACCGATCCGGTCATGCTGGTGCGGCTCCTGGTATTCATCGGACTCGCCTTGATCGCCGTCGCCGCCATCCGCTGGTACAAGCCGCTATTGCTTCTTGCGCTCGCCTTGCCGTTCTATCTGATTCCGCAGGTGGCCAAAGTGCGCAACTTCCGTGCGCTCGATCACCCGGAGATTCACGCGCTCTCCGGCTGGGCGCGCGCCCATACGGGTAAGGACGACGTTTTCCAATTTCACGCTGCGGGGCAGGCGCTCTATCCCGGCCTTTTCCGCGTGTATGCCAAGCGCGCCGTTTACGTAGATTGGAAAGTCGGCGGCCAAGTCAATCTGCTTGAAGACTTCGCGGACGAGTGGTGGAAGCGTTGGCAAGCAGCGGGAGCGCCAAAGGAGATCGATGCAGCACGGCTCGCAGCCTTGGGGATCGACTATCTGGTCGTCCAACATAAGGACACTATCCCGGGCCGGGAGCCGGTCTACCGGAATAGCAAGTATTTGGCGTATCGGCTGCGCAACTAAAACAACAGCTTCAACCCGAACTGCATCTGGCGCGGCGAGTTGGCCTGACACCAAGTAAGTGGTGTATCGGCTGCGCCCGCATCTCGATTCAGAGCCGCCATGCGCAAGCATGCGGTCTGCACCTATCCGAATCAATAAACCGCTCTAACTAAAACAGTAACTTCAACCCGAACTGCATCTGACGCGGCGAGTTGGCCTGGCTGGTCACCGAACCGAACGCGGCGCCGGCGGTGACGGTCGTGTTGATGCCGCCAAATTGCACGCGATTGAATGCGTTGAACGCCTCCGCACGGAACTGTAGCTTCGTCTTCTCGGTCAGCGCAAACTGCTTGAAGAGCGATAAGTCGAAGTTATTACCGTAGTGGCTCAGCACATCGGGCAGCCGCGTGCCCACGTTGCCGAAGGCAAAGGGCGCGGGCTGGGTGAAGACAGTGGGATCGAATTAAGCGGCTAGGCGATCTCGCACGTTACCACTCTTGGCCGCGCTGGTCCCATTGTTATTGGCGCGAGCCGCTTTGGTAAATAGTCCGATCGAATTGGTCGCACCTATCGAAAGCGGCGTGCCCGACTGAATGGTGGCAATGACATTGATCTGCCAACCGCCAACGCCTAGATCGACGAGACGCGACATGCCCATGCCAAACTTGCGGCCCTTGCCGAACGGTAGCTCATACAAACCGCTGAATACCAGGCGGTGAGGGATGTGGTTGCCGGTGACTGCTTTGGAAAGCGCCAGGTTGTAACTATCCATATGACTCTCGTCGTGAGCCAGATTCTTTGAGAACGTGTAGTTACCTTCAAAGGTGACGCCCTCGGTAAAACGCTTGGAGAACGTCGTTTGCAGCGCATGATAGCTGGTGTTGCCGCCATTAGAAAACAGCGGATGTAACTCACCAAACTGCGGATAAGGGCGTAGTAACTGGCTGCGCCCGACCGTTTGATTCGCCGGCACGCCGCCCAGGCCTTTCCCGAAGAACGGATTCGGCACGGTCTGATTTAACTGGCTGCCGAGCGCTAGATACTGCGCGTCAATCTGGTTGAGCGTAAATCCACCCTCGCCGCCGCGCGACTGCTGACGGCTGCCGTTGCCGATGTAGCCCACTTCGAGCAATACGCGTCCAGGCAGTTCGCGCTGCACTGTCAGGTTCCACTGTAACGTGTAAGGGGTGACGGTGTTGCGCAGCGGAGCTTCGAGCGTGCCTCCGACCGCCGTAAGTAAACCATCGCTTGCGCCAGGCAACGCGCGGAAGCCATTCGGGAACGGGTTGCGCAAGTAATTCAACGGAGTAAGTCCATTGTCGAGACTCGTCACCCAAGGATAGTCGTTCCGGAATCCATACGGACCGACGGTTCCTTGCGCCGCCATCGTAGAGGGGCCGAATAACTGGCCAAAGCCGGCGCGCACCACTGTTTTGCCGTCCACCTGATACGCCAGTCCCACCCGCGGAGCGATATTGTTCTTGTCGAGGTTGTACTGGCTGCGTGAATTACCGTTGACGCCCACAAACTGGACGCCGCCTTTGAGATTCGAGAAACCGGGCGTCGAAGCCAGTGGCGAGGGGACCGAGGGATCGAACCAATTCATCCGGTCATAGCGCTCGGTGCGCGGCACGTCGAAGTCGAAGCGCACGCCGAGATTCAACGTCAGCTTGCGAGTCACTCGCCAATCGTCTTGCAGGTAGAAAGCGTGATAGGTGCTGGCCGACGCGACGTTCTTCCAGCCCTGCAATAGATTCCCGCTGGCACCGGCGCCCAGCAGGAAGCTGGCGAAACCCGAACCCGCCGTCGCGGTGGCAGCGTTGGGGTTCGGCCCCTGAGTAAACCCAGCCGTAAAGTTGAAGGCCGCCGCGTTCCGCGCTTCCCAAACATTGATTAACAGCAGGCGCCCTTCGTAGCCAAACTTGACGGTGTGCTTACCGGAAACGCGCGCGACGTTTGAGAGGAGGCTCCAGGAGTTAAACCCCGACTGTCGATGATCGCCGCCGCCGAGGCTCCGTTGTCCAGCCACGCTGATTTGCGGGAACATCGCCCGATCGGCGGTCGTATCGATGTTAGCCGGCAGGCCGAGCGACGAAGGGAGAAACCCAAGCCCGTTGTTCTCGTAAAGATACTTGTTGCGGGCAAAGCCCAGCCTGGTGGTCCAGATCGTCGCAGGCGAGAGCGTATTTGCGTAGTCGATCACCGCGTTCGTACCCCAGTCGTTCAAATTGATCCGCCCTTCAGCCACACCCAATTCACCGGCGAAATATTGCGGCGGCCCGTCGAACGACTTTCGGCGGCTGTAGCGCCCGAAGATGCGCTGACTGGAGGTCAAGTTATGATCGATGCGTAAGTCGAAGTTGTCCGTATTCACGCGCGCCGACCCTGAGTTATAGAAGTTATTCTGATTAGTCCCGGCGGTGCCAGCTTGATTGGCTTCGGGCCACCAACGCAAAAGATTCCGTGAAACCGGGTCAAACCGGGTCGAAGGAATCAGGTTGCCGGGGAATACCGTGCGTAAGGAGCCGGCCCCCGCCGGATTGGGTCCAGTAGTCAGCGGATCGTACATAACGATCGGCCGGCCCACACCCGCCGCTGTCTGCGTGAAATCGCCGCGGCGTTCAAGCGCGGTTGGAACCGTAGTAAGCGTCTCACCGAAGCCCCGTTGCCGTAACGCCTCAAACGACGTCATGAAAAACGTGCGATCGCGTTTGATCGGACCGCTGAATACGCCGCCAAATTGATTGCGCTTGAAGCTGCCGAGTTTGATTCCGCGGCCGTTATTAAAAAAATTATTGGCGTCGAGTTTGGAGTTGCGAATGAAGTCGTAGGCCGACAGATGAAAATCGTTGGAACCGCTCTTGTAGACGAGGTTGAGAACGCTACCAAGCGACCTGCCGAACTCCGCCGAATAATTCTGCGCTTGGACTTTAAACTCCTCCACCGCGTCGACGCTAGGAAAGACCGAGATGCCATGAAAGCCGTTTACCGTCGGGAACGCCGCAGAGGCCCCGTCGACCAGCGTGTCCATCAAACCGCCGCGCACACCGTTGATCGAGTAGCCGACTTGGTTATGGGAATTCCCGATGCCTCCAGCCACGCCGGGAGTAAGGTAAATGAGCCCGTACACGTTCCGCGTGTTCAAAGGCAGTTCGCGGATGCGTTTGTTGTCGACCACTTTGCCGACCGATGAAGTCGTGGTTTCGATCACCGCGGCGTCGGCCGTCACCTCCACCGTTTCGCTGACCGCGCCAACGGCAAGCGTCACATCGACACGCGCCTGCTGATTCACGCTGAGCCGGATGCCGTCCTGCTTGTACGTCCGGAATCCCTGGGCTGTCACCTCGACCGTGTAGGCGCCGATCCCGAGCAGCGGCGCCGTGTATGCCCCTTCTGAGTCCGTAACGGTTTCAAAGCGGCGGTTGGTGCCGGTGTTCACGACACCGATTTTGGCTTGCGGAACGATGGCGCCGGAACTATCTCTTACCGTGCCAAGGATCGTTCCGGTGGTCGATTGAGCGGATAGGGCGTGAGCCAACAGAGCCACCCCTAGAAGTAAAGCGGGTTTCACCATAGAGCCGAGTAGACCACTTTACGATGAAAGTCGCATGACGACCGGGTGGCCACTCTATTTCTGCGCTGCCGGCGGAACCGGAGGTGTGGCTGGCTTAACGGCGCGGGAGGACGGAAATTAAACGGCCGCCGCTCGGGCTTCAGACTGGCAATGTCGATGTAAGTCTTAAGTAAGTCGGCCGACTTGGCGGCTGCGACCGACAGCGCGCGATGCTTACCACCGGCAGCCGGCTTCACTTCAAGCTTTCCGTCGTCGGCCATCTGAATTGTGCCTGGCTCGGATAGATCGAAGAAACCCAACTCCGGATGCACCGCGAAGACAACCGCCGCCAGATCCAGGGTCGTGGCGTCATAGGGCATCTTTTGAAATGCCTTACACGCATCCACGGCCGGATGAGGCGTGGCCCAAGCAAAATCCTTCTCGATGCTTGCCGCTGGATACGCGAGCCCCTCTCCCACCGTACGCCCGCAGAGGACGACGGCAGTCGGCCAAGCGGCCAACACTCGTCGCAGCGCGGCGGGATCCTTGCTCGTCCCAGCCTCGCACACCACCAGCGCCACAATCTTCTCCCAACCGTCGCGAGAATCCTTGAGCGACGCCGGGTTCAGGAAACCCGCGATGTTGAGGTTGCCGGAAGCCATTTTGTCGTTGTGACACATGGCGCAGCGCTGGGAAAGAACAGGCTTGACCGCGCCATCAAAGGTGGCGGGCGCAGCCCTCACCAACGCCGTCGAAAGCAAACAGAGGGGGAGAAAACGACGCACTGACAATACAGGCGCGTTGATCGTCAAACCGGTTACTTGCTACTGCCGTTTCGCGACCCACTCGATGGCATTCCCTTGCAGTTCCACCGTAAACTTGATCTCATCCTTGTTGATCACTTTGCCCTTATATCTCCAGGTTCGCCACCGGGCCTTCGTTCGACAGCCGATATGTCTCCGATAGCATCAGTTCCCGGTGCATCGTCTTGATGCGCCACCCGCTCTTGACGAAGCGATCAGCCAGATAGTCAAGCAGTTCAGGATGAGTCGGAGCCATTCCGCGCCTCCCGAAATCGCTCGGCGTGGCCACCAGTCCGCGTCCAAACTGATGCTGCCAAATTCGAGCGCGTTCGACGGATCGGTTAGCCACTGCGCCAACTGAAGCCGTCCGCTGCCCGCGCCTTCTGGCAGCGTCTTCTTACTAATGATTTCCAGAAATCCGCGCGGCACGGACTCACCTAAATTCTTAGGTTCACCGCGCAACTGAATCCGCGCATCGGCGGGCTTCCCCTCGGCCACCGCAAAGGCGATGTCGATCTTGGGCGTGCTGGCCAGCAGCGGATCGCGCAGCTTAGTGGTCTCTTCGATGTCCTTCAGAATCTCTTCGTAAGTCTTCGGACTGACGCCCTTCACCCACGCGCGCTTTTCGCCTTCCAGCTTCCCGATCTTCCCGCTCAACTTATAAATCTCGGCGAGATGCGGCTGAAGAAGTTTCTCCATCTCCTCGGGATGGCGCGCCACCAAATCGCTGGGACGGTGGCCTTTTTCAGAGCCCGGATATGGATAACGCGTGCTCTGGAAAATTCCGAACATCGCGAAGTAGTCGCGATTCGGGATCGGATCAAACTTGTGATCGTGGCAGCGGGCGCAGGCGATGGTCAACCCGAGAATGGACTTGCCGACGTTGTCGACAGTGTCGTCATACGTCATATGCATGTTCTCTTTCGGATTCACGTTGAAGCGCCGCGCCAACGCGAGATAACCCGTCGCGACGGTGCGCTGCCAGTTCTCGGGCTCACTCCCGCCTCGCATTAAGTCGCCGGCAATCTGTTCGCGGATGAATTCGTCGTGCGGTTTGTCGTTATTGAACGCATCGATAACCCAATCGCGATACAGGTAGGCTTGCGGGATCGGGTAGTCGCTCGCATCGCCCGCTGTGTCTGAGTACCGTGCGATGTCGAGCCAATGTCGACCCCAACGTTCACCGTAACGAGGGGAAGCGAGCAGTCGGTCAACGACCTTTTCAAACGCATCCCGAGAGTTGTCGGCGAGAAATCGGTCCATCTCGACCGGAGTCGGCAACAGCCCAGTCAGATCAAGCGTGGCGCGGCGAAGGAGCGTCCGCTTGTCGGCCCGGCCCGCCGGGATCAACTTCCGCTGATTCAGCTTCGCCAATATATAAGCGTCAACCGGATTCTTGCGCCACGCGGGCAACCGCGCCGCTGGGGGCCGAGTGAGGCGTATGGGCTGAAAAGACCAAAACGCTTTCTGCTTCTCGGTAATCTGATAGCCCTTACTCGCATCAAGAACCGGCACTTTCGATTCGGGCCAGACGGCTCCGCTGCGGACCCAATCGGTCAACGCGGAAATCTCAGTGTCCTCAAGCTTCTCAGCCGGCGGCATCTTGAGGCGTGCGTGTTTATACGTGGTCGCCGCGATTAGCAGGCTTTCTTCGGGCTTGCCTGGAAGCAGCGCGGGGCCCGATTTGCCGCCCTTCAGAGCCGCTTCGCGCGAGTCCAGCCGCAAGCCGCCACTCTGGGCGCCAGTGTGACACGAGTAGCAACGGGATGCCAACGCCGGGCGAACCCGTGTCTCAAAAAACTGCTCGGGAGGAACGTCCGGCGTTTGTGCATCAAGGCAAACGAAAGCGAACAAAACGGCGCTGACAGGTCTAGCCACAAACGACATGGGTTGGTAATTGGATATTACAATGCGCCGTTAGGTTTGGCGGGCTGAGTAGGCTCTCAACCGCTTCGCCGCCTCGCCCAGCGTCTCCTCGGTTTTGCAAAAACAAAACCGCACGAAAGCCGACCCTCTCCCAGGATCTTCAAAAAAGCTCGACCCCGGCACACACGCCACCCCGCCCCGCTCCATCAAATCCCGCGCAAAGGCCATGTCGTCGCCGAAGCCAAAGCGTTCGACGTTGGCCATGATGTAGTAAGCGCCGGACGGACGGAAGGGAGCAAAGCCCGCATCGGTAAGGGCGGTGAAAAGCAACTCCCGCCGGTGAGCGTAATGAGCCGCCACGCCGGCGAAAAATGAATCGTCCAAGCCCAGCGCCATCACCGCCGCTTGTTGCATCGGGGCCGGTGAGTTGACGGTTAGAAAGTCATGAACCTTGCGGATGGAGTCGGCCAAATCGGGCGCCGCCACGATCCAACCCACGCGCCAACCGGTCACCGAGAAGGTCTTGCTCATTGAGTTCACGGTGATGGTTCGATCACGCATGTCCGGCAACGAAGCGAGCGGGATATGTTTCGCACCGTCGTAGAGGATGTGCTCGTAGATTTCATCGGTGATCGCCAGTGCATCATGCTCTTGACAGAGCGAGGCAATCAGCTCAAGTTCGGCCCGGGAAAAAACCTTGCCAGTCGGATTGTGCGGATTGGTAACGATAATCGCTTTCGTCCGCGAGTTGAAAGCGCGGCGCAGTTCGTCCGGATCGAAGCTCCAATTGGGAGCGCGCAAGGCCACCAGCCGCCGTTCGGCGCCGCACAACCAGGTATCGGGGCCATAATTTTCGTAGTAAGGCTCAAAGACAATCACTTCTTCGCCTGGGTCGGTAGTGGCTAGCAACGACGCGATCATGCCTTCGGTCGCCCCGCAGCAGACCGTGATTTCGCGCTCCGGATCCACGTCCATGTCATGGCGCCGCCCGTAGTAAGCCGCTATCGCGCGCCGCAAGGCAGGCGTTCCCCAGGTGATGGTGTATTGGTTATGCTCCTCGTCGATCGCGCGTTTGGCCGCTTCCTTCACTTCAGCCGGCGCGGGAAAATCCGGAAACCCCTGCGCCAGATTCACCGCATTATGGCGTAGCGCGAGGCGTGTCATTTCACGAATGACGGACTCAGTGAAATTCCGCGTGCGGGCGCTACGAAACCGGAGCCGCGGCGCAGCGGCGAGAAGCGAAGAATCGACCGATTGCCGGGCGATTCCGAGGTCGGCAGTGCTCATTACTGCGAGGGTACCATTCCGAAGCCGCCGCTCTTCGATATCATCAGAAGACTTGTTTCGCCGCCTCTGCCTCTTCGTCGCGCCGCTGTCGCTGTTCAGCCAAACCGTCACCGATCCCGGTAAACAACTCAATGAGTATCTCGGCGAAAAAACCGGCAAGCGGGTGCAGCTCTCATTTGAATTCCGCCAACGCGCCGAAGATCGCCCCGGCCAGGTTTTCGGGCGCGACCGCGATCTGGCGGCCGACTATTTCCGCTTGCGCTTCGGTATGACCGTGCGTCCGTTGCCATGGATCAAACTATCGGCGCTGGCCCAGGACACGCGCGTCGCCGGCTACGGGCTACCCGCTCCCGGTAACGTGCGTGACCCTCACGATCTGCAGGAAGGCTACCTTGAGCTGTTCTCGCCCAAGCAGGTTGGATACGGTCTTACGGTCGGCCGCCAGATGATCGGGTACGGCGACACGCGGCTGATCGGCTCACCGCAATGGGCCTACACGGCGCGCACCTGGGACACCGCCAGGCTTTATCACGTCACCAAGCGAGTGCGCCTCGAATGGCTCCTGATCTCGCCGATCCAACCCCGAGGCAACGAATTCAACCGGCCGATGCTGGGCGATCGCATCTGGGGAACTTACAACACCGTCAAAGATGTGGGCGTGAAAAACACGGTTGACGTCTACCTGTTACGTCATGATCAGAACCGGCCGGCCGGCTTCACAGGAGACGGCAGCTTAGGCATTAATGTATTTGGCTCGCGCTGGGCGATTCCCCTGCCGCATAACTTCCGTTTCACCGTGGAAGGCGCGCTGCAAAGCGGCCATGTCGGGCCGCTCGATCATCGGGCAGCAGGCTGGGTTGGACAAGTGGGATACAAGACCACACTCTTCAAGCGTCCCGTGGACTTCGCCAACGAATACAAATTCGCCTCCGGCACGGACCCCGCGTCGGGACGAAGCGGCACGTTCGACCAACTCTATCCGGCCGCGCACGACAAACTGGGCCACGTGGACCTGATTGGCTGGAAGAACATTCATAACATACGATCAATCACCACGATGACGGCCCGTAAGAACTGGAGCTGGGTTCTCATGTACAACGCCTCTTGGCTCGCCAACACGCGCGACGGCTTGTACAACGCCCAAGGCCGCCTCATTGTGCGCTCGGCCGATGGGCGCGCCGGACGCTATGTCGGGCAGGAGATAGACCTCTACACCAACTACCAGGTGCTCGGTTTTTCCATCGGAGCCGGCGCCGGTCAATTTATCCCCGGCACGTTCATCAAACGCGCGACGCCGGGCGCACATTCGCGCTTGCTCTATATCTCCACCAGCTACGCCTTTTAGAGCGGTTTCTTTCTACGTGTGGGGCCGCGTCGTCACCGGCACCGCTCGATTCTGAGATGGAATGAGAGGGCTGGCCGGTCCTCGTAGGATGCAGTATGATCCTGGTGCGCACTCAATGGTGCAAAGGAGAACCGGCCCATGAAGAAGAATAGCAGCAAGAAAACCCA
>JAYUSQ010000213.1:0-4445 GCA_043755595.1 Acidobacteriota bacterium | reverse complement strand
TTCAACACGCAATAGCGACTCGCCTTGTCACCCAGGTCCATCCCGATCGTCAAACGATCGCCTTCACGGCTCTTGAGCCGCTTCGAACTCTGGGTTTTTCTTGCTGCTATTCTTCTTCATGGGCCGGTTCTCCTTTGCACCATTGAGTGCGCATCCAGGATCATACTGCATCCTACGAGGACCGGCCAGCCCTCTCATTCCATCTCGGAAACGATTCATTCCGTTGAACTGCGCGTGAGCGAGGCGGTCCTTCTATCTCTTGCCACGGGCAGGGCTAGGCAGCCCCGCGCAGCCGATCTGACTCAACCTCTCCAACGCTGCCGGTTCCGGTCTTTTTGTCCCACGCCCAATGCTCGCGCAGGCAGGTGAGAATCTGTTCGGGCGGAAGGTTAGCGTCGCCATTGGTGATTTCCAGGCGCGTATCGCCGAACCTCATCCAAAGTCCACCCACGGTTATCTGGCGTCCCAGGCGAGCTTCAAGCAAATCGGAGCGGCGGAAGACGTTGACTTTCTTGAACCACATATACCGCCAGATGTCGCGGGCCTCGTCCTTATCCAATTCAACAACCCGGCTTGAACCCCAAACCAGGACAGCGGCGACGGCCGTGGGCAGCACCAAAACGGCGGCAAATGAGGTGAGATTGCCCTGCCACAACAACGCGAGCGCATTCACCATCAGGAGGAAATAGGGCGCCAGGACGCCGAACCGGCGCCGGCGATTCAGATCAACCCGCATCGGCAAATTCAGCGCCGGCCAAAAGGACTTGTTGTTCAACCGGTCATGCATCAGGCGATCCAGCATCGGATAGCGGTCAATCCAGCGATAAACACTGATGCGCTTGCCGTTCTGGCCAAGAATTCTAACTCCCCCCTGAAGGAACGAATCCCAGTATGAAATCGACTCAATTTCGCTCCAGGCCACAGTGACCGGCTCCCGATAACGGTGAGAGAAGGTGAGCCCGGTTTCGCTGGTTTCCAGCCTGCCCATGGCGCGCCAAGCGGCGTGGAAGGCGTAGAACGTAACCAATCCCAGCAGTGTGAAGACCGGGAACCGGACCGCTACTAATCCGGAGAGGACACCCACCGTAAGCAGACCAGACACATGGAGATTCTCATACTCAAAACATTGCCCAGGGTCCACCGCGCCCAAGGCAGGCGGTTCATAGTCAGCCGCCGTCAACTGCCATTGCTGACGCAGGAAATCGACCACATGCTGTGCGCTTTGGTCAATCTGCCCGGACCCAAGAAAAACAACGCCTTTTCTGAACCGGATCAGCAGATCCGGAGAGGCGCCGGGTTCAGCCGCGATCCGCTCATGGCCGAGAAAATCTTCGCGTTGGAAGCGTTTTTCGCCCCAAAGTGACCGGCGTGTGATGCCGTTGGCATCAATCTCGCAACTACTCCGAAAAGCATAGATGGCCGGGAAACAGGAAAGAACCGCCCCCGCTAACACCGCGGCATCCCAGCCTCCAAGAATAGAGCCGGCGAAGACTCGCCAAAACGCGTAGAGGCAGGCCACCAGGGGTAGGCACATGAGCAGCTTGGCGCGCGTCGGGTAGCCGAGACTAAGGACGGCTTTTGAAGGCATTGCGCTTTAATCGACGGGCCGGGGTGCTCTCTTCATAAGGTGATGCTCTTAGATCTGGGCATGTTATAGTCAGAGTTTCCCTTGGAACCACTAGACATCATTTGCGCCCACAGTCCGGATTCCGACGATGCCTTCATGTTTTACGCGATGGCGACCAGGAAAGTCCGGTCCAAACTGGTCAATGTATCGCATGTACTTGAAGACATTCAGTCGCTCAATGAGAAAGCCCGTCAGGGCCGCTATGAACTGACGGCGATCTCCTACCACGCGTATCCTTACGTGGCCGACAAGTACAGGTTGATGGCGGCCGGCTCAAGCGTCGGCGACGGCTATGGCCCGATGGTGATCGCCTCGCACACCATGGCTCCGGGTGAGCTGAAGGGGAAACGCATCGCGATTCCCGGCATGCTTACCACGGCCTACTTGGCCTTCAAGCTGTTTGAGCCCGATTTTGAAGCCGTGGTCACGCCGTTCGACAAGATCCCCGACGCCGTGCGCGAGGGTTCTGTGGACGCGGGGCTGGTCATTCACGAAGCGCAGCTCACCTACCTGAACGCCGGTTTCCATCTGGTGATGGACCTCGGCAAATGGTGGAAAGATACCCACAACCTGCCGCTGCCGCTCGGCGCCAATGCCCTGCGGCGCGATCTGGCCCCGGATGTTCAGGCCGAATGCAATAGGATGATGCGCGAGAGCATTCAGCATGCGCTCGATCATCGCCAGGAAGCGCTCGACTACGCCCTGCAATTTGCGCGTGACATGGAAGAACGCACCGCCGACAAATTCGTGGGCATGTATGTGAATCACCACACCGTCGATTGCGGCGAAGATGTTCCGAAAGCCGCCCAGCTCCTGATGGATCTGGGGCATCAGGCCGGTATTATTCCGAACCACATCAAAGTCGATTTCGTCCGGTAGGCGGTCACACACCACATAACCCATGGATCTGGGGCTGACTAACGAAACCGCGATCGTCACAGGCGGCGCCAGCGGGATCGGGCGGGCCATCGCCGAGGGTTTCGTGGCTGAGGGAGCCCGGGTTGCCGTTTGGGATATAGCGCCGAACGCCCCCGAAGTTGCCGCCGAATTGGGGGCTGCCGTGCTCGGTATCGTTGTCGATGTCACCCAGCCGGACAGCATCGCGGCGGCCTTGGACCGCACGCTGCAGTACTTCGGCGGTTCCGTTGACCACCTCGTTCATTCGGCTGCGGTTGCTTCCGGCAAATTTGGCTTTCCGTTCACCAATCTCGCCGCCGCCGATTGGCCTCGCGTCCTGCAGGTGAACATCATGGGCATGGTCAATATCGCCCATGCTCTCACGCCCGGAATGATTAGCCGGCGCAAGGGCACGTTCACTTTCATCGGTTCGGTGGCCGGGCAAATCGGCTCTCAGACCGACCCGCCGTACAGCGCCTCCAAAGCCGCGAATATCAATTTCGCCCAGTGTATGGCCAAAGACCTTGCCCCGCATGGCGTCCGCGTCAACACCGTTTGTCCCGGCATGGTGAAGACGCCGCTGAATCGCGGCATCTGGCAGGCCTGGCATGACCGCCAACCGCCGGAGGCGAGGCTGGACTTCGACGCTTGGGCGGGCGAGAAAATCCGCAAGGTAGTGCCCCTGGGCAGCTGGCAAACCCCCGCCGACGTGGCGAATATGGCTGTCTTTCTGGCGTCAAGCCGCGCCGGTCAGATTACGGGCCAGACCATCAATGTGGATGGCGGCTTCGTCATGCATTGGTAGCGTCAGCCTGGAGCTGTGATCGCTAAAAACAAACCGGCGCCGGGAGAGGAAGTCTCCTGGCGCCGGGTCCGCATAAGGAAAAGAACCAAGCTAACTAAGCCCAGTAAGGCTGTAGGACAGTCACTGCTTGCCGGCCATCGACCGGCCAGGGAGGCCGGTCCCACCGTATTTGACTCACCGGCGCCGACGCCGGTGCTTACAATGAAAATGCTCTAGAATATGAACCGCAGACCCATCTGCATGGTGCGCGCGTTTTGGCCAATCACGTTGTATTGACCGAACGCCGGGTTGGAGATGTTCGCGTTCACTTCCTGGAAGGAAGTATTGTTGAACACGTTGTACATCTCGGCGCGGAACTGCACCTTGACCGTTTCAAGGAAGGCAAAGTCCTTGAAGACGTTCCAGTCAAAGTTCGACTCACCGTTTAAGCGATGCGTGCCGCGTCCCAGTGAGCCAATGTTGCCCAGCAACGGCTGCGACAGCCCGAGCGAATCGGCGTAGGCGGAAATGTTCTGCGCCTGGCCCGTCGTCGACGTGCTGTACGCACCGGACTGACCGGCCGGGATCGGACTGAACGTGAAGGCCCCGCGGACATTGGGACGCACCACGTTGCCTGGCTGGAACATGCTGAGGCCGTTAACGCCGCGGCGAGCGCCCGTGGTAAAGGTGACCGGGAAGCCGGCCCGGAACGAGGTGATGCCGCTGAAGCCCCAGCCATGCACGATGTGACGGGCCACTGGATTGCGGATGCCCTTGCCCCACGGCAGTTGCCACGAGTGCGTGATCGCCAGGCGCTGCGGCAGGTCAAACTGCGACACGGCCCGATTGTCCCGGTTGTCGCGCGGATTCTGCTGCTGCGGCGTATCGTTGATCAGCACGCCCAGCACGTCGGAGTTGTCGTCGATCGACTTGCCGATCGTGTAGGCGACATTCATCAGGAAGCCTTTGCCGAAGCGCTTCTGCGCCTCAAACTGCATGGAGTGGAAGATGGAGTTGGCCGAGCTCTCCACATAGTCGATGTTGTTATAGCGCCCATCGATGCGGTTGGTGGGACGGGTCGGAGCGCCGGTGGCCGCCGCGATGGAGCCCGTGAATTGTGCCAAACGGGCGGTCTCG
>JAYUSQ010000212.1:0-42960 GCA_043755595.1 Acidobacteriota bacterium | reverse complement strand
ATTAACTAAACCGACCGACTCATTTCAACGCGGGTGCGCCCGACGAGTCTGCGGCGCACGCCAAAACATTCTCGGTCGGAAATGTAGAAACTCCAGCGCGGAGCTTTAGCTCCGCCCTTCGGTCCGCCTGGAACCTCATAGTCGCTCGATTCCGCTGAGGGGTCCAAGATGATTTGCGGAGGGCTTTAGCCCGATCATGGCTTCACAGACGAACTGAAAATGCTAAACCGCAATTTCCACATCTTCCACGAGCGGTGTCGGTCCCGCGACATTCTCACCGTGCAATCGCATTCCTTCGACGTGAAACTCAATCGCCTCCCGCATCAATTGACGGGCCTCCTCCAGGGTCGAAGCAGCAGCGACAGATCCGGGAAGATCAGGGACGTAGGTCGTCATCGGGCGCCTCGGGCCCTCGCGTCGCAATCTCACAACCCAAAGCTGTAACTAAGATCCGTTGCCACGAGGCCCGCTTTGGGATCGATCTCTTGTAACTCGACGCCACTGCTTTCATGCCCGCTCAGATATCTCAATACAAAGTAGCGGTTCCCAATTCTCCAGGCATTCAGAAAGCGAGCCAGATGGCCGAAAGTCCATTTCCAGGAACGGAACTCCCTCATCCGCATCCATTCCCCCTCGTGTCCATCGAACGCGAGCAGCCGCAGCGATTTGCCCTCTTCGAGAATTGCCTCCGCCGCGAACACCGGCTGCCGTTCTTCGCCAGACCGTGAATACCAGATGGCGAGCGCGAACACCAACGGCGGCCGTCCCGGAAGCGGCCAACGGAAGCTGCGCACCTCGACATAAGGGGAATCGAGGTACGCGCGATTGAGTCCGCGGACCCGGGCGCGCTCCTCCTCGGGACCGTTCGGATTCGGGTCGATTCCAAAGTCTTCGTTCTGCACGATCTGGCGTGCTCGCTCGAATAGAGCCCGGCGAATCTTTGTCCCGGCGGCGCCATCGTAACTGCTGATCGGAACGAGAGGCGTCTGCGATACATTGGCGATGCCGGCCCCGGAGCCGCCAGATACTCACTCGCGCGCAACCCTTCGATCCGATTCGCGCTTTCCCGGCTGACGAACCACGCGATCACCCCCTCACCGAACATCTCGCCCGGGTGACCAAGGATCACTATCTTCTCGATCACCAACGCCGCTGGTGCGCCCGCCCCCGGATACAGTTGCCATTGATCCCCAATGTGCCACTCCGTCACCGGTTCCGGCTTCCACCTGCGAGCGAGTTGCGGGGAACCACGTTCATCCAGGCTCCTCCCACTTGATCGGCGTTCTCCAGCTTCGGGAACCGCTTCTGAATGCCCCTCAACTCCTTAATCGTCGCGTCGCTTCCAGCCTCTAACACTCCACCTACAATCAAGACCCGCGCGGTGCTATAGCGAAGGGCGATCCGGGAATTCTTTGGCGAAGCGACCGGTTCCGCCCTGGCTGCTTCTACCGCGACTAATAGCATGACTAACTTCCGGAGCATTCTCTCCCCAAAAATCGCCATTCGCTTGCAGCCAAACAATAATTTCTCCAGCACTTTCAGTCAAATAGGCGCGCGGTTCATGCCGGGCTGTCCAGCGCTCGCTTGAACATGATAGCGGGTGGAAGCCCGGCGGCGCACCGTCTTACCTGCTCTTTGACAACCGAATACCTTCCGGCCAAGTTCGGCCCCGTCCGGCACTATCCGACGGAATCCGACACTTTCGTTTTTTTGAGGGCAGCGCTCTGCCCTCAAAGCTGGCGGTAGTAAAAAATCAAATCGAGCGGCGGTGGCGTCTGTCCCATCGTGCGCAAGAAACCAGCAGCCTGCCCGCGATGATGCGTCGCATGATTCACCACATGCAGCCCGATCTGCCAAAGCGGAGTCGTATAGGAATTGCCCTTCAGGTCCTTATAGCCGACCGGCTCCGCAACATCGGTTACGCCGCCCAGAAATTCCTGCCAACCGGAAAGCACTTGCGGCCAATCCTCTTGGAGCACGGACATCTTCATGTCCTGTGCAAGATCGATGAACCGCGCCGGTACATTGCCCCGCACTCGCGCCAGCCACACGCGATCGGCGGCGAAGACGTGTACCAGCGTCCCAAGTACGCACTTATCGGCGGTGCCAAAATCGCGCGTCGACTCTTCCTCACTCAACTTCGCCGCCGCATCCACCAGTCGCGCACTTGCCCAAGCCGAGTAGGCAAAGTGCATCTTCAAAGTGGCAAGATCAACAGGCTGCATCGTAGTTAGTCCTCATCGTGCTGAGCGGCCAATCGAGTAATCACGCCCATGTCTTCGAGCGTAGTAACATCGCCCGCTACCGTGTTATTCGTCACTAACTCACGCAATAACCGCCGCATGATCTTGCCCGACCGCGTCTTCGGCAACGCCTCGGTAAATCGAATCTCCTCCGGCCGCGCGAACGCCCCAATCTCATGCGCAACCCACTGGCGGAGTTCCTTGCCCAGCACCTCGTGGCTATAGTCGCCCTTCTTGAGCGTCACGAAGCAGCACACCGACTGGCCCGTAATCTCATGCGGTTTGCCCACTACCGCAGCCTCGGCCACGGCAGGATGCTTCACTAATGCCGACTCGATTTCCATCGTCGACAACCGGTGGCCGGAAACATTCATCACATCGTCCACGCGGCCCAACACCCAGTAGTAACCGTCCGAATCGCGCCGCGCCGCGTCGCCTGTAAAGTAGACGCCTTGCACCTTGCCCCAATACTGTTCGGCGTAACGGTCGGGATCGCCCCACAACGTGCGTAACATCGAAGGCCACGGGCGCCGCACTATCAAATAGCCTTCCTTGTTGTCGCCCACCGGATTGCCTTCGAGATCGATGATGTCGGCGATCACGCCCGGCATCGGCAGTGTGCCAGACCCCGGCTTCTGCGGCACCGCTCCCGGCATCGGTGCAATGAGAATACCGCCAGTCTCGGTCTGCCACCATGTATCGACAATCGGGCAGCGCTCTTTGCCGATCACACGGAAGTACCACTCCCAAGCGGCCGGATTAATCGGCTCGCCCACTGAACCAAGCAGCCGCAGCGACGTAAGGTCATACTTGCCCGGCCATTGATCGCCTTGCCGGATCAGTGCACGAATCGCAGTCGGCGAGGTGTACAGAATAGTAGCCTTGTACTTCTCTACGATACTCCACCAACGGCCGAAATCCGGTGTGTCGGGCGCGCCTTCGTACATGACGTTGGTCGCGCCGGCCGAAAGCGGACCATAGACGATATAGGAATGCCCGGTCACCCAACCGATATCGGCTGAGCACCAGTAGACGTCCTCGGGTTTGATGTCGAAGACCCATTTCATCGTGGCCGTGACATATGTGAGATATCCGCCCGTCGTATGCAGAATCCCCTTCGGCTTGCCGGTCGTGCCGGATGTATAGAGGACAAACAGCGGATGTTCGGAGTCGAGTTCCACGGCCGGGCATTCCGCGCCAACGCCCGCTTCGAGTTCATGCCACCAATGATCGCGGCCCTCCAGCATCGTTTGCTTCGACTTGGTCCGCTGCGCCACGATCACGTTCTTCACGCTCGGGCATTCCGCCACTGCTTCGTCGACGGCGTCCTTGAGCCGCACTTCCTTCGCGCGCCGCCATCCGCCGTCAGCCGTAATCACCACCGCCGCGCCGAGATCCTGTATGCGCGCCTTCAAGGCTTCCGCCGAAAAGCCGCCGAACACCACCGAGTGCGTGATACCCAGCCGCGCACAAGCCAGCAGCGCCACCGGCAACTCAGGGATCATCGGCATGTAGACGATCGCTCGATCGCCCGCTTTGAGCCCGCGTCCCTTCAGCACGTTCGCAAAGCGCTGCACCCGTCCCAGCAACTCTGAGTAAGTGATGGTCTGTGTGTCGCCGGGCTCGCCCTCGAAGTGAATCGCGACCTTGTCGCCCTTGCCCGCCAAGACGTGGCGATCCAGGCAATTGTAGGCGATGTTGGTCTTGCCGCCTACGAACCACTTGCAAAATGGCGGGTTCCATTCAAACACGTGTGACCACTTCTGGAACCAGTGGACCTCGCTTTCGGCTACCTTCGCCCAGAATTCCTCTGGTTTCTCCTTGGCGTGTTCATACAACGCGCGATAAGCTTCCATGCCGGAAACATGGGCGTTCTTGACGAAATCGGGGTTAGACGGATAGATGGCTTCTTGGCTCATAGCGGAATCAGCCATTCTATCAAGTGAGGGCCGCCTCAGTGCCATTGTGTCTGCCCGGCCCGACAAGTTGTCACGGGGCGGCTTGGGTTGCGCCGCAAAATCAATGAGTTGAGCGTGGCCGCCCAATTGCATTCCGAGAGGTATGCGATTTCTTTCATGCGTCGTGATTCTGGTTGGTGCGCTCAACGCGCAGAGCCGGTTCGGATTGCGCCCCTCGGCCACGTCGTCGAAGTTCTCGGAAGAACTCCGCGCCAGAACAACCCAGGACGGCGAACAGTTGGATGTGATCGTGCAATGGAATGAGGATGCGCCGGCTTCAGGAAGGGCCTCACGCTTCCGCACTGCAAGGCGGGACTTCGACGGTACCGGACACTCGGCGATGCGAATGAATCGCTCTGAACTTGCGGCACTAGCCGAAGATCCCGAGGTCGCCTACATCTCGCCGGATCGCGAAGTGGGCGCCACCCACTTCCCGCCGTGGATGTTGAAAGAGGCCGTCGGTTATCGCTTCGCCGCCATGACGACTCCCGAGCGTCCCGTGCAAACAGGGCAGGGCATTGGCATCGCCATCATCGATAGTGGCATCGCTCCCGACGCCTATCTGAAAGACGGCGCCAATGGCTGTACCGCCAGCCGGATCGTCTACAGCCAGAACTTCGTCGTTGGTGAATCCACCACCAACGATGTCTACGGCCACGGTACGCACGTCGCAGGCATCGCCGCTGGAACGGGGCTGTGCTTACCCGGCGCCTATGTCGACTTTTCGGGGATGGCGCCGCGCGCCAAAATTATCAATCTGCGCGTGCTCGATAGCCGCGGAATGGGAAAGGACTCGGCAGTGATCGCCGCTATCGATCGGGCAATCGCTCTCAAGTCCACTTACAACATTCGCGTCATCAACCTCTCTCTCGGCCGCACGATCCGCGAATCGTTCATGTTGGATCCGTTGTGCAAGGCCGTCGAAAAGGCGTGGAAGGCCGGCATCGTCGTTGTAGTGGCGGCAGGCAATAACGGACGCGACAACAGCATGGGGACCAGCGGTTACTCGACCATCAGTTCGCCCGCCAATGACCCGTATGTCATCACCGTAGGCGCAACCCGCATGGTCGGACACACAGGCCGTGAAGACGATACGATCACGTCCTACAGCTCGAAGGGCCCCACTCTCCTTGACCGCGTCGTCAAGCCGGACTTGATCGCTCCGGGTAACGTGGTCTACGCCCGCATGGATCCCTCCGCCTATCTCGTGCAGAACTACCAAACCAACGCGGTTGGCGTCAGCATGGCGATGGGCCCGACCATTTCGAGCGTCTTCCTGTTGAGCGGCACTTCGATGGCTTCGCCCGTCGTCAGCGGTTCAGTGGCGCTGCTGTTGCAGAAGACCTCGACTCTCAAGCCCGACGAAGTGAAGGCGCGTCTGATGAAGACGGCGTTCAAACAAATGGTGGCGACCGCCGCCGTCAACGACCGCATCACTGGTGAGCCGTTTCAGGTGCGGCACGATCTGCTGACGGTCGGCGCAGGGATGCTTGACCTGAAAGCCGCGCTCGCGAATACAGACCGCAGCACCCGGCTCGCGCTCTCGCCGCGCGTCGTCAAGGTGAACGGCCAAGTCAAACTCACCAAAACATATTCCAACCTCACCGGCGGCACTAACGTCATTTGGGGCGAGAATGTGATTTGGGGCGATAACGTGATCTGGGGCGACAACGTGATTTGGGGTGACAATGTCATTTGGGGCGACAGCGTTCTGCTAGGCTCCAACGTCATCTGGGGAGACAACGTGATCTGGGGCGATGCGAGCCCCTTCAGTGAGTCGCTGGCCATCCGCGGGGATCGGTAGCAGGCAGGAGGCGTGCATTGGCGGAAGTCCGATGGCCGCCGGCGTATGAGCCGGCTATAACCAAAGTGTTCGTGTCGAACCGGATCACCATTCCGGCTAGTCCCGCAGTCGTGTGGGCTTGGCTCATCCGGGCGAAGCGTTGGCCCGAGTGGTATCCGAACTCCGCCAATGTCCAACTGCCGCCAGGCGCAGGCTCCGATCTCGGCCCGGACATGCAGTTTCATTGGCGGACCTTTGGTCTTCCGCTGGTCTCAACCGTCCGTGAGTTTGCGCCCCATGAACGCATCGGCTGGGACGGGCGCGCAATCGGGATCGATGTCTATCACGCCTGGGTGCTCGAAAAAATCGGCCCGCGTGAGACTCTCGTGTTGACCGAAGAATCGCAGAACGGTTGGCTCTCGCGCCTCAGCCACTTCATGATGCCCAACCGCATGTCGAGCCAACATCAGATCTGGCTCGAAGCCTTAAGCGCCAAGGCGCAATCGGGTCTACCCGAGATACTTTGAGACGATCAGCGAGAGGCGTTCGCGCGTCGCTGCCGGTACGGTTTTGGGGTCGGTCATCAAAGCGTGTGCGAGCGCGGTCATGGCTTTCGTATTGCGCTCCTCGGGTATCAGCGCAACCGCTGCCGCTACTGTCTTGGCGGCATTGTCGGCATTCTGCATCAGCACCTTGATAATGTCGGCGACGGTTACCGCGTCGTGGTCGGCGTGCCAGCAGTCATAGTCGGTTACCATCGCCACCGTCGCGTAGTCGATCTCCGCCTCACGCGCGAGTTTAGCCTCTTGCAGGTTCGTCATACCAATGATGTCCATGCCCCAGCTTCGGTAGACATGAGACTCGGCCTTCGTTGAAAACGCCGGGCCTTCCATGCAAAGGTAGGTGCCGCCCTTCTTGGCGTTGACGCCTACGGTGGTCGCTGCCCGGTGCAGGATGTCGGCGAGTTCGGCTGAGACCGGATCGGCAAAGCTGATATGACCGACGAGTCCTTCGCCGAAGAAAGTGGAGA
This sequence comes from Acidobacteriota bacterium, assembly GCA_043755595.1. Taxonomy (GTDB): domain Bacteria; phylum Acidobacteriota; class Terriglobia; order Bryobacterales; family Bryobacteraceae; genus VFZP01. The sequence goes on along the minus strand of JAYUSQ010000212.1, from coordinate 35,946 downwards.
CCCGCCCGCGCGTACGATCGAAGAACTGATCGGGGATGACGAAGTCCAGCGGCTTGTGCTCTTCCTTGAGTGAACCGACCGCGCTCAGCGAGACGATCCACTCGACGCCCAACATTTTCATGCCCCAGATGTTCGCTCGAAAGTTCAGCTCCGACGGAGTAATCCGATGACCGCGGCCGTGACGCGCCAGGAACGCTACCTCGCGCCCGGAGAGCGTGCCCAACATGAAGGCATCCGAGGGCTTGCCCCAAGGCGTGTCGAGATTTAGTTCGCGTTGGTTGGTAAAGCCCGGCATCGAGTAGAGCCCCGAGCCGCCAATGATTCCGATCTTCGCAGTGTTCATTTAGAATGTTCGTCCTTGATGAGTTCGAGCAAAATGCCGCCTGTTGAGGCGGGGTGTATAAAGACGTAAGTGTGGCCGCCGGCGCCCTGGCGCGGCTCATTCAGCAAGCGGGCGCCCGATGCGCGCAGCCGCTTAACGGCCGCGTCAAAATCCGCTACGCGCAGCGCCACGTGATGCAGCCCTTCGCCGCGCTTAGAGATGAATTTAGCGATCGTCGAGTCCGGCTCCGTGGCTTCGAGTAACTCGATCCGCGCTTCGCCAACGGGCATCATCGCGACCTGCACTCGTTCGTGTGCGACCGTTTCGCGATGAGCCACTTTCAGCCCGATTTGCTTTTCCCAGAAGCCGAGCGCAGCGTCGAGCGTCGTCACCGCAATGCCCAAATGATCGATCGCGGTTTGGCCAGGCAGTACGCGCGGCGGCCGCGCTGGCAAAGCCAAAAGAGCGGATGCCAACTCGGTGATACCGGTTCCCTCCGAGGCGACCGTCTGGAAAATCGGCCGGTCGGCATAGGAGTGCAACTCGCGCTCCAATTGCGACGCGCCCGGATGATCCGCCTTGTTAATCGCAAACAGATCGGCGATCTCCAGGATGCCGGCCTTGAGCGCCTGCACCTCGTCGCCCGCGCCGGGCATCAGCACGACCACGACAACTCTGGCCGTGCGCGCAATGTCCAATTCCGATTGACCGACGCCCACCGTCTCAATCAGCACCACGTCGCGTCCCGAAGCATCGAGCAGCGTCACCAGGTCCGCTGTGGTGCGCGCCAAGCCGCCGAGTGAGCCGCGCGTCGCCATCGAACGAATGAACACTCCAGGATCGCCGTGATGCGACTGCATGCGTACACGATCGCCCAGAATCGCACCACCGGAAAATGGGCTCGTCGGATCCACGGCGACGATGCCGACTGTTTTGCCCTGCGCCCGAAACTCGGCGGTAAGCCGGTCAACCAATGTGCTTTTGCCCGCGCCCGGCGGGCCGGTGATGCCTATCGACAAAGCGCGCCCGGCCTTCGCTCTGAGCGCTGGCAGCAACGCGAGAGCCTGCGCCGTTTGGTTTTCGATGGCGGTGGCGGCGCGGGCGACGGCGCGAGGATCCCCGGCCAGAATGCGGTCGAGCATCAGGCCTTCAACAGTTGCCGCGCGATCACCAGCCGTTGAATCTCGCTGGTGCCCTCGCCGATGGTGCAGAGCTTCACGTCGCGATAGAACTTCTCGACGCCGTATTCTTTGATGAAGCCATAGCCGCCGTGGATCTGCACGGCTTCGTCGCAGGCGCGCACGGCCATTTCCGAAGCGAACAGTTTGGCCATCGCCGATTCCTTGTTCACGTTGACCTTGCGCGAGTGCATGTCGGCCGCGCGATACGTGAGCAGCCGCGCCGCGTCGATATCGGTAGCCATGTTGACCAGCTTGTGTTGGATAGCCTGGAATTCAGAGATGAACCGCCCAAATTGCCGCCGCTGCTTGGAGTACTTCAGCGCCAAATCATAAGCGCCTTGCGCGATGCCGACCGAGAGCGCGGCGATCGAGATACGCCCGCCATCGAGGATTCGCAGGCTGTCCACAAATCCTTCGCCCGGCTGCCCCAGTAGATGCTTCGCCGGCACGCGAAGGTCTTCAAAGATTACCTCGCCCGTCGCCGATGCACGCATCCCCAGCTTGTCTTCTTTGCGGCCGAGACGGAATCCGGGAGCGCTTGTATCCAGCACGAAGGCCGAAATCCCGTGCTGCGAAGCCGCACGATCGGTGACGAGCATCGCCACGCAAACCTCCGCATAGTGGGCATTCGTGCAGAAGGTCTTGGAGCCGTTGAGCAGCCAGGAGTCGCCCTCGCGCACCGCTTGGCTCCGCGTGCCGCCGGCGTCTGAACCCGCTTCGGGCTCTGTCAGCGACCAGCAGCCGATCCACTCCGCCGTGGACAGCTTCGGAAGGTAGTGGTGCTTCTGTTCCTCAGTGCCGGCGAGATAGATATGGTTGGAGCAAAGCGAAGTATGCGCCGCCACGATCAGCCCGACGGACGGATCGATCCGCGCCAGCTCTTCGATGATGATGCAGTAGTTGATGTAGTCGAGTCCGGCGCCGCCGTATTCTTCCGGGAACACTGAACCCATGTAACCGAGTTCGCCGAGCTGCTTGACCACGGCCAGCGGAAACTCATTGGCCTCATCCCAGGCGCGCACATGAGGCAGGATCTCCGCCCGCGCAAACTGGCGCACGGCCCGCCTGAGTTGTTCATGTTCGGCCGAGACGCGGAAGTCCATGGCAATGCCTCTAGACGATCTCTTCCTTCGCGGCGTCCCACTTCATCGTGCGGCCCTGACGATAGCTCTCGACGGCCATGCGGCAAGCCACAGAGACGCGGAAGCCCACGTCGAAAGGGCAATTGGGTTGAGCCACGCCGCGCACCGCGTCAAGAAAGTTTTGCATGTGCGCGTTGCGGGCGTTCGGAGTCTGGCCCACCACTTCGGCTTCATTAGGGAGATTGACTTTCTGCGGCGACCAGCGAATGGTCTGGCCTTTGCTAATCGTGCCATCCGTTCCAAGCACGTCCTCTGTCGCGCCCAAATGCGAGTTGCCGAAACCCGAGTTCCAGGTGAACAGAATCTCTTCGGGATGTTCCATCGATACGCTCATCGTATCCGGCACTTCGCGGCCGTCTTTCCACAGATAGACGCCGCCCGTCATGGTCACGGCCTTCGGAATGTGCAGGCCCATCGTCTTGTACCAGAACGATAGCTGGTGGCACATGTTCTCGTAAACGTTGCCGCCCGAATAGTCCCAGAAGAAGCGCCAGTTCACATAGCGATTGGCGTCGAACTCGCGTGCCGGCGCGTCGCCCAGGAAAGACTTCCAGAGCACATTCTCGGGCGTGATGGATGGCGGCACCGGACGCGACCATTGCGGCTTTCCATGGGCCGTGTTGCGATACATGTGCGCTTCGATCGCGGTGATCTTGCCCATCTTGCCGGAAGCGAGAAACGTCATGGCGTCTCTGACCGCGCCAAACGAGCAGGACTGATGCCCGATCTGCACCACTTGTTTGTCCTTCACCTTTTGATAGGCCGCCCGCATCTGTTTGGCGTGATCCACGGTGAAGGCCATCGTCTTTTCCTGATAGACGTGTTTGCCCGCCGCCAGCGCGGCGATAAAATGCTCACGATGTAAGTGCTGCGGCGTGGCGATCAACACCGCGTCTACATCTTTGTTCTCGAGTAAGTGGCGATAGTCTAAGTAGGTCTGCGCGCCGGGTGCGACGGCCCTTGCCTCTTCCAGCCGCTTCGTGTAAATGTCGGCGAAGGCCACCATCTCGGTATTTGGACAGGCCATCGCTTCCCGCACGATTTGCATGCCTCGGTCTCCCGGTCCGATGATGCCGAGCCGGATCCGCTCATTCGCGCCCAGCACGGAAGGAGCGGCGATCGTACCGGCCAGCACGGCCGCCTGGCCAATGAAATTCCGCCGGGAATCGGGTTGCGGAGTCCATGCGGGAGTGCGAGTCGCCATAAACGTTCAGTGTATCAGGACAGTTTGTCGCCCTCTGTCCCGCCAGGTTGTCGCGGGCCGCCCGTAAACCGTTGCGCTGAAAGCACCGTGATGCTGGCAGCCGGCTTGCATATCTTCCACTCATGTTCCAACTGCAACCCGTCACCATGAGCTTGATCTGCCTGTCCCAGGCGCTCGCCACCGAGGCATTGCTTTCCAATGAACGGCAGGGTTCGGATCCAGCCGCATCGAAAGCCTCGGCTTTGGTTGCCGACGCCATCGCCGTTCGTCGCTAGGCCGGCTTCCGTGCGATGATTCGTAGCGAATGCGAATTGTCGTGACCGGAGCAGCGGGCGGGATTGGCCGCGAGATCGTTCATCAGTTGAGCGAGGCGGGACATATTCTCCTTTGCTCCGATATCTCGCCGGACATGCCGGCGCCATCTCGTGTTGATGTTACGGATGAGGCGCAAGTCGCCGGGCTGTTCGATCAGGCGGGGGGCGTGGACGCCGTCATTCACGCGGCTGGGCTGGGTGTCTTTAAGCCTTTCTGCGAGTTGACGGCTTCTGACTGGCGCTCAATGCTCGAGGCCAACGTGCTGGGCGCGTTTCTGGTGAGCCGCGCCGCGGCGCGCACGATGAGTCAGTCCGGCGGCGGTCGGATCATCCACTTTGGATCGGTGGCTAACGCGCGCGCGCTCGATGGCTCGGCTGGATACGGCGCCAGCAAAGCCGCGCTGGAGATGATTTGCCGATCGATGAACCACGAACTCAGCGGCGCGGGAATTCGGACGACGTTCCTGACTCTCGGTGCGGTCTACACGCCGATCTGGGAAGGACGCGCGGGCTACTCGGCTTCCGATATGCTTTCGGTGGCGGACGTAGCGGCTGCGGTGAAAGGCATCGTCGAATCGCCGCTGCATGTGCGGATCGATGAAATGACTTTGTTGCCGCCGAAAGGGATTTTATGAAGCGCGGCGAATTTGCCGGATTGTCGGCCGTAGTGACGGGTGCGTCACGCGGCATCGGCCGGGCCATCGCGCTTCGGCTCCAGGCTGGCGGGGTTCGCGTGGCGGTGCTGGCGCGCGACAAGAAGGCTTTGTCGGAATTCCGGCGGGCGTTGGTTTGTCCATGCGACGTGGCTGACCCAGCGCAACTGAGCGAGGCGATCGCCAAGGTGGATCAAGCCTTCGGGCAGGTTCACCTGCTAGTCAACAACGCAGCGTTCGGCGGTCCGTTGCATGATCTCGAATCGACGGACGACGCAGAATGGGCGCGGTATCTTGCCACGAACGTCACCGCGCCGTTTCAACTCTGCCGCCACTATCTGCCCATGATGAAGAAGCAAAGCTTTGGGCGGATTGTGAATGTTTCGTCGGTGCTTGGGCTGGCCGGCGGGCCGCAGAGCGCAGCCTATGCGGCGACCAAACACGCTTTGGTTGGCCTGACCAGGTCGCTGGCGCTTGAGGCCGCTCCCTTCGGCGTCACGGTCAACGCCTTATGCCCCGGATTCATCGATACGACGATGACGCGGGGCAGGCAGGACGAAGCGCTAGCGGCGATTCCGGCGCGCCGCTTTGGCTCGCCCGAAGAGGTTGCCGAGTTTGCCGCCATGCTCTGCCGGCGCGAGAGCGGCTACATCAATGGCGCGGCGGTGACGATCGATGGAGCGCTGCTGGCCGGGCTCAACCCTGCGTAACCTTGTTGCGTAGAATCCCGATGCCTTCGATCTCGATTTCTACCGTGTCGCCCGCTTTCATCGGCATGGTTTTGCCCGAAGTGCCGGTGAAGATCAGGTCGCCGGGAAGCAGCGTGACCGCCTGGCTGATGAAGCTGACCGTGGTTGGGCAATCGTGAATCAGATGAGACGTGTGGTCGTCCTGGACTAGCTTGCCATTGAGGCGCGTCTGAATCTTCAGATTGCCGTAGTCGATGCCCCTCGCGATCACTGGCCCAAGCGGGCTGAAGGTATCGGCTCCCTTGGCGCGCCACCACTGGACGTCTTTGATCTTTGGGTCATTCTGCCAAATTCTCTCGGACACGTCGTTGCCGCAGGTGACCCCGAAGATACAATCCTTCGCCTCCGCCACGCTGACGCGCCGCGTGCGTTTGCCGATTACGATCACCAGTTCGCCTTCGTAGTGAACGTCGGTGGCGCCTGGCGGAATCACGATCGGGCCTTCGGGATCCTGCAGGCTGCTCGGCGGTTTGTAGAAGGGCTCGGGATTGCTACGCGGCGGGGCGGAGCCGATATGGCTTTTATAGTTACCCGCGAGCGCCAGCATTTTCGACGGTGCGCCAATCGGAGCCAGCAGCTTCACTTCGCTGAGCTTGTGGGTCGCTCCGCTTTCGCGAGGGTTGGCGAAAAGGTCATTGCCGTTCAACTGACGGATGGTTGCGCCGTCGAGGATTCCGAAAGCGGTGAGCGAGCCTTTCTGAAAGCGGCAGTACTTGACCGCCTTGGAGTTAGTCTGTGCGGTGACGGCGAAGCCGCCCGCAAAGAGCGTGGACAGAAGATGACGCCGGTTCATGGATGAGATTTATATCACACATTCACTCCGGCAACACCGGCCGCTTGATGTATTCGTGCGGAATCTCGCCGGTCAAAGTGCGGAGCCAGGCGACGATAGCCTTCACCTGTGTGTCCGTCAAGTCCTCGCCGAGTTGATATTCGCCCATCAGGTGGACGGCCTCTTCGAGCGTGGCCACTTTGCCGTTGTGGAAGTAGGGTGCGGTCTTCTCAACGTTTCGCAAGGAAGGTACTTTGAAGACCATCCGATCGGTTGGCGACTTAGTCACTTCGATCCGTCCGAGGTCCGTTGTTATAGGCCAAGGCTTCTCGGCGCCAAGCCTATGGAACAGCGCTCCCCCAACATAGGCGCCGGTGTGGCACGCCGCGCAGCCTCCGTGCATGAATTCGTGACGACCCTGCATCTCTTGCACTGTAACTGCCTGACGATCGCCTGCGAGGAAACGATCCCATCGTGAAGGTGTGACCAGCTTACGTTCAAAGGCGCCGATGGCGCGGGCCATGTTGTCGAAGGTGACCGGTTCGGTATCACCGGGGAACGCCTGCTTGAAGGCTGCGACGTAGCCCGGGATTGCGCGCAGCCGCCCCTCAACTTCGCCGGCCGAGGACATTGCCATCTCCACCGGGTTCAGCACCGGGCCCTTGGCCTGCTCCTCGACGCCGACCGCTCGCCCGTCCCAAAACTGCGCGAGATGACCCGCCGCATGATAAACAGTGGGTGAATTGCGGCTGCCTTTTTGGTTTAGATGGCCCGTCGATACCGGCTTCCCGTCCACGCCATAGGTTGTGAGGTCGTGGCATGAATTGCAGGAAACATCGTTGTTTTTGGACAGACGCGGTTCGTAATAGAGCATGCGGCCCAGATCGATCTTGGCTGGAGTGATCGGGTTCGAGGCCGATGGCATTGAGTCCGGCAGCGGACGGCCCATCATCATGTGGCCGCGCCCAGCGCCCGGTCCTTGCGCGATGAGCATCCCTGCGCCGATGGCGAGAAATCCGGCCCACGCGGAACTATGTTTATGTTTCACTCAACCCTTCAGATGCACTCCAAGTTCCAAAGGTGACAAGCGGTAGTTCTTTCCCGGTGCGGATTTTCGGATACGCTATTAGCATTCGCTATCGATAAAGGATCCGGGTCATGCTCAAAGGTGGGACAAAGATGTTATTTGTATGGTTGGCCGTGTTGGCCGCAGCGCCGATGCTGGCGCAGATGGGAGGGTCGGGGACGATCAAAGGATCGGTGACCGATCCATCGGGGGCGATGATCCCCGGGGCGAGCGTGATCGCCACGCATATCGCAACCGGAGTGGAAGCCCGGCGCGAGGCTACGGGTGCGGGCCTGTTCGTCATTGCGCCGCTGCCGGCCGGTGTCTATAAATTGGCCGTTTCGGCGCAAGGCTTCCGGACAACGCTGCAAGATCAGATCGTGCTCGATGCATTGGCGACGATTGAGCTAACCGTGAAACTGGAAGTGGGCGCGACCACCGAAAGTGTGACGGTTTCGGCGGCGGCGATCGAACTCAATACTTCGGACTCTCGCATGGGGCAGACCATGCGCAATGAAATGTACACGGCGCTGCCGCTATCGATGGGCAACGGCAGCCCGCGCAATCCCGCTTCCTTTATTTACCTGATGCCTGGCGTGCAGGAAGGCGGCACGTTCGGATTCATCAATGGAGGGCAGAGCTTTTCGAAGGACGTCTACGTAGAAGGGTTGCCGATCACCGACGCCGTGCGGCAGGGCGAAAGCCGCGCACTGCAGTTTGCCGTTTCGGTGGAGTCGGTGGAGCAGTTTCAGGTGGAAACCAGCGGGCAGTCGGTTGAGTTCAACGGGCAGGGTTCGGAGAACTACACGCTGAAGTCCGGCACCAATCAGTTTCACGGCGTTGCGTATGAGTATCTGCGCAACACCAAGTTCGACGCGCGCGGGTTCTTCAACGCGACGCGCCCGCAGCAGAATCAGAATCAATTCGGGTTCACCTTCGGCGGGCCAATCATCAGGAATAAGCTGTTTTTCTTCGCCGCCTATGACGGCTATCGATATCGGGTAGCGACCGCGTCGCAGTTTGTAACACTGCCCACGACGCGCGTGCGCACGGGCGACTTTGGCGAACTACCCGTGTCGATCTTCGACCCCGCCACGACCAACTGCCCGAACGGCGCGAATTGCTCACGGCAGGCGTTTCCCGGCAATGTTATCCCCGCCAGCAGGATCTCAAGCGCATCTAAATTTTTCCAGGATCCATTGCCACAGCCGAATCGCCCCGGCATTGCCAGTAACTATCTCGCCAATAACACCGGCATCGGTTTCAATAATCAGAACGTCAACGTGAAGGTTGACTACAGCCACTCGGACGCCCATAAGTTCTCTTTGCTTTTCTCGCGCGGCTCGCATGAACAGAGCAGCGCCGTGCGAGGCAATCCCGTGCCGTTGCCCTTGCCTTACACGGTGACCCGCGTGGTCAGTGAGGTTCCCACGCTCGGGCAGTTTAAGCATACGTGGGTAATTAATTCGACGATGATGAACCAAGTCAATATCGGAGCCTCGCGGTTGTGGATTCCGATTACCAATCCAACGATCGATGGCAATTGGGTAGAGAAGGCGGGGATCAAGGGCCTGCCCAAGGGTGACGCGACGCAGTCTTTCCCTGAGACAGCGTTTGCCGGTCCCAACTCGCCCGCCGGTTGGCGCGGCACCGATGCCCGGCCATTCCTGGACGCGCTTAATAATTACACCTTCCAGGACAGCTTTCAGTGGATCAAGTCCAATCATGCGGTGAAAGCCGGGTTCCAACATCAACGGCTACAGGATAACTATCGCGCCCGGTGGGATGGGACGCTATTCATCGGAAACTTCAGTAACGTGCAAACGGCGGGTTTCACTAACGGAACCTTGCAGAACGCCACCGGCAATTCTTACGCCAGTTACTTGATGGGCAACCTCGCGTCGGCAACCGTTAATGAAGATTCCGTAGTTACTTCCGGTGCGCGCTATCGCAGTTATGCCTGGTGGGTGGGCGACGATTGGAAGGTCACGCGCCGGCTGACTCTCAATCTCGGCCTGCGGCACGACATTATGCTGCCCTATGTCGAAGTGGCGGACCGAGTGTCCTGGTTCAATCCCGATATTCCCAATCCGTTGGTGAGCGGCTTTAAAGGCGCGCTGCAGTTCGGCGGCAAGGGAGCCGACCCGCTTTACTGCAACTGTTCCACGCGCATCAAGACTCACATGAATAACTGGGGGCCGCGGATGGGGTTCGCGTACCGGATGGGCGAGAAGACCGTCATTCGTTCGGGCTACGGCATGATGTACACGCGCCATGGCGCGGTGGGCGGACGCGGCGGCGCGCGAGAAGGCACGGGCAAACTGGGCTTTACGGCCGCACCCGGGTTCCCGTCTCCCGACGGCTTTAGTCCGGCATTTAATTGGAACGACGGCATACCCGCGTATCAACGTCCGCCGTTCTTCGATTCGACCTTGAACACCGGTTTCTTCACGACCCAACCCACCGCCGGCGGCGTGGCTTTCGATAACCCGAACGAAGGCGCCCGCCCACCGAGGTATCAGAATTGGAACTTCTCGATTCAACGGATTCTCTCGCCGACAATCATGCTGACGGCGGGTTATGCCGGCGGTAACGGTAAGTTGCTGCGCGGCGGCGGGCGGGGCATTTGGTCCGGTCAGATACAGCCGCGCTTTCTGGCGCTGGGCAACCTGCTGACCTCGCAAGTCAACGCTACGACGCTACCGCAGGCGCAGGCGATCGCGCCGGACGTGAAGCTGCCCTACGCGAACTTCCGCGGCACCTTCGCACAAATGTTGCGGCCAGTCCCGCAATACTCGGGTGTGACTGCGGATTTCGTGAATCTGGCCAGCTCTAATTACAATTCGCTCCAACTTACGTTGCAGAAGCGGATGACGAATGGGCTGACGTTCAATGTCAATCACACTTGGAGTAAGACGCTGTCGGACGCGGGCGCCGGGCGCAGCGAATACTTCTGGGAAACCGAAAAGACACATGGCGAGAGCGACCGCCGACACGTGTTCAACGCGATGGTGGTGTACCAGTTGCCCTTCGGACCGGGGCGCACCTTCAATCCTTCCAATATGGCCGTGCGCGGGGCATTGAGCGGATGGCGTATTTCGAGCATCACGCGGCTGCGCTCCGGCAATCCGTATGGCTTAATCGGCGCGGCGTGTAACCTGCCGAATGCGGGTGGATGCCGGGCTAACTATGCACCTGGGTTCACCGGTCCAGTGCGCATCAATGGCGAATGGGGCAGCGGCGATTTGTTGGGCGCGCGTCCGCAATTTCTGGATCCAAGGGCTTTCCAGAATCCTGCCGCTTACACGTACGGTAATACACCGGGCGCCGGAGCTTATGGGTTGTTTGGACCGGGCTTCTGGAATGAAGATATCAGCGTCACGCGGCAATTCGTTTTCAATGAGCGCTTCAAGCTGGATTTCGTGGCCGAAGGTTTCAATGTGACGAACTCAGTGATCTTCAACGGCCCGGCGTCGCTTGACATCAACAATGCGAATTTCGGGCGCATCACTAGCCAGCAGAACACGCCGCGTTCGCTGCAGTTGGGTCTGAAGTTGTATTTCTAGGAGGCGATCTTTCATGCTCCGTCTATTTTTCGCCAGCGCGTTACTGGCGGCAGCCGCCGATACGGGGGAACCGCCTGAGTCGTGGATCGATAAGGACACCGGCCATCGCGTGGTGCGGCTGACCAAGGAGCAAGGGAGCGCGAGCCTCTACTTCAATCAGAACGGCTACACCGCCGATGGCAAGAAGTTGGTGTACACGACGCCGGATGGCATTCATGTGTTGGACCTCGCCACGCGCCAGGCGAAACAGGTGGTGCAGGGGAGAGTCCGGCTGATCGACGCCGGGCGCAAGACACAGCGCGTGTTCTATCTTCGCGATGGCGCGGCGTTTTGGACGAACGTCGATACCGGCGAGACGAAGAAGATTGCGGACTTGCCGAAACGCGGATCGATCGCCACGGTGAATGCCGATGAGACGTTACTCGGCGGCACTTACATCGAAGGCGAAGGCCAGGACTACAACAATCAACGCCCGGCGGCGCCAGCGGCGGCCAGTGCCCCGGCGGCCCAGGGCCACTCACTCGATCAGCCTCGCAACAAAGGACAGATGATGGAGGATCGTTGGGCGGCGCGCCTGCCGATGGGGCTGTACACTTTGAACGTTAATACTGGCGAAGTGAAGACGATCCATCGCGCCAACGATTGGCTGAATCATCTCTTGTTCTCGCCCACCGACCCAACAATGCTGATGTTCTGTCACGAAGGTCCATGGCATAAAGTGGATCGCATCTGGCTGATGCGCACCGATGGCACGATGCCGGCCAAGAAGATCCATTCGCGCACGATGGCGATGGAAATCTGGGGTCACGAATTCTGGAGTCCGGATGGCAAGACGATCTGGTACGACTTACAGACTCCGCGCGGCGAGGACTTTTTTGTCGCGGGTTATAAAGTCGATTCCGGCGAACGCACTTGGTATCACTTACAGCGGGACGAATGGTCGATCCACTTCAATGTTACCCGGGACGAGAAGCTTTTCACCGGCGATGGGGGCGACCCGGGGCAGGTGGCGCGGGCCAAAGATGGCCAGTGGATTTACCTGTTCCGCCCCGAGTTATTTCCCAACCGCGGGTTGGATGACAAAAGCTTCGTGCGGCCCGGCGTGTTTCGGTCCGAGCGGCTGGTGAATATGTCCAAGCACCAATACCGGCTTGAGCCGAACGTAAGTTTCACGCCGGACCAAAAATGGGTCGTGTTCCGCTCGAATATGTTTGGCGATACGTACGTGTTTGCGGTGGAAGTGGCGAAGGCCGAGAGCCGCTGACCGCATGCTTGCGCATGGCGGATCGGTACGGAGTGCTCTATAGTAAGCGGAAATTGACTTCGACGATGGCCCACACAGGGACTGGCTTGCCGTCTCTCCGTCCGGGTTGGAAGCGCCACTTGCGCACGGCTTCGACTGCCTTCTCATCAAGGCCCAGGCCCAAGGTACGGGAGATTTCGATTTGCCGTACGTTGCCGTTTTCGTCGACGACCACGCGCAGTTGCACTTCGCCCTGATACTTGGCGCGGCGCGCATCTTCGGAATATTCGGGATCGGTCTTGGAGACGAGGCGCGGCGCGGTAACTCCGCCGCCGATGGTGAAGACGCCGCCTTTGCCGCGTTGGTTGCCCGGCTTGTCGCCATCGCCATCGCCGATGCTGCCTCCACGTCCGGGTCCATTTGACGACGGGCCCACTTGCGCCAGGGGATCGCCCCACTGCGAGGACTTCACGTTTGGGGTGTCCGATGGGAGGTCGATGGCAGGGGGGATTTCGAGGAGCGGGTGCTCATTGTTGCGGACTTGCAGCGGTGGGACGAAGATTTTGGCGGACACGGTTGGTCTCATGCCTCGGGCGGCGTCCAAAACCATTTCGCCGCCGCTCCCTGGCCCGCCATCCGGTAGGCGGAGATCGGGCGGGAGCTTCAGCAGATCGCGGGGGATGAACAAGCGCGATGGCTCATTCGATAACGCGGGGCCGGGGATCCGGCGCGTGGAGAGGAGAAGTAACAGCGCGAGGAAAGCGCCGTGAAAAGAGAGAGACGCCGAAGTTGACGTGATCGACATGCGGAAACGGACCTCCAGTAAATGGAATCTGCGCTTCCTTGCGATGACAGACGCCGCGCGGCTGCGGCCGGTTGCATGTTATTCTCGCCTATTGTCACCCGTCAACCGGCGCCGGTTCCGGCGCAGCCTGCTCGATTGGTTCTACTCGGTCAAACGCGATCTGCCTTGGCGGCGCACCGGCGATCCGTATCGGATTTGGCTGTCGGAAGTGATGCTGCAGCAAACGCGAGTGGCGGCGGCCGAGCCGTACTACCGGCGATTCGTCGAGCGATTTCCTACGGTTCAGGATCTGGCCGCGGCAGATGAACAGCAGGTGCTGGTTTTTTGGGCGGGGCTTGGCTACTATTCACGCGCGCGGAATTTATACAAGGCGGCCAAAGAAATCGCGGCGAGGGGGATTTTCCCGAGTCGTTACGACGATATCCGTGGTTTACCAGGAGTGGGCGATTATACGGCGGCGGCGATTGCGAGTATTGCGTTCGGGCTTCCGCATGCGTCGGTCGACGGGAATGTGCTGCGAGTGCTTTCGCGCGTGAGTTGTGAGGCTGGCGATATTGGCGCAAATGCGACTCGGCGGACGTTGGGCTTGCTGGCGCAGGAATTATTGGATCGCGCGCAGCCAGGTGATTTCAATCAGGCGGTGATGGAGCTTGGGGCAACGGTGTGTCTGCCGAAGGAGCCAAAGTGCGCCCTCTGCCCCATTGCGAAGTGGTGCGAAACGCGAAGGCAGGGACGGCAGCGCGAGTTTCCCGTGAAGCTTGGCCGCAAAACTCATTTGGAAATTCACGAGACCTTGCTGATAATAGAAAGACGCGATTCGATCCTGCTTTGGCAGCGGCCGCCCGAATCGAGCCGCATGGCTGGGTTCTTTGAACTGCCAGAAGTGGGACAACTGCCGCAAGCGAAGGTGGGGCGGGAACTGGGTGTCGTCCGTCACACGATCACTTTCCATAACTATACGTTTCGTGTGTGTAAGGCGTCCATTCGAATTGTGCCAGATGGTTACCGTTGGGCACGCAAGCTTGAATTGTCCGGTAAACCGGTCAGCACCATCTTGCGTAAGGCTCTTCGTCTCGCATAACTTGTTGCGCTTGCGAGATTTAACAACTGATACAGGCAATGTTTCGGTACACTACTAAGGATTCAGGGTGATATTCATGTTTCAATTGAAGAACGTCGGATTGATTAAGCCCGGGCTGGCGTTGGTGATGACGCCGCTGTTGATGCTGGGAAATGCCGGTGGACCTCCCGCAGGCAATACGGGCGCGCCAGGCGATCGCACCTGCGCGTCGGTTGGATGCCACACAGGGACAGGCAATCCGTTTAGCGAAGGGGTCACGATTAACTTCGGTACGGGCGGTGCGACCTATGCGCCCGGAGGCGCACGCGTGACCTGGACTTTGACCGCTCCCATCGCGTCAGTCTACGGCTTTCAAATGACGGCTCGCCGATTGAGCGATGAGCGGACCACCCCTGGCGGTACGTTCACGGCGAGCGCCGGGCAAACAGTGCTCTGCGGCGATGGCGACTTCCGGCCCGTCGCCGGGTGCCGGGCAGCGACTCCGATTGAGTATCTCGAACACGACGGCTCGCCGTTGCGGTCCAACCTGATCACGATTCAATGGACGCCGCCCGCTACGGACATCGGCGATGTCAAAATTTATGTGGCCGTGAATTCGGCGAATGGGAACGGCAGCAACACCGGTGATCGGATCACGGTGCAGAACTTCACATTGAAGCCCGCCGCCGCGCAAACCAAGGCTCCGCAAATTCGCGCCGATCAACCCGTGTTGCAGTCCTTCTCCGATAAGGCCGGTATCAGCGGTGGAACGTGGATGCAGATTTTCGGAACCGATCTGTCGACGACTACGCGCGAATGGGCTGGAGCCGATTTCAATGGGAGCAAAGCTCCGACCGTGCTGGATGGTGTGCGCGTCAAGGTTGCGGGCAAGGACGCTTTTGTACGCTACATCTCGCCCACGCAGATTAACGTGCAGGCGCCGGACGATATCGGCGTTGGCAACGGAATCACAGTGGAAGTAACGAATGCCGGGGGATCGAGCAGCCGGACAGTAACGGCCGCCAGGGTTTCACCTGCGCTGCTAACAACGCCTAGTTTCCTGGTCGGCGGCCGGCAATATGTCGCGGCGCTATTCCCGGACTTTGTGACTTTTGTGGGCCGCACGAATCTGATCGCTGGCGTATCGTTCCGTCCGGCCAAGCCCGGCGACACGATTGTGATTTTCGCGGTGGGATGCGGGGCGACCACGCCCGCTTCGCCCGCCGGTGAAATCGCGGCGGCGCCCAGGCCCGTCGCTTCGGCCATTGCCGTGCGGTTTGGTGAAACCGCAGCGACCGCCCAGGCATTCGTGGGCGGCATCGGGTTGTGCCAGTTCAACGTAACTGTTCCTAACGTCGCGGTTGGCGATATTGCTATTGAAGCAACCGTCGATGGTGTCGCAGCCGGACAGAATCTATTTACAACAATCGGCAACTAAATAAGTATGCCGGTCAACTAAGGAGAGTCGCCTGTGAAGATTCGAATTCCATTATTCTTGACCCTGTTTCTGGCCGCCAGTAGTTCTCTGAGCGCCTTCACGAACGGTCCACCCGCTCAACGGACGGGAGTGCCGGGAGAAGCTGCGGCGGCCACCTGCACGGCCTGTCATAGGGGCACGGATTTGAACTCCGATACGCGCGGGCGGCTCACCATCGAAGCGCGGGACTACAAGCCCGGTGTAAAGCAGGTGATCAAGGTCATTCTTGAGCACCCCGACGCCACTAAATGGGGCTATCAATTGACGGCTCGGTTGGGTAGCAATCCGTTGCTACCGGCTGGCACGTTCACCGCGGTCGCGGGGTCGGTTCGAGTGATTTGCAGCGGACTGCCCGCCAATGGACCGCAGCCTTGCGCTGCGGGCGAAAGCGAATTTGCATCTCACATGCTTGCCACGGCCTTCGTAGGTCAACGCAATCGCGCCGAGTGGGAAATCGAATGGACGCCTCCGGCCACCGCGTCGGGCGACCTGATCTTTTATGCCGCTGGCAATGCGGCTAATAACTCAAGTTCAAACGCCGGCGACGTTATCTACACCAGCAGCCGCACTGTCAGCGTGGAGAACTGCAACTTGGCGAAGCCGGTAATTTCGGCGGTTCGTAACGCCGCTTCGTTTATCGACGGACCGTTGTCGCTGAACACACTGATCGCGATCGGCGGCACGGGGCTGCAATCGGCGGGCACGACGCGGAACGTTTCGGCGTCCGATCTCGTGGGCGGCAGGTTTCCGACCGAATTGAGCTGCATGGCGGTGGAAGTGGCTGGGCGGCGCGCCCCGTTGACCTACGCCCAAGCCAATCAGGTGAACGCGCAGATTCCGACTGTTGGCGCGTTGGGCGCATCGACCGTCGTCGCGATCGCCAATCCCGGTACGCCGAACGAGCGGCGGAGCGATCCGTTCGCCATTACTTTGGCGGCTAACTCTCCGGCGTTTTTCCGGTTGCTGCCGACTCCTTGCATCGTGTCCTTCTTCGCCACCAGCGGGCAGCTCTCGGGCGATCCGTCGTTGGTGCCAGGGTCGCGCGGCGTTCGTCCGGGCGATGTGATTGCGATGTACGCGACGGGGCTGGGTGCGTTGGAACCGGTCTACCAGGCCGGCGAAAATGTGGACGGCGCGGTTAGGACCAAAGACACCGTCACCATCGAATGGGCTGGCACGGCGTTGCCCGCCGCCGACGTGATGTACGCCGGTTCGGCTCCGGGCTTCCTGAGCGGTGTGTATCAGATCAACATCCGCGTGCCTAACGCCGTTACTGGCAATGCGCAGAACCAAGTGAGGATTCGCGTGGGTGGCGTGCTCTCGCCGGAAGGCACCACAATCTTTGTGGCTCCCAACTAAAGCGGCGCGTTGAGAAGTGGTTTTTAGGTTGGTGTAGACCGCATGCTTGCGCATGGCGGCTCTGAACCGAGGTGCTTGGGTGCTTCCGTTTTTTGGGGTCGGCTCAGAAGCTCTCTCGAATCAGCGACTCGTTTCTGAGCCGCGACCATGAGGAAGCGGTGCTCGACACCCCAAACGGTTAAGCACCCGAGGTACTTTAAGTCCGAGTAACCCTGGCCTTGCTACACTAAGGCCAGGGTCTTTCCTTTTCATCCCTCAATCATGCTTGCAGCGCGCGCGCTGCTGGCGGGGCTGAGCATCGCGCGTCTCCTCACGGGGGCCGATGCCGACGCCAGGCGATTTGCTCCCACCTACGCCTCCACCACGGTTGTTCACGCCGCCAGCCAGGAATCCGGAATCTTCGCTCCGAACACGATCGTCTCGTTGTACGGCAAGGACCTTGCTTACGTCACGCGCGGACTGGTGAGTGCGGATATACGCGATGGTCTGCTGCCCACGGTTCTGTCTGGAACAGGCGTGCGAGTCTACATCGATTCGGTGCCGATGCCGCTCTACTTTGTTTCACCGGGCCAAGTGAATTTGTTGTTGTCGGCTGAATTGGAGCCAGGATTACATCGATTGCATCTAGCCCTCGACGGGCGCGCCGGTCCAGTGGTGGACTTACGCATCGCCGCCGCAGCGCCAGGTTTATTTGTGCAAGAGCCTGGGCTGGCGGTGGCCGTGCGCGCGGATGGATCTTTGGTGAACGCGGCGAAACCGATGCAGCCGGGTGAGGTCGTGATCCTGTTCGCCACCGGGTTGGGCGCGACGGTTGGGGTGACGCCGCGTTTGGGCGAGGTGGCGCGCGGGGCGGCTGCGTTGGCGGCGATGGACCGGTTTGAGGTGAAGTTAAATGGCCGAGTGGCGCCGCGCGATCATATTTACTACGCGGGGCTGGCTCCAGGTTTTGCGGGACTCTATCAGATTAACTTGCTGGTGCCAGCCGATACGGCGGCGAACCCCGAACTGCGTGTGGCGGTGGGGGGCTCGGAAAGTGCGGCCTCGGTCCGGCTAGCCGTGCAACGGGTATCGGCGGGGCCGTGATGGCGTAAGATGACAGACTGACTATGATGCCAGCTTCCCGACGTCAGCTCTTGACCGCCGCTGCGGGCTCTGCCGCTTTCTCCGCTTGTAGCGGCCAGCGAACGGCGAAGGATTCGCGGCCGAATGTTTTGTTGGTGATCGCCGATGACCAATCGCATGCGCACACGAGCATGAACGGCAGTCGCGTGGTGAGCCCTCCTAACTTCGATCGGATCGCGCGAGAAGGTGTGTGGTTTACGCATTCGTTCACGGCTTGCCCGTCCTGCACCCCTTCGCGGAGCGCGGTGTTGAGCGGCCGCCATGTCTGGCAGTTGGGCGAGGGGGGCGTACTGTATGGCACGGTGCCGCGCGAGTTGCCTTTGTTTTCGGATGCACTAAAGAAAGCGGGCTACTGGACGGGATTCACGGGCAAGGGCTGGGGACCGGGAGAATGGCAGGCGGCCGGCCGGACCGAGCATCCGATCGGCGGCGAGTTCAATCGCCGGAAACACGCAGCCGAAATGCCTGCGGCGTTGGACCCGCGCGACTACGCGGCGAACTTTGAAGATTTCCTGGCCGCGCGACCCGCAGGCGCTCCGTTCTTCTTCTGGTTGGGCTCTACGGAGCCGCATCGGGTTTTTACGCGAGGGGCGGGATTGAAGGCCGGGAAGAAGCTGGACGACGTTGAACTGCCGCCTTACTGGCCCGACCATGAGATTGTGCGGAGCGACGTGCTTGACTATGCGGTAGAGGTCGATTGGTTCGACAAGCAACTGGGCCGCGCGCTGGCTGTCCTTGAAAAGACCGGCGAACTTGAGAACACGCTGATCGTGGTGTCTAGCGACAACGGGATGGCGTTCCCGCGCGCAAAGGCGAATCTGTACGATCGCGGCACGCGTATGCCGTTGGCGATGCGATGGGGGCGGCGCGTGGTCTCGCCCGGTCGCCTTGCGGCGGAGATGGTGTCGCATGTCGACTTTGCCCCGACATTTCTCGAAGCAGCCGGCCTCCCGGCCACGCCGGGTATGGCAGGTCGAAGCCTGTTGCCCTTGCTGACCTCGGCTGAACCGGATCCCAAGCGCGACCGCGTGTTCTTTGGGCTGGAGCGCCACACGATTTGCCGGCCCGAGGGCGCAACGTATCCGATGCGCGCCATGCGGACGCGAGATACTCTATCGATCGTCAACTTCGCGCCCGATCGCTGGCCGACCGGCGGCGAGTTCATCTCTTCCAACAAGACCACGCATGGAGACGTCGACGCTGGCCCGATCAAGGATTTCATGATCGAGCGCCGCCGTGCGTATCGGCAGCAGTACGAGCTATGTTTCGGCAAGCGGCCGCGCGAGGAAAATTATGCGCTGGCTGCGGACCCACATCAGATGCATCCGTCGTCTGGCGCTAACGTGGAGTTGCTGAGTTATCTGCGAACGGCCGCCGACCCTCGAGTGGAAGGCCGCGATATCTGGCAGGCATATCCGTATCGGCAGACTATCGGGTTCGGCGCGAGCTTCAATAAGGTCGCGCCCGCAAAGGAACGGGAGGCTGCGCGCGAACGGCCTACTCATAAGCCGGAGTGACGGAAGGCGTTTCGTACGCGGTAGCGCATGGCGGCGGCCGCGACGCGTTCTGCGGCGACAGGGTCCTGACGGCGGCGCAAGAGGATGGCGTAAACCTCAAGGCAGGTGGCATGGGCTTGCTCTTCCACTGGGAGCGGCGTGAACCGCTGCATCTGGCGGAACGCCTCAATCGCCTCGCCGGCACGCGCTCATCAATCTGGCCGATTGGTGCGACCGGCAGGGCGATTCACGCCGGGCCGAAGCCCTCTTCCAAGAGGCTCTTTCGCAGTACCCGCGAATGGCCTTGCCGCACAACAACATCGGCTCCCTCCTCCACAAACGCCGCCGTTACGTGTGTGGGGCAAACTAGTCCGAGACACTTGGGACACCATCCGTCCTGAGATGCTCGATAGTGGAGACCCGGCGGGATATCAGCCGCTCCGCGAAGCGATCGCCACCTTTAGGTCAATTTCCATTTGACGCGAGTGTAGGCAATGCGGAAGCCCTGGCGTTCGGCGTTGCGTTGCGATCCACTGCCGGCTTCGGCCACCATCATGGCCAAGTCGCATCCGCGGTCTGAGGCATATGACATGCGGGCGTTGAGGAGAGCCGCCTGCAAGCCGCGACGCCGGAATTGGGGGACCGTGGATGCGCCGGCGAAGAGCGCGACTCCCTCGTGAATCGATAGGGCTCCGGTTGCCGCAGGCTGGCCGTCGATCTCGGCGATGAAACACGCCAAGCCTTCGCGCGCGGCGGCAATCCGGCCGAAATCGGCGAAGAAAGCTTCGAGCTCGGGATGTTCTCCCATCCAGCCTTGCGCGCCAGTCTGGGCCCAAAGGGCGGCTTCGTCTGGATCGATCAACCGCACAACGATGCCGTTGCCGGCTTGGGGCGACTGCGGCGGCTGGACGGGCTGATGGAGAACGCTGGCGATCTCAATTGGCCGGTAGCCTCGGGTACACAGCAGATCGAGCGCAGCGATGCCGGCGAGCGGGCTTACTTCGTGATGAATGGGCGCGCCACGTTCGCGGAAGAACGCTTCGATCGTGTCGAGCACGGCAGGCGTAATTGTTTCAAACAATCCGAGGCAGAATGTTTGGGTAACCGGCGACTCGACGCCATCGAAAACTACATACGCTCCAGCGCATTCGATCCACTCCGAACCGGCGGCCCGAGAAATCCGCTGGCGCGCTTCGGCGAACTTGAGGCAGCCATATCCTTCGGCGCGTTCGAGGCGCTTCGCTAAAGCGAGATCGGCGAAAGTCATTTGGCGACGCTCGCTTTCTTCGACGACCAGTACCAGTAGAACGGCAATCCGGCGAGTGTGAAGAGGATGCCGAGGGCGGACGAGGCTGGAGATGTGAGCACGGTGCTGACGAGGATAGCGGCAGTGGCCACCAGGAAAAGCGCGGGCACGATGGGATAACCCCAGACACGATAGGGCCTCGGCGCGGCGGGCAGGCGTCGGCGTAGGACGAAGACCGAGGCCGCCGTTAGGCCGTAGAAGCTCCAAAGCGCGAAGACCGCCGAGTCCGTCAATTTGTCGTAGTTCCCCATCAACGCCAACACGCAGGACATGCCAGCGACGAGGAAAGCCGAACGGACCGGTACGTTGGTGCGGGGCGACAGATGATCGATCGCCTTGAAGTAGAGCCCGTCGCGCGCCATCGCGTACGGGACGCGGATGGTTGACGCCATGCCTGCGTGCAGCGCGCCGAGCGAAGACGCGAGCAAGCCCATCGCCATGACACTGGCTGCGGCGGGTCCGAGAAATTTTGAAAGAACTTCTGTCGCGACCGAAGAACTGAGCGGCACGCTGGCGATGGCGGTGGGAGGGAGCGCGTAAAAGTATGACGCGTTGGCGAATAAGTAGAGGGAACCGACGATCATCAAGGCGTAGACATAGGCGCGCGACATGTTACGCTGCGGGTTTTGCACTTCGCCGGCCATCGCCGCCAGATTCTGCCAACCTTGATAACCCCATAGCGCGCCTAACATCGCCGCCGAGAAGCCGCCGAAACCTCCGCGGGCCGAATCGGCAACTCCGACGCAGGCGCCGCCTTGGTTGGACATCATCCAATAACTCCAGTTGCCTTGCGCGAAGGCGAAAGCGGCGACACCGACGGACGCCACCACACAGACTTTCACGATGGTTAACACCGAGGCGATGCGCCCTGTGGCCCCGACAGCGAGTGAATTTATTACCGCCATTAGAAGGATCGAGGCGATCGCCACGGCCACCAGTTTGCCGTCGAGGTAGCCGCGCAGAATGATGTTAAGGAAGATGGCGCCGGAGAAAGCCTGCGCGGCGAGCGAAGCGGCACGCGAGACACCCACGTAAGTCCAGCCGTAGAGGAAGCCCCACCGCGGTCCGTACGCTCGGCTGAGAATCACATACTCGCCGCCGGCCTCCGGCATCATCGCCGAGAGTTCGGAGTAAGTGAGTGCGCCGGCCAGCACGAGGAGCCCCGCCGCTAACCAAACAGCCATTACGCTGACCGGGTCTCCGACGTTACACGTCATCACACGGGCTTTCAGGAAGACGCCGGTGCCGATCGCATTGGCGACGTTAATTGAAATTGCGGCGCCGAGTCCGAGACCACGGACGAGTTGGCTCATCGGCCAGCGCTGTAAGAGATCCGCCAGATTTTGTTGTTGCCGTCTTCGCTCATCAGCAGGCTGCCATCGCGCCGTTCCAACAGCCCGACCGGCCGCCCCCAGACCTCGCGCAGATCCTCACCCATCATGAAACCCGTGAGGAAGTCTTCGGGATCGCCTGCCGGCCGCCCGTTTTTGAACGGAACGAAAACCAACTTGTAGCCGAGGCGCTTGGTGCGATTGGAAGAACCGCGATAGGCGATGAACGCGCCGCCGCGATACTTGGCCGGAAAGCTCTTGCCTGAGTAGAAGGCGAAATCCATGACGGAAGCGTGGGGCATCAGCACGACATCCGGCTCAATCGTCGCCTTCACGAGCTCCGGCGCTTTGCCCTTGTGGCGCGGCTCTTCGTTCTGTCCGAGGTAGGCGAACGGCCAGCCGTAGAAGGCTCCGGGTTTCACTTCGGTGAAAAAGTCAGGCACCAGATCGTCGCCGAGGCCGTCGCGTTCCTGCACGGTGGTCCACAACTTGCCGGATTGCGGGTTGAAGCGGATGCTGACTGGATTGCGCAGACCGCCCGCGAAAACTTCGTGGCCGGAGCCGTCGGGATTGTAGACGTTGATGACGGCGCGGTCCTTGGGATCGCCCTCGTCGATGTTAGAAGACGACCCGAGCGAGACGTACATCTTGCCCTTCTTGTCGAACGCGATCGAACGCGTCCAGTGACCCTTGCCATAGGTGTCGAGCGGGATAATTTTCTCGGCGGCTCCGATCGCCATCGTCTTCGCGTTGAACGGGTATCGCTTGATGGCGGTCCCTTCCGTCACGTAGAGGTAGTTCTTGAAGATGGCCATACCGAAAGGCCGATCCAGCCCCGATATTAGGGCGTTTTTCGACTTGTCTGGCGCGATCGCATGGACAGCGCCGTTGACCACCGAGTCCGAAACCAGCACCGTTCCGCCGGGGAGTTCCAACAGGTAGCGCGGCTTCTGAAAGCCCTCCGCGAATTCTTCCACCTTGAAACCAGCGGGCACTTGTAGCGAACGGCCGGCGGGTTGGGGGACAACCTTGGGCGCGTTGGCGGCAGGCGGCGTGTGATACGGCGGCGGCAGTTTGATGCGTGAAGATTCGGCGGCCAACGCCAGTCCGGCAGCCGCGAGGAAGAGTACAGTGTTTTTCATGGAGCCCGGCAGTCAGTTTATCGCAGAAGCGAAAGCCGCGCTTCGATATACTCGGCGGCATGGGCCATTTGACACGCCGCTCGTTCACCCGGGGCACTGGCTGCCTCCGCTTTTTCGCAGACGCCTCGGCCCCCCAACTTTATCATCCTCTTCATTCACCGACGACATGGGTTACGGCGACCTTGGTTGCTACGGGCATCCGCAGATCCGCACGCCGAACATCGGCCGATTGGCGGCCGAGGGCGCGCGGCTGACGAGCGACTACGCCGCCGCATCGGTATGCACTCCATCGCGCGTTGGGCTGCTGACCGGCCGCTATCCGATACGGGCCAAGCAGCCGAATAATTTTGGACCCGATTCGAAAGAAGGGCTGCAAGTTGAGCCAGGTTTTGTTGCCGCAGGTGCTGAAACCGCTTGGCTATCGCACAATGGCGATCGGCAAATGGCATCTCGGGCATGGCTTCGGTGACTTTGCACGAGTGCGCGAAACCTTAACCGGCGCCTGACACGCGGCGTGGCTTCCGGCAATCAAGCCGGCGATTTCTTTCCAATCGATCGGCGCGGCATGGATCCGTAACGACACCCAACCTTGTTTGCCGATGTAGGGTGTCAGGTAAAACCGCGGATCGTTAAGAAAGACGCCCTGGACGGTTAGGCCAACCTTGACGCATAAGGAGAGTTCGCCTTTGTAACTCTCGAGTACAGCGTAGATCCGCTGGCCAGTTGTGAAAGCGGGATGGCCGCGGCTGACGATTTCGCTTGAGCCAGGGAGGGCGACGCAAATCGCCCTCATCCGGTTGAGAAACTCGGCCAGGGTTATGGCAGACACGGCGCGTAGCTGCGAACCGCTCGGACCGTGCCTTCCGGAATGGCGAAGGTAAACTCCAGATCGCGCGGGACGCCGTTGAAGTTCGGACTCTCGTGCTTGATCTGATACTGCGATTGAATGATCGTCGCAAGGCGCCCCATGACTGCGCTGTACGCTGTGGGCACGTCTTCGGAGAAGAACTGGCCCCCTGTGTCGCGCGCCAGGGTGCGGAGGAAACCGGACAGGGCTACGTTCGATTTGCCCTTGCCGATCGCAACCGTATAGTAAGTGACGCCGCTGGAACGAGCCGTACCGAGAGCCTGATTCAAGTCTCGCAAGGTGCCCGAGAGATTGTCGAGAGCAGTGATGAGCACCACGATTCTCCGCCGTCCAACCTGTAGACGGGTGGATTGCGCGGTGCTGACGACGGAGTCATAAAGCGCGTTGCCGGGCGGCACTGGACGGAGCGAGTCCACGACGCCGAGTGCGCGGCCCGTGTCTTCTGTGAAGTCGAGTTGCTGCCGGTTCACGTCTTCCAGATGCGTGACCGCGATGCGGTCCTGACCGCCGAGCGTTTGAATGATCTGGCGCGCGGAGCTCTTGAGCTGGGCGATTTCGGCGTCGTTGTCGATGCCGTTCATGCCCAGCAGTAAGTGTAGTGCGACGGGCGTTTCGGACCCGGCGGGAGCGATCGTGCAATCGACCACGTCATTGCCGTCCCTGCAGGTCAAGCGTTCGCGGCCGATGTTACGAACCGGGAGGCCGCCGCTGTCGAGCACGGTGACGAAGGAAGAGACCGCCGGGCAGAAACGCAGATCGAGTTGATTGATGAGGCCCAATGGCTGTCCGGTGTTTAGCAACCCGACAACCGTGAGAGGAGCGCCATTGGATGGTCCACCAGCGGGCGGCGGATTTCGCACCGTAACAAGGTAGACGCCAGCGTCGGTGATGTCGAGCGCTTCTACAAAGGCGATCAATTGCACGGGGTTGTTGTAGAAGGTGGAGCGGGCCCGCCCGTTTACTTCGACAACTGAACCTCTGATAAAGTTGGCGCCATTCACGACCAGATTAAATGCGGCGCCGCCTGCTTGGACGGAACTGGGTGACAGGCTGGCGATCACCGGAACCGGATTCGGCGGCGGGGGCTGGACGAGCGCGTTGGCGCTCAGCGGCACATTGAGGATGGGGTCCACCGGGTCGTCAGTAGCTATGCGAAGGGTGGCGTTGATCGGACCGGCGGCATTGGGAGCGAAGGTCATGGTCAACACCCGCGTTTCGCCGGGATCAAGTTCAAAGCCGAACCTGGGCCGCAACGTGAAGACCGGGAGCCCGGTGTCGAAGGCGCGGATGGTCAGAACCGAAGTTCCGGTGTTGGCGATCGTGATGGGCAAGTCTCGCGGCTGACCAATGACGACATCGCCGAACTCCATGCGAATGGGGGAGACGGCCACTTGCGGGTCGCGATTCTCGCCACCGACCACGCGCAGGAATGAACCGTCGGGCGACGATTGCAGGCCGACGCGGATGCGAATCGGGATGTCGCCGTTACGCGCGTTGAACGGGACTTGGATGTTCAACTGATAGATCCCTGCGTAGCCGGGCGTGACACCGGCGTACTGTATGTTGCCGGCATCCAGCGGGCGGCCGTCATAAGTTACATTGACCTGGTCTGCAGTGCGCGCGCGGCCAGCAGGCAATTCGCCTGTGCCAGAGGGGGGATTGGTGGCTCCGAAGCCGGTGCCAAAGATGGCGATGTTTTGGCCGGGGCGGGCGGAAGCGACTAGCTCACCGGTGTTCGTGTCGACGGCTTGGACAAAGTTGCGTCCGCCGGGGTTCGAAGAAGAATAAAAAAATTCGGGTGAGGTGCTGCGAATTTCGACGTCTTGCTGGTCGCTCTTGAGTTCCGCTACCCGGCCGCAATCGCTGAGAACCTGTATGGGAACCTGGCCGGTACGGCTCAGTTCGGGCACGATGAATTTGACTTCATTCGGGGTGATGGCGAGGATGCGGGCCGCTACACCGTCCACGGTTACGCACGTGCCACCCAGATTGGTGGGAACCTTGCCATCCACGTAGTTGGAAGGGCCGGCTTCGATATTTGTGCCTTGGGCGGCAAAGCGAGTTCCGAAGGCAATGGCAATGGCGTTGGTGGAAAGGATGGAGGAACGCGGGTTGCTGAGTCCAGCGCTGACTACGCTGTTGGCCGTGATTTCCGGCAAGGCCGGGCCGACGCGCCGCGAGGTCAAATCAAAGCGGACGGGAGGAACGCCATCGACAGTCGCGGTGACGGTGGCGAGACCGGGCCGATCGCCGAGAGTGACGGTGACACTAACGCGTCCTTGAAGGTTAGTCGCGCCGCCATTGACTGACAGGCGTGCGTTGCTGGCGGAGAAGTTGACCGCCTGATTGATAATGGGCACGTTGAATTCGTCGCGCAGTTCGACCACCAGCGGGATCGTGAGTGTCGTCCCCTGATCGGCTTCCTGCTTGTCGCCGGAAACCTTGACGAGTTGCGCGGCTCCGGGAGTTTTCTCGCCGATGCGAGCGATGAACGCCGTATTGGTGCCGAATGGTCCGACCGGCTTCTGTAACGAATTCGGAGTGAGTGGAAAGCCGCCCGATTGCGTGTAGCCAGCGACGTATATATTACCCCGCGAGTCGCGCGCGATGGCATTGCCTTCTTCATTGCGCGGCCCGCCCAAATAGGTGCCCCAGAGCACCCTGTTAGAAAAGCCGCTGACGTGGGCGATGAAGGCGTCATAGGGCTCACCGCCTTGTCCGCCGGCGGCGTTGGCTTGCAGCGCGTCGACGGTGGTCGGCATGTTAGTCGAACTAACCGTGCCGATCACATAGATGTTACCGGCTTCGTCGCCGACCACGCCATTCAACTGGTCGTCGCCATTGCCGCCGAAGAACGTCGAGTAGACCAATTGCCCGTTGGCGTTGATCTTACTGATGAAGCCATCGCGGGCGATCGGCTGGCCGCCGTTGAGGAAGTTCTGATAGGCGTTGGGCGTGGTCGGATAACGGGCGCTGGTGGTTCCGCCAACCAGATAAATATTGGCGCCCGCCGGCTCAATGTACATGGCATTGACCGTGTCGATCCCTTCGCCGCCGAGGAAAGTTGAATAGAGGATCTTCTTGCCGTCCGATTGGATCTTGGTGAAGAAGACGTCGGATTGACCCACGAGCGTATCTTGAATCGCGTTGGCGGTGTGGGGAAAATCGCGGAGCGTGGTGTAGCCAGCGACGTAGACCGCGCCGACGCGATCGATCGCAATCGCGCGCCCGCCTTCGGTGGCGACGATATTTAAATTGTCCGAATCGCCGCCCAAGAGCGTGGAGAACAGGTAGCCGGACCCGGTGTCGTTGAGTTTAGTGACGAAGGCGTCGTCGGCGCCTTTACGTTCGATCTGGATCATTTCCTCACCAGTGATGGGAAAATCACCCGACGTTGTCTGGCCGGTCAGAACGGCATTGCCGTTGCCATCGATGGCGATCGCGGTGACCGTGTCAACCGACCGGCCACCGATACGCGTCGAGTAAATCAGGTTGGAACCGGTAGAGCCGAGTTTGAAAACAAAACCGTCGGCATCGGTCGAAGTGCCGGAGCCGCGTTCGCGCACGACGCCCGGTGTCGTGGGGAAGTTGATGGAGCGCGTGGAGCCTGCGACGAAGGCGCTGCCGAAGCGATCAATGGCCAACGCGACGTTGGATTCTTCGTCTGCTCCGCCTATCTGCGTAGCGTAGAGAACCGTGGTGCCCGTCGAGTTGAGTTTGGCGACAAAGACATCGTTACCGCCGACGAGACGGTTTTGATAGGCGCCGGGCGTGCGGGGAAAATCAGACGACGCGGACAGGCCCGCGACAAAGATGTTGCCATCTGCGTCAACCGCGATCGCCTGGGCGCTCTCGCGAATTTGACCGCCAAACAGGGTGGAGAACTGAAGTACCGGATCGATAGTAAGCGGGAGCGATGCATCGTAGGCGCCCACTTCAAAGCCGATCCGATTGTGACCGAGCGAGCGATAGGAGCCCACAATTTGCCGCCGGCGGCCGTTGCGTTCCTGGTAGAGGTAGGGACGTTTTTGTCTCACTTCGCCATGCTTGGTGAGGACGACGAGATCTCCCGTTCGATCGACATGCACGCGGCCGCCGCCTTCGTACGAGAACGCGATGCGATCCGGCCGTGAACCGGGCTGCACGATAAAGTCGTATTCGAGTTGACCCTGGTTGCCGTAGTAGACGATGTCGATGCCACGGTACACGCCCGTAATTCGGACGCGCTCAAAGTTGGGCACTGCGGTCTGCCATTGCGAGCGATCGGAGCCATGCAAATAATTGGAGAGCGTCACCAATCGCGCTTCGCCCACGCCTTGGGCCAGGGGATCGGCGCCTTCGAGACGGAGTGTCACCTCCTGCCCGCCGGTGAGAAAACGGGCCGTGCCGGAAGTAATCGCCATCGAGTATCCATGGCCACGCGCCAGGAACTGAACTGGCCGTTTCGCTTGGCCCCGATTGGCTTCAAAGCGAAGAGGTAGCTCACCGAAGGCGGCTGCCGCAGCTTGGGGGAGGACAGCTAATAAAACATAACATGCCGATTTTGTCATGGACGCACCGTATTCATGGTACTACTTGATCGGCCGGAATAGGGAAGGACTTTCGGGTCGATTGACAGTTGAAGTTAACTATAGTTAAACTATGAGTGTTTAATGAGCATCGTTCCCACTCCTTTGCCGTCGCTGCCCGAAGTGCATGCGACAGTCTCGACAGCTAGCCATTCGTTCTGGCGGCGGTTGCTGGCATTTGGCGGACCGGCGTATCTGGTGAGTGTCGGGTACATGGACCCGGGCAACTGGGCGACGGATCTGGAAGGCGGAGCGCGCTTTGGTTATCAGTTGCTGTGGGTGCTGGTGTTGTCGAACGCGATGGCGGTCTTGTTGCAGACCTTGTCGGCGCGTCTCGGCATCGTAGCGGGACGCGATCTGGCCCAGGCTTGCCGCGAAGCGTATCCCAAGCCGGTGAGTTATGCGTTGTGGGGGTTGTGCGAGATCGCCATCGCCGCTTGCGATCTGGCGGAAGTGCTAGGTGCGGCGATCGCTTTGAACCTGCTGTTCGGCATTCCTTTGTTGGTTGGCGTGCTGATCACGGCGGCCGATACTTTGTTGATTCTGTGGTTCAGCCGCTTTGGGATTCGATTGATTGAGGCGATGGTGCTGGGCCTGGTCGGGACGGTCGGCATCTGTTTTTTGATTGAGATGATTTGGGCGCGCCCGGATTTCGGCGCAATGGCGAAGGGGCTGATCCCGCGCATTAGCGGCGAGAGCTTGTATGTCGCGATTGGAATTCTCGGCGCCACCGTCATGCCGCACAATCTGTATTTGCATGGTGCGCTGGTGCAGACGCGGAGGATCGGCAAATCCTCGGACGAAAAGCGCGTGGCGTGCCGATTCAATTTATACGACTCAGTGATCGCTTTGAACGGCGCGCTGCTAGTGAACGCCGCGATTCTGGTGTTGTCGGCCTCGACTTTTTATTCACGCGGCATCGTGGTGAACGAAATTCAGAAAGCCCATGAGCTGCTTTCGCCCCTGCTGGGAACCGCCGGGGCTAGCGTGTTGTTTGCGGTGGCGCTTCTGGCCAGCGGTCAAAGTTCCACGCTGACCGGTACGATGGCGGGGCAGATCGTCATGGAAGGCTTCCTCAACTTCAGAATGCGCCCGTGGTTGCGCCGGCTGGTGACGCGTATGGTAGCCATCGTGCCTGCCGCGCTGACCGTTTGGTTGAGTGGGGAGCAGGGCACCTACAAGTTGCTGATCTTGAGTCAGGTGATGCTCAGCATGCAGTTGCCATTTGCCGTAATTCCGCTGATCCAATTCACGTCGAACCGCGACAAGATGGGCGAGTTTGTCAATGCGGTGTGGGTGCGCGTGTTAGCGTGGACGGCCGCGGCGATCATCGTGAGCTTGAATGTTTGGCTGGTCATTCGTATCTTTGGTGAATGGCTGGATGCTGCGGGTCCTTGGCTTTGGCTGCTATTGGGGCCGTTAGGCTTGGGTGTCGCGGGGTTGTTGGTCTACGTGACACTCCAACCTTGGGTACCGGCCTGGAAGCGGGCAACGGGCGCTCCGGCGGTGGCGATCGAAGCGTTTGAAGTAGCTGAGCCAATGGCAGGCCCCTCCTATCGGCGTATTCTGGTTACGCTTGACCATAGCGATCGCGACAAGCAGGCGGTTTCTCATAGCGCTTCGTTGGCCAAGGCGCACGGGGCGAAGTTATTCCTGGTGCATGTGGAAGAGGGCGTGACGAGTGTGGTCTTCGGAGCCGAGGCTTCGACGGCCGAAGTGCAAACGGGCGAGCGTTATTTCGAGGACATCGCGGCCGGGCTGCGAGCGAAGGGGTTCGAGGTTGAGTTGATTGTGCGTCACTCGCCGAATCCCAGCGAGGCGATCATTCAGGTGGCCAAGGCGATTCAGCCGGACTTAGTCGTGATGGCGGCGCACGGGCACAAGTGGTATAAGGATTTGATTTTCGGCGCCACCATTAACGCCGTGCGCCACGATGTGGCCGCGCCGGTTTTGATTGTGCGATAAAAAAGAGCCATGTCTCGAAGTGTGGCAATTCAGGCGGCGCTGATCGCCCTCTGCTTGTCGAACGCTTGTGTTCGCCGCGATGCTCGAAACTCCGATTGCAGAAGGCCGGGCGAATCCAGGGCTAACGCGTTACGCGCCGGCGAATCAGGGTACGCAGAACATCTTGGCGCGGACGCCGAATTTGCCGAAGAGTTGGCCATCCGCTACATGGACGTTCACCACGGGCCGGCGCTCGGGGAAGTTTGTCTCGCAGCAGGCGGCTAGCCTGGCTAGCACGTTCGACTGACCGTGCATGTCAGTTCGGAGCCAGCGGAGCCAATGAACGAACGGCGGGAAGAGATGGTTTGGCTCGCAAACGAATCCGGCTCTTATGCTGGACAATGGGCAGCGCTCGATGGTGGCCGTCGCCCGTGCCGCTGGCTTGGACCAACCGCTCTATTTCCGCGTACCCGTCGCTGACAGTCTTTCCTGACGCGCCAGCCTCACGGCACTGAAGGCTTGATGTGTATTGCGGTAGGTACGGCACCGTCCGGCATTTTCAGTAGAAGACGGTTTTCAGCGTTTTGCTGAAAACCAAGTGAACCAGCTGACATCGACCGCCGCCCTGGCGGGAATCCCAGGTCGCGCTTGGCCGACGAATTATGTCACATTGGACATAGTAGAAGAGTGGCAAACCGTGGAGACAAGCCGCTCGTTTGGCTCAAGGGCGAAGTGAAAACTCCCCCGTTCAGCGAACCCGCTCGGCTGGAGGCTGGCCTGTTGTTGAGGCGCCTTCAGCAAGGGCACGGGCTGAGCCTACCTCAGTCGCGGCCGATGTCATCAATCGGCGGCCAGTGCCATGAGTTGCGAATTAATGATCGTGGTCAGACATGGCGAATCGTCTACTTCGTCGCCGCAGATGCAATCGTCATCCCCAATGTATTCGGCAAGAAGACTCAGACGACGCCTGTTCAGATATTGGAAATCTGCCGGAAGCGTTTGGCGGAATACATACGTGCGGTGGCGGACAAGGAGTGAATATGAACAGTGTCAAAAGTAAACGTTTGGAACGGGCTGGTTGGGTTGTTGGTGATACCACTGAGTTTCTGCAATTGTGCAAGGACGAGGCTCGCTTTCTTGAACTAAAGCTCGCACTCGCCAACGGAGTGCGCGAACTTCGGGAACGCCGAGGACTCACGCAGGCAGTCTTGGCCGAACGGTTGGGGTCGAGCCAGTCGCGCGTTGCCAAGATGGAAGCAGGCGACCGCTCCGTATCGCTTGACTTCATGATGCGGTCGCTACTGGCCATCGGTGCCACGGCAACAGAAATCGCCAAGTGGATCAAAAGAGCGGAAATAGATCGGGCTGCATGACGGGTCGGCGAAAATGAGACTTGCGAAGAGGAGTGATGTGCCAACGGTGGACTGGGACGATCAAACTGGATTTGCCAGCGACATCGCCAATGTTTCACCCGAGCACCACGGGGCGCACGAGCGGCTTCTTGAACTCGCCGTTGAGATGGATTCCGATTTTGAACCCTACGGCAAGCGCTATCGCGACGATGCCGATTGTAGCGGCGGTTGGCGGCACTTTGCGATGCTCGATGGCGTTCTGGGCGCGGATTGGGGCGTTTGCACGAACAAGAATTCTCCGCGAGCGGGCCTGCTGACATTTGAGCACCAAGGCTGCCCCAAATTCGAGCCTGGTATTCAATCTGGGGAAGGTACCGGACCTTTCAAATGAGCCGCGCGTGATGAGACAAGCTCCCCGCTCCGCAAGGGAACCGGAGTCCTCGCGCTGATCCTGTGGTCCGCCGTCGGATGAGGAGGACGGGCGATCACTTTTTTCGAATAGCTGTGCTAGGATCAGACGAATCGAATGCCGCGTGATCTCAAACGAGCGTTGACCATGCTGGGTGCCATCCTATTGGCGCTGCTGCCGCTCATTGAATTCGTGGATCACTGGGAATCCGTCGGCTCGGACCCGGAGTTCGTTTCTGTATGCACCATCCTCGGCATAGCGCTTGCCTTGGTGCTTCTGATTCGTAGTGCTGTTCGACATCTCGTCAATCACCTTCGGACAGTGTTTGTGTTGCCCTCGCAATCAAGCAAACTCCTGCATTCCGCGGCGGTTGTAGTTCAGACTGTTTGCCCTCGCATTCGCGCCCCCATTCGAGTTTAGACCACAGTCCTGTCTTGTTACGCACACCGGTGAATCGGTGCGTCTGCTTTTGCGCATTGTTGCGCGCGAACGCATCGCTCATCGTTGAACGTTGAAATTGATTAGCTGGCTGCGATATCGCTTGCCGGCCATGTCATCAAGAGGACTTGGCTTTGAAACATTTCATAGAGAAACCACACGCTCAGGTTGCGCTGATTGCGGCCCTGCTGCCGATCACGGCCTGCTATCACTACAAACCACAGCCCCTGTTGCCGCCCATGCTCGAGCAGCAGTATCGTTCGCGTAGCCTAATGGATGCAGGGCTGCGAGACTTCATGGACGCGCAGCCCATTGGGAAGCCAACCGCCTGGCCGCTAGCGGAGCTAAATCTCGACACGCTGACCAACGTGGCGTTCTATTTTCACCCGGACCTTGACACGGCGCGGGCGCGGATTGCTACTGCGGAGGCCGCAGTCATCACCGCTTCAACCAAGCCCAATCCAACCGTGAGTGGATCGGCGGGTTACACCGATGCTGGTCCATCGCCCTTTGTACTCAGGTTTGGATTGGACTGGCCCATCGAAACTGCGGGCAAACGCGGCTACCGCACCGCGCGGGCGAACCATCTCACTGAGGCGGCCCGAATCTCGCTTGGAGAAACCGCATGGCAGGTTCGCTCTCGCGTGCGGAGCGCTTTGTTAGAGCATCTGTTGGCATCACGCGAACTTGAATTATTGCGCCAAGAGATAGCGATTCGCGGGGAGGCCGTTGGGATCTACGAAAAGCGCCTTGCCGTTGGTGAGGGGTCTAGGCCGGAAGTCGATCCCAGTCGCACCGCGCTCACGTTGCTCCAGGTGTCCATGCAGCGCGCGATAGGTGCCGAAAAAGAGACGCGTGCCGCGCTGGAAGCTTCGGTGGGTCTGGCACTTGGCGCACTCGAAGGAGTCGGCGTCGCTTGGTCATCGCTGGATCAGCCACCCGCCGAAGAGCGTGTTCCGATTCGCAATGTGCAGCGCGCCGGGTTGCTGAATCGCCTGGATATCCAGCGTCTCCTCGCAGAGTATGCCGCTAGCGAAAGCGCCCTTCAATTGGAAGCCGCGCGGCAGTATCCAGATATCCGAATCGCACCCGGCTATTCATTTGGCGATGGCAACAACAGCTATTTCATGGGGCCGACGTTTGTACTTCCGCTGAGGGACCGGAGCAAGGGTACTATCGCGGAGGCCGAAGCGCGGCGGGCGGACATCGCGGCACGCTTCCTGGCTCAACAGGCTGCCGCCATCGATCAGATGGAGCGGGCTTTAATTCGATACCGGGCGGCGCGGTCGGAATTCCGCGAGGCCGACTCGGTGCTTAAGGATTTACTTGAAGATCGCGAACAGCGGATTCAACGTCAACTCCAAGCCGGTGAAGCGGATCGGCTGGCGCTGGTCAGCGTAAGAGTCGATGGTGCAGCGGCCGCGCGGGCACGTCTGAGCGCACTGCGTGCCGCGCAGAGCGCTCTGGGAGCTTTGGAAGACGCAGTTCAATTCCCGTTGGAAGCCGGCGTTGCCTTGCCGCCGGTACCCACGGTTGGTCCGCGCGACGCGGAAAAGGTGGCACGCAAATGAATCGCTCTCTGAAGTTGCTGCTGGCCGTTGTGCTCACGGCGGGCCTGATCGGGCTCTTGATCTTCGCCTTCATCGAAGGAAGAGCGGAAATCGCCCGCGAACGCGAGCGTGAGCAACCCATCAAGGTCCCGCCGCGCATTTCACGCAACCAAAGCGGCGATCTCATTGTCACGATCGACCGCGAGACACAGGCACGCATCGGTCTAAAAACGGAAGGCGTAACGAAGCAGACGGTCTATCCGGAGATCGCGGCGTATGGGCGCTTGTTGGAGGACCCGAGCGGGTCGTTTGTAGTACGCGCCCCTGTTGCCGGCGTATTGCGACGTGGCCCCCGAGAATGGCCAGGACTCGGAGAGGTGCTCGCGGACGGACAATCCCTCGGAGTCATCGAGCCACGCCTTGTCCCGTTCGAACGCGTGGACCTCGCGGCCCGATTGACGAACGCCAAGGGAGATATGGCGGCGCTGGAAGCTGCGTTGACGGCATCGAGGGCAACCTACGAGCGCACCAAGGCTCTGAACGCGGATGACAAGAATATGTCCGATCGGGCCGTGCAGGAAGCCGACGCAAGGGTCAAGGCGGACGAAGCCCGGCTCAGCGCCGCGCGCAAGAATGTCGCGGAGTTTGAGGCCGCAGCGAAGACGGAAGCGGGTCAGACAGGGCCCATGCCATTGGTCACGCGCGCTGGCGAGGTGGTCGAAGTGACCGCCCGCCCAAACGAGGCCGTTGAAAGCGGACAGGCGATCCTCCGAGTCGCACGATTCGACACGATGCTCGCGCGGGTGGATTTACCCGCTGGAGAAGTTGCCGGATCGAAGGTATCCAGCGCGCGAATCGCGGCGGTTGGACGGGAGCAACAACAAGTCAGGGGCGAGCGTGTCGCCTTGGCGTCCATCGCCGATCCTCGGACGCTCGGGGAAGGGTATCTCTTCCGCGTAGCGGGATTGGGCGGGATGCTACGGCCTGGGGCCGCTGTCACCGCTTATCTTCAGGCGGATGGAAAGCCGAGCACGGGTTTTCTGATTCCACAATCCGCCGTCGTCCGCACGGGCGGCAAGACCTGGATCTACAGGCAAATCGCCGATGACAAATACACGCGCCAAGAAGTAACGCTGGCGAGTGGCAGCAACCGGGGTTGGCTGGTGGCCGGAGTTACGGAACGGGATCGGGTTGTGACCGTGGGAGCGCAACTGCTGCTTTCCGAAGAACAAAAATCCCAGATCCAGATTCTTGAGGAAGCCGGGAAGTGATGCTCAAAGCGCTCGTCGAGTTCTCGATCCGGTATAGAGGAGTGGTTATCGCTCTCGCCTGCTTGGTTGTGGCCTACGGGCTGAACACGGCGGCGCGGGCGAGGCTGGATGTGTTCCCGGAATTTGCACCGCCGCAGGTGGTCATTCAAACGGAGGCCGTGGGTCTTGCGTCCGAGCAAGTCGAGCAACTCGTGACTCGTCCTATTGAGATCACGGTCAACGGCGTTGCCAATCTG
>JAYUSQ010000211.1:0-14516 GCA_043755595.1 Acidobacteriota bacterium | reverse complement strand
AATTAACTAAACCGACCGACTCATTTCAACGCGGGTGCGCCCGACGAGTCTGCGGCGCACGCCAAAACATTCTCGGTCGGAAATGTAGAAACTCCAGCTGTCGTCACAGACGACACTATCTCTTAGGGAAATGGGGGCGCACAGAACTTCCAGCCCACCAACTGGCCTCGGAGATTCAAGTTCTTGTGGGATCTGCGCAGTTATTGCGACCCCGCTTGGGCATTCATCGGTCGCCAAAACCCCAAGAGATTCGCAGTTTGAGAATGGCTTGAGAGATTGAATTGGCAAAGGTATCATATCAGATTGCCGAGGTACGGGATCTGGAGATAGAGGCCCTCGAGCCTGGCTGGCAGATTCGGTCCCAGGTATGCAATCTCCCTGTCAATCTGTTTTCCAGGAAGCCGAGCATAGACTGTTATCAATTGTCCAGGTGTCACCAAGCCGGACCCTCTATTGGTGGACACTCGAGCGATGATCGGGCGAGGCTGAGCAAGCAACTGCACTGTGATTGCAACAAGCGGCAGGCACATTCGGTAATTCATTGATACATCCCTTCAGGACAAGAAACTCCTATGGTTTTTTCGTCGAGTTAACGTAGCTCGCCTGCCGATTGCCGATGTGAGGACCACGTTCGGACGGCTGGAGTGCGTGATTAACTCCGCCATAGTCGATCAGCCTCGATCCACCTGGAAACGAAGCTACATTCGGAAGAAAATTCGACCCTATGATTTCGCCGGGGGGATCAACTGGCAGCAGTATAAAGAGGCCGTTTACCTGGCCGTATGTGTCGCAAGGCGGTTTTTTCGTGATAAACGGTGTAATGGCCGAGAGGCTGCCGTTGGACGCAATGCCTAAATAGTCACCGGCAGCTAGACAGGGAACACCGCTGAGGCACTTGGGTGCCTGTCTCCAAGTGGCGGGATCGATGTCTGAACGCAAGATATCGCCCAACGGCAAGTCCGGCTCTGACGTGAAGTAGACAGCCTTTTGCTCTAGACTAAAACTGGGGGAAGCCGTGGGGTTGACATTCAGATAAGTAAACCAGTAATCAGCTACTTGAGAGCCGGTCTGTTTCGAGACGGCCGTGTTTGCTAGAAACTGATCTTGGTTCTCCTTATTGAGGAAGAGGCAGGGCCCGGATTCTTCATTTTTCTGAGATACACAGGCCATCGCGTTTGTGTAAAGAAGACCATTGGCGCCTTGCCGCATGGAGAGAAAGGATACAGACCAATGGCCGCTTGACGATCCTCGCGCATCGATCTGTGGTGCGTAATAGATCAGTTGACCTACGGGTTGGTTTCGAGGCATTGCCGTGCTGATGTCGATTACCAGAGTTGAATTCCATCCACCCCCGCCGTTCCGGGCGAACCGATGTATTTTCCTTGGAATTCCGCCGTCAGCGGGATCCAGGGCCGGAACGAATACTTGGAAGTCGCTCCCAGTTGCCACGACACGACTGAACGGACCTTGACGTTCGGGATTCCCGGCCCGAGATTCCATGGAGGTGTAGCAAATCGTCCATTGGAAATCATGCTCAAAGATCCAGCCGTTAAGGGTCCGCGATGTCAAACCGAAAATCGCCGGATCTTGCGTGGCCGGGAATGCCGGTCTGAGCCCGAGGCTATAGAAGTGCGCCGAACCATTTTCTTGCGTGCCCGTCCATACAAAGGCGGCGGGCGTCAACGCTCCCAATTCGTCGAACTGAATCGGGTTACCAATGGAAGTGTCCCCGAGATCGGTGCAGTTATCGGCCACGCGGAGCCAACAGCGGTGCTGCCGATGACAGTCCAGGTGGTCCCAAGGCTGTTACGTAGCTGGCGATGTCTGTACTACTGGTAGCACTCCGGGTCGTCGAAGTGATGAACACCAGCCGGTATTGGTCGCCTGGATTCAAACCGGCCGGAATCGTGATGGCTGCCTCATCGGCCCGAGAAGAACAGATCGCAAAAACCGCCGGGCACAAACTAAATCCAACACAGCGGGCCTACTAAGTTTCATCGAATTGACAGATGCCGCTTCGGGGGAGCATACTCATAGGTAGATGCAACTGAGTGGCAAAGACGCGCCCCGGCTGGTTGACCTCAAACGGGGTGAGCAAGCGGTGATCGAAGGGTTCGATTTGCCCGAGGATTTCTCGCGGCGACTGATGGAGCTCGGGTTTTTGCCGGGTGGTTTGGTGAAAGCCGGACGCACGGCGCCGGGCGGGGACCCGAGAATCTTTGAAGTAGACGGCTCTGAAGTTGCACTGCGGCGCGAGACCGCCAGCCAAATCCGCATCGAAGCGCGTCTTCCACAATCGTAAGATATAACCCATAAAATGCCGCAACCGTTGGTTCAACTGACGATGGCGCCTCCTAAGCGCCGCATCGTGGCGCTTGTGGGCCCGCCCAATTCGGGCAAGTCCACGCTGTTTAATCGCCTGACCGGACTGCGCCAGAAAGTGGCGAACTATCCCGGCGTAACGGTAGATCAGCGGTGGGGCCAGTTGCAACTGCGTCGCGGACAGCACCAGGTTCCGGTAGCGGTGGATCTGGTCGATCTGCCGGGGATCTATAGCTTGGACCCACGGTCGGAAGATGAGCAAGTCACGCGCGACGTGTTGACCGGTTCCATGCTTGGCGTGCAGCGACCCGAGGCGGTGCTGCTGATTATCGACTCTACCAATCTGGCGCGCAACCTCGCTTTCGCCGCGCCGATTCTCGGGCTGGGGTTGCCGACGCTGGTAGTCCTCAACATGAGCGACGAACTGGAGCGGCGCGGGGGGACGATCGATACGGCGGAGATCGCCGAGAAATTGGGCGCGCCGGTTGCGCTGATTAGCGCTTCACGCGGGCACGGCATCGATCCGATCTACGAATTTTTGAGCGGGGCGATCAGCGTCCCCAAGCCATCATCGTCGCCGATGGAGTTGCCCGTCATCAACGACGTGCCGCAGTGCCGCGCCTGGGCTGCGCGCGTATCGCACGGGTCCTATCATGCGCCCACGCCTCCGCTGTGGAGCCGGCGGCTGGACGCGGTGATGCTGCATCCGCTGTGGGGACCGTTGATTTTTGCGATTGTGGTGATCGCGGTTTTTCAATCGATGTTCACAGCTGCCCCGCCGGTGCAGGATCTTATCGACCACTCGATTGCGTCGTTGGGCGGCTGGATCAAGCTGCAGGCGCCGGAGTCTGGCCTGCGCGATTTGCTGGTGGAGGGCGTGCTGGGCGGCGTCGGCAGCGTCATTGTCTTCCTGCCGCAAATCCTCTTTCTGTTTCTTTTCGTTGGGATGTTGGAGGACTCCGGGTATCTGGCGCGCGCGGCGTTGATTGCGGACCGCACGATGGCGCGCGCGGGCTTGCAGGGCAAATCTTTTATTCCGCTGTTGTCGGCCTACGCGTGCGCGGTGCCCGCGATTATGGCGACTCGCACGATTGAGAGCAAGCGCGATCGCATAGCGACGATTCTGATTGCGCCGTTCATGACGTGCTCGGCGCGCCTGCCGGTTTATGCGCTGATTATCGCGGCGTTTATCCCGGACCGCAACGTGCTGGGTTGGTTTCTGGGCACGCGGGCGCTGGCGCTGATCGGGCTCTATCTGATCGGGTTTCTGGCGGCGTTCGCAACGGCGAAACTGTTGAAGTCGTCGGTGCTCAAAAGCGCGCGCACGCCATTCGTGATGGAGTTGCCGCCGTACCGCTGGCCCACTTGGCGCACGATTGGCTTTCGGCTATGGGATCGGGCGAAGGCTTTTCTGACTCGCGCAGGGACGACGATTCTGTTGATCTCCGTTGTGCTGTGGGTGCTGGCGCATGTGCCGACGCATGATGGCAAGGCTCCGGCGATCGCCGATTCGCTGGCAGGGACCATGGGGCGCGCGGTGGAGCCGTTGATTCAGCCGCTGGGCTTCAACTGGAAAATTGGAATTGGGTTGATTACGAGCTTGGCTGCGCGCGAAGTGATTATCGGCACATTGGGCACGATCTATGGAATCGAAAATGCCGATGAGACGTCGACGAGTTTGCAGGCGGCATTGAAACAGGATCTGACGCTGCCGGGCGCTGCGGCGCTACTGGTGTTCTTTGCGTTTGCGATGCAGTGTTTGTCGACGGTGGCGGTGGTGCGGCGCGAGACAGGCGGATGGCGCTGGCCGGCGATTCAGTTCACGTATATGACGGTGTTGGCGTACATCTGCGCGTTCATCACGAATCGCGTGGTGGCTTGGCTGATTTGATCGCCGGGGGTGGCTTCCATGGCTTTTTCAAGGATCGCCGTTTGCGGGTCCTGTGGGACCAAGAATCGAATCCCGGCGCGGCATTTGGCCGACACCGGGAGGTGCGGCTCTTGCAAGGCTGCTCTGGATCCGGTAGCTGAGCCGGTTGAGGTGGATGCGACGGCGTTCGACGAAATCATCTCGGCGACCGAGGTCCCGGTGCTCGTGGATTTTTGGGCGGCGTGGTGCGGCCCGTGCCGAACGGCGGCTCCGGAGGTCGCGGGGGTAGCGCGTGATTTGGCCGGACGGGCGCTGGTGTTGAAGGTCGATACTGAGGCGCATCAGGAATTGGCGGCGCGATATCAGATCCGGTCGATTCCGAACTTTATTGTGTTCCGCGGCGGCCGAGCGGCGTTCCAGCAGGCGGGCTTGGCGAGCCGGGCGGAGATGCGGCGTTGGGTTACTTCGGAGGCTTAATTAACGCCGGTCGGGTGATGGTGGCGGACGTACAATGAGAACATGAAGTTTCGCATCGTATTGGAGTTCGATCCGGACACGAACAGCTACTCGGCAGTATGCCCTGAATTGCCTGGCTGCGCGTCGGCAGGCGATACCGAAGACGAAGCGCGAACGAACATCGAAGAGGCAATCCGGCTCTACCTTGCACCGGCAGAGATACGATTGCCGGACAGCGCCACAATGTTCGAGGTCACGATTGGGTGAGCGCGGCACGCCACGGCTGACTGCCGATCAGGTCGTGAGGATTCTCAAGCAAAATCATTTTGTTCTGGTTGGCCAGGCCGGTAGTCACCAGAAATGGCGTAGCGCTTCTACCGGACGACAGGTGATCGTGGCGTACCATCGTGGCCGCGTGCTTCCACTGGGAACAATGAAGTCGATCATCGAGGGAAGCGGAATTCCCCGATCTGAATGGCCGGATTAAGTGGCCAACGTCCGCAGACCAGAATCTGAAAACGCCGCTTACTCGGCCAGCGCCGCAAGTTCAGAACCGCTTTCATCCGCAGGTTGCCCAAAACAATGAGCGTGCAACGCGGTGATCGCACTGGCGGCGTGACGGCCCCAATGTGATTCAAATGAAAATCGCCAGTGCCAGGCAAAGGCGCTGACCGAGGTTGGCGTTGGACAGTCTATCACGGCCACACCGGGTTTGAGATCTCGCCAGATGTCTGCCAGATCGTCGGAGAGCGATCCACAAACCGGCTCGGGTTGTTCGTGTTCGAAAGGTTCAAAGACAACCCAATAGTAGTCCCGTGTCAGCCTCCCCGCAATCTTTTTCCGCACTACGTTCCATTTTTCGTAATTGATTTCTTCCGGCAGGTGGGAGCTCTCCGGCTCGACGTCAGGCAGTTGCAATGCCAGTTGATAGAGGCCAAGCAGATGAGTCAGGCACACTTGGGCGAAGGCCCGCGAGTTAGTAGCCGGACTGTCTTCAATGAACGAGCAATAACTGCGTGCTTGGGTACAAAACGCGCGGGTAGATTCAGGCACGACCCACGGTATCAGATCCGGCGACCAGCGGGTTTCGACGCCTCGTCGTATGCTCCGCTACGCTACCCGGTGATTCACTTTTACCTCAATAATCCTCCGGTCGCCGCCCGGTTCCCGTTCGATGCGGATCTCGGTGCGTTCTGCGGGCCAGAGTTCCGCGAAGCGCTCGCCCCATTCGATCACCACCAGGGCACCGGGACGATCCAGCATTTCGTCGAGGCCCAACGCCGCCACTTGGCGCGCTTCGTCGAGCCGATAGAGATCGATGTGGAAGACGCGGGCCGGGTCGCCGTACTCGTGAATCAGGGTGAAGGTGGGGCTCGAAACTTCGTCGCGCAACGCCGCGCCGCGTCCTTCGGCGATCCCTTTGGTGAGCGTGGTCTTCCCCGCTCCGAGATTGCCGATCAACAACACCAAGCCCGTTGCCGGCAGGACGCGCATCGCCAATTCGCGGCCGAGCGCTACGGTTTCCTCTTCTGAATTGGTCGTGTAGATCAATGTGCGGACTTAACGGTCTCTAGCGCTTTGGCGACTTCGGGACGCGCCTCTCGCGCAGCGGGGTAAAACTGCGAGAACGTG
This sequence comes from Acidobacteriota bacterium, assembly GCA_043755595.1. GTDB lineage: Bacteria > Acidobacteriota > Terriglobia > Bryobacterales > Bryobacteraceae > VFZP01. The sequence continues at coordinate 8,236 of JAYUSQ010000211.1, read as the reverse complement.
TTGTCGGCGGCGCCATGCAAATTGTGGCAATTCCAGCAGGCGTCTTTCGGGAACGCCTTCGCCTCGTTCAGCGGCTTATCGGGGGCGCTGCCAATGAAGTTGAAGTACGCCCATTTCTCGGCGCCAAAGCGGTTGCTGTCTTTCACGCCGACTTCGATGCCCTTGAGTTCGGCCTGAAAAACGCCTTGCTTGTTGATCGAAGCGTGAGTGCCGGGGTTCACCACTTCCATCACGAGCATCGCGCCGTCGGGGTATTGGCCCGTCTTCGTAAAGTAGTCGAAGGCCTCCGGCTGCGCGTACACATTATGGAACGTTGCGTTCTTCTGACTTTGGGCCGTCAACGTGTCACCGGGCGCATAACCCATCCCGTAGTTAGCCCCAAGAAAAACCCAGCGGCGGTAGCCCTCCGGCCGGATCATGCGGCCCGCGCCGTCAAAACGTGGCTTTACCATCTTCTTTCCCGGTCCCGGCGATGCGGCGCTGAGAACGCAAATGATCGAAGCAGCGAGAGTAAGAGCGGCAAAGCGGGTTTGAGTCATCATGCATCATTATGAAACGGATGCCCGTGCGGCGTCCAGAAGGAAGGAAGGCCTTAATTAATATACGATACGGTATATAATTAGTACCTCTGTATAGAGTGGTACATGAATTGCAGTAGTGGTACTGTGGGGATCGATAGTTCCCCCTCGCACTTAACCATTCCAAGATTGACCGTTAGGAAAAAAACAAAGTGTCAACAGCCATCGCCAGTATTCTGCACGCCGCACCTCATAAATCCCCGGGACGGCCCCGATCCGACAGTGTTCGGAGGTCTATCCTGAGCGCTACGTTGCATTTACTCGATGAGGTGGGCTATGCCAAACTCACCGTGGAAGGCGTTGCCGCCCTTGCCCAGGCCGGTAAAGCCACAATTTATCGTTGGTGGTCGAACAAAGCGCGCCTCGTGGGTGAGGCGTTGATGGAAGAAACCGATCCGCAGCTTCCTTTCTCCGATTCCGGCTCGGTCCGTGAGGATTTTCGCCGCCAATTGCAGCTTGTAGCGCAGCTCTTCAACGGTCCGAAGGGCAAACGGCTGGCGATGATCATCGGGGTCGCGCAGGAAGAGCCCGAGATGCTGGAAGCATTCCGCAATAACTTTTTGAGCGTTCGACGGAACGAAGCCGTGCAAATCTTACAGCGCGGAGTGCGCCGAGGTGAACTAAGGGGAGAAGTTTTTTCCGAAGTCGCTGTCGACGCTTTGTACGGCCCGCTTTATTTCCGGCTCATGGTGGAACACGGAACGGTTTCGCCGGACTACGTAGACGCTCTCTGCGATTTGGTGATGACGGGATTGCTGCGCCGCTCCAACTAGCTGGATAGGCTTTTTGGCCGACTCTATCGGATCAGCCCCAGTTTGTCGAGCGGCCAGTAGACGAACACCGCTTTCCCGAAAATGTGACGGCGGTGAACCGGTCCCCACGACCGGCTGTCATTCGAAGAAGAACGGTGGTCTCCGAGGACGTAATAGCAGTCCGCGGGGACTACCATTTCGTTTACGCTCAACGAGTCGCGATAGGCGTCCGGCACGTAGGACTCGGCGAGTCTAGTCCCGTTAACGATGACGATGCCTTCTTCAATGGTCACGTGGTCACCGGGCAGTCCGATCACGCGCTTGATGTAGCTCTTGCTCGGGTCGCCCGGGTAGGAAAACACGACCGTATCCCCCGGTCGCACTTCCCCCATTCCAAACTGGTAGTTAAACTTGTTGATGAAGATGCGATCCTGGTCTTCAAGCGACGGCATCATGCTGGTGCCTTCCACCTTGACGGGGCGGTAGACGAACTGGATGACCAGCACCAGGATAATGAGCGCGAGCATGAGGTCTCGCAACCAGCCCACCGCAGCGGTAATAGCGGTGCGGGTGCTGTCGGCGCCGGGGATTTCGGAATTTGCTTCAGACATCGGGCTGCTCCACCAACTCCGCCTTAATCATACCAGCGCTCAACGAAGCGCCTGTAATTGCGCGCACGCTGGCGGCCATTCCGGCAGGCCTGTTTTCGCTGGTGATTGTTTCCGACAACGGGAGCACAGATGGCACGGCGGATGTGGCGCGGCGCGCGGGTGCGACCGTCGTTTCGCAGAGCGAGCGAGGATATGGCGCGGCGTGTCTGGCCGCTATCGCGATCTTGCCGCCCGAAATCGAAGCAGTCGTGTTCATGCAGGCCGATGCGAGCGAGGATCCGGCGCAGGCGGTCGAATTGCTCGCTCCCTTGTTTGACGGACGCGCCGACATGGTGTTAGGTTCCCGCGTGTTGGGCCAAGCGGCGGATGGCGCGCTGCTGCCGCATCAGCGATTCGGCAATTGGCTGGCGACGGTGCTGATCCGGCTGATTTACGGCCATATCTATACGGACCTTGGGCCGTTCCGTGCGATTCGCGCCGATGCGCTGCGGCGGCTTCGGATGCAGGATCGCAATTATGGCTGGACCGTGGAGATGCAGATTAAGGCGCTACGGCATGGGTTGCGGGTGATGGAGATTCCGGTGCGGTATGGGGTGCGGGCGGCGGGGGAAAACAAGGTCTCGGGGAATCTGCGGGCAAGCGTTCGGGCGGGCGTGAAGATACTTTGGGTGGTGGCGCGGTCGGCAGTTGGGTCGCGGGGGGGGAAAGCAGATTAGCGGTAGACGCCCTTCGTTTGGCGCCTCAACTATTCAACCAGAAGTTGGTTCCTCGCTTTCCTCCCAGCGCCGATGCTCAGAGCGCGGCCGATCCACTTCCCCACGCTGACGAACAATTTATAATGTAAATGTTTATTGAAACGCTAGATAAGCTAGATGGCCCTTCCGGCGACCCTATCGTCAGAATGACCCGACTCGGAGCGCGCGGGGAACCTTGAGCGGAGCTAAAGCGGACGAGAGGATTTGCGGCGGGAAACACCGAAAAGGAAGAAGCAAAGACCCACCAGCAGCAGAGTCCAGCGCGAATTCGATAGCCATTCAGTAAGAGAGAGAAACCAATTAATCATTGCCACCATCCCTATTTATTGCCACCCGATCAATCAGCTCGAATCAGTGTAGGGAATAAAGCTGCACTGGACATGAACCATCGGGGCTGGTGTCTCAGGCGTGGTGTGCGGAGTTGTAACAGTACAAGTACTCGTCAAGAGTGCAAACCACGCAAACCTCAACCGGGGTTGGTAACATAGATGACAGAGCAATGTTACGGCGACGAATTTGCGCTTGGCTGGGTGTTGGCGCCCTGACGCTGACGCAGCGGGGATTCGCTTTTTTCGCGGCCAATGTTCGCGGAAAACTTGCACCCGGGACCAAGCCCACGCTAGTGAATTCAGAAACCCGGATCGCCCTGGCCGGCGACGCCGGGACAATGCTGGTATTGGCGGATCGGCGCCTCTCGGGGTTTGATTTTGAATTGACCGGGGAGCCCGCCGGGGAGCCTGGAGTTTTCCGGGTTGGCCCGCTGCATTTGCGCTCCATGGTTGTTCATCAAAACGGCAAGCGGCTGATGGTTACGTACTGGTGCGAGGTTTGTTCGATCCGCACTTTCACGCCCGGGGTTTGCATGTGCTGCCAGGATGAGACGGCTGTCGACTTGAAAGAAAAGCTGGAATCGGACGACATCCGTACCAGATGAGAGTCCTGGGCTCGATATAATACCGGGCGTGATCAAAACTTCCGTCGCTCTATTGCTGGCCGCAGCCATCTCCATGTTACAAGCTCAAACCTACACCGCCGAACGGCTCACTGTCGAAGGGATGCCAGTCATCCGCTTGGCCGACTCCGCGGCTGGGATTGAAGTGCGTATTTTGCCAGAGATCGGCAACAACGCGTACTCAATGAAGGTCAAGGGACACGAAGTAATGTGGACACCCTTCAAGACGTTGTCCGACTGGAAGGCGAAGCCGTCGCTGGGCGGCGTGCCTTTTCTAGGACCGTGGGCCAACCGCCTGGACCAGGAAGCGTTCTTTGCCAACGGAAAGAAGTACGCTCTAAATGCGGGTTTGGGCAACCTCCGGATGGACGGCAATCGCAAGCCGATCCACGGGTTTGTGACCTTCGCTTCGCAATGGAAGGTTTTGGAAGTTACGGCCACGGCGGATCAGGCTTCGGTGACCAGCCGTCTGGAATTTTTCCGCGAGCCCGATTGGATGGCGCAATTTCCTTTCGCGCACGCGATTGAGATGCGCTATAAGCTGCGGGGCGGCGCGCTTGAAGTTGAGACGGCGATCGACAACATGTCCTCTGCGCCGATGCCGGTGTCGATCGGTTTTCACCCGTACTTCCAATTGACCGATTCCCCGCGCGACGATTGGCAGGTTTCGTTGCCGGCGCGCGAGGCCGTCGTGCTTTCCAGTGTGCTGATCCCGACGGGCGAGAAGACGCCGCGCGATGCCGCTCAGCTTTTGCCGCTGAAGGGCACCCAGTTGGACAATGTCTACACGGGTTTGGTGCGCGGCGCGGACGGCAAGAGCTCTTTCTACGTGCAAGGGAAGACTCAAAAGCTGGCGGTAGAGTATGGGCCGAATTATCCGGTAGCGGTCGTGTATGCGCCCGCGGGACGAAACTTCATTTGTTTTGAGCCGATGGCTGGGCTGACCAATGTGATGAATCTGGCGCACGAAGGCAAAGCTCCGTTGCAGACGATTGCGCCGGGCGGCCAGTGGCGGGAAAGCTACTGGATCAGGCCGACTGGCTTTTGACCCAAGCTTACGTAGCGCACAGAGCGCGCGCAGCGTTGATCTGCCGTTCGCACCGGCCCAACTTATCGAGCGACATTTCAAATGACGGCGGGTTACCGAAGAGCATGACACTCATGCTGCGATAATCCCGCGTCAGCGCGCGAAGGCGTGACTCCGGCGGCAGAAGGTTCAAGCTGCCGGGCTCGGCCAGATCGTACCGCGCCCATGCGGCAGGATAAAAGGCCTGCTTGTGGCGGACCACCTGATTCAGCAGTTCCACATCTTCGAGCGCGTCTTGCCCGATCGAAGCAGGCGCAATCATCGCCACAAGCAGCAGAGGCGCACCGCTGGATCGGCAAATAATCCGGGAAACTCCTGCGCGGCGAACGATCGAATTTCGAATTCGCCGCGCGGGACAAATTCGGCATGGGTGCCAAGTTCAAGCACCACCTCCGGTCTGATGTAGGCGACTTGCTCGGAGATGGCCAGGGGCTAACGAAACCGGACCACGTTGCCATCCAGGCGGTCCACTTGCAGGCTCCAGGCGGATCCGGCGCCCAGGATTTTTCTAAATGACAGTCTCAGGTGCGGTAGCTTCCGTTGATGCGGATGTAGCCTTCGGTCAAGTCGCAGGTCCAGAAGCGCGCTTGCCCCTGATTGCGTCCGCCAATGACGAACTCGATGGTGCATTCGGGCTCATCCAAATGCTTCTTCAATTCGGCTTCGTTAAAGTCCACCGCGAGACCACGCGAACAGACAAGGGTTCCCTGCAAGGCGATGTCGACTCGGCGCGGATCGAACTTCACGCCCGCATATCCGGCGGCGCAAATGATCCGGCCCCAGTTGGGATCCGAGCCTGCAATGGCCGTCTTGACCAACGGGGAGTTCGCGATGGAACGTGCGATACGAGCCGCCGAGTCCGCATCGGCCGCCCCGCTGACTTGAATCATGATGAGCTTGCGCGCTCCTTCACCGTCGCGAGCGATTTGAATCGCCAGATCTTGCGCTACGCGTCCCAAGGCCTCGCTAAACAGCGGCGACTCGCGGCTTGAAACCTTGACGCCCGAAGCTCCGTTGGCCAGCACCACCAACATGTCGTTGGTGGAGGTATCGCCATCGACGGAAATCCGGTCATAGCTATTTTCATTCGCCTGTACGGTCAGCTTCTTGAGCAAAGGCGCGGACACCGACGCGTCCGTCATGATAAAACCGAGCGTGGTAGCCATCCGGGGTTGAATCATTCCCGAACCCTTGGTGGTTCCGGCAATACGAACTATGCCACCCGACAGGGCCACTTCGGCGGTGGCGATCTTTGGTACAAGGTCGGTGGTCATGATGGCTTGCGCCAAATCGCCAAACTTACCGGCCGACAGCGCGCTTTTCAGCTTGGGTACAACTTTGACGATCAACGCCGCATTCAATTCAACGCCAATCACCCCGGTGGAGGCCGGTAGCACCTGGTTCACCGGCACGCCCAAAGCATCGGCGACCGCCTGGCAGGTTTCGAGCGCGACAGCTTCGCCGGTGCGGGTGGCGCAATTGGCGTTACCCGCGTTAATGAGGATCGCGCTCACCTTCCCACCGGATGCCTTCAAGTGGCTTTGCGCCAGCAGCACGGGCGCGGCTTTCACCACGTTGGTCGTAAAAACCGCGGCGGCGGCGGCCGGGGTATCGGAAACGATGAGAGCGACATCGTCCTTCTTCGTCTTTCGAATTCGCGCATAAACAGTCGCGTAGCGAAAACCCTTTGGCAACTGCTGAGATGATTGGTTCACGAGGCGATTTCTCCCAAGCGTTCATTCTCCACGATTCGCTGTCCATTGCGGAACGACGCCGCGTCAACCCGGTTGCGGCCTTGCAGCTGCAATTCCAGAAGTTCCAGTCCGGTTCCCTCGCCGCAGGCCACGATAAGGCTCTTGCGATCCGGCAGCATGATCGCACCCGCGGGCGCATCGGCGGCCGCGACGGCTCTGCAACGAATCACGTGCAATGTCTGGCCGCGAAAAGTGGTGTATGCGCCAGGCCAGGGCTGGAAGCCTCGAGCGCGGGCCTGGATGCGTGACGCCGGCTGGCGCCAGTCGATCAGACCGTCTTCTCTTTTTAGAATCGGCGCCAGTGAGTGCTGCGCATGGTCCTGCCGCTCCGGCTGGATCGAACCCCGCTCCAGCCCGCGCATCGTTTCGATCAACAACCGCGCACCCAATTCAGCCAGGCGAGCGCTCAACTCAGGAGCAGTCTCTTCGGGACCAATTTCGGTCTCGGTCTTCATCAGCATGCCGCCGGTATCGAGTCCGGCGTCGATGCGCATGGTCGTCACCCCGGTGCGCGTCTCGCCATTGGCGATGGCCCATTGAATCGGCGCCGCTCCGCGATACTTCGGCAGCAGCGACGCATGGACATTGATAATGCCCAGCGGGACCAGATCGATAATCGCCTGCGGAATAATCTGCCCGTAGCCGACCACCACCATCGCGTCGAGCGCCAAGCCGCGCAACAGTTCGATCACCTCAGGGCGGCGCACGCGCTCCGGTTGATGCACGCTCAAGCCAAGCCGCAAGGCCGTTTCCTTGACGGGCGAAATCGCTAACTGCTGGCCGCGCCCTTTGGGGCGGTCCGGCTGAGAAAGAACGGCGGGAATGTCGAAACCTTCGGCAGCTAAAGCCTCAAGCGACGGCGCCGCAAACGCGGGCGTGCCGAGGAAGGCGACCCTCATTTCCACTCGCCGGCTTTGATCATCTTGCGGATCCGGCGCCGGATGATATCGCGCTTGAGCAGGCTAAGATGGCTCAGGAAAAGAATGCCGTCCAGGTGATCGGTTTCATGCTGGATCGCGCGCGCCAGCAGATCTTCGCCGGTCAATTCAAAGGTTTCGCCACTGACCGTCTGCGCCCGGACCACTGCCACTTTGGCGCGTTTGACGTCCTCGCGAAAACCGGGAATGCTCAGGCAGCCTTCTTCGCCCACTTGCGCGCCTTCGCGGCGGATGATCTCGGGGTTGATCAGCACCACCTTCTGCCGCTCGTCTTCACCGGCGGAGCAATCGATCACGGTGAGACGGTGCGACAAGCCGATCTGGGGCGCAGCCAGACCTACGCCTTTGTGGGCATACATGGTTTCAAACATGCTCGCGACCAAATCATGCAAATCGGGAGTGTCGAACTCGGCCACGCGGCCGGCCGGCTGCTCCAGAATCGGGTCGCCATACTTAACGATGCGATAGACCATGCCGCTTAAAAACTCCGCACCTGCTCCGAGTATCCTTCAAAATTCCGGCGGGTTTCGCCGAGCGAATCTCCTCCGAATTTCTCCAGGAAAGCCTGCGCCAAAACAATCGCCACCATCGCCTCGCCGATCACGCCCGCCGCCGGCACGACGGCTACATCGCTGCGCTCATAGGCGGCGGCCGCGGCTTCGCGAGTTTCGAGGTCCACCGATTCGAGCGGCCGGCGAAGCGTTGAAATCGGCTTCAACAAACCGCGCACCAGGAGGTCCTGGCCGTTGGTCATGCCGCCTTCCAGCCCGCCGGCGCGATTGGCTCCCCGGGTGAAACGACGGCCTTCC
>JAYUSQ010000210.1:0-14517 GCA_043755595.1 Acidobacteriota bacterium | reverse complement strand
AGGCTCACCCCGCATTCGAATCAATTCCTGCCCTCAGGCTCACCCCGCATTGGAATCGACATCTGGTTTCAGGCTCATCACGCATTGGACAATACTCAAAGTAGCGCAAGGCCGGCCGATCTTGTTAGAATATGGGGAAGCCGACCTACTGGGAGATCGTTCAACGGTAGGACAACAGACTCTGACTCTGTTTATCGGGGTTCGAATCCCTGTCTCCCAGCCACTTCCCGGCTCCTTCTTTCCATGGCCCGTCCGCTAGCCAGTGCGATTTGAATGATGTCTTTCCGGCCGCGGTTGTCAGAATTGGGAATTCCTCGGCGCCCGAATGTCGCGATGATCGACGGCGATCAAACCGCTCGCCGTCGAAAGAGTACATGCGGGACAAGAGGGCGAGGTCATATAATCCCGTGGCGGGAGTTCCGATGAACTAGTTGGTGTACCGCCTGAATAGGACCTAACTAACGCACCGGCACAGGAGGGCCGCTGAAGCGAAAATTCGGGATCTTGGCGAGTTCCTCGTCGGTCCACGGAGTCTTCCTTAAAGAAGTGACGCCGCGCGTCTCCGTTACTTCGGCGGGCGCGACCGGCGGAGCCGTGCGGCCCCACGCGCGGCGAATGTAGGAGATGACGGCGGCGGCTTGTTCGTCGTTTAACGCGCTGCCAAGCGGGGGCATCAAACCGGTCTTGCCATCCTTGCCACCCAGGATCACCCGCATCACAACGGCCGGATTGCCGACAACAACTTTCGAGGCGGCGAGGTTCGTCGCTCCGCCTTGGTTGCCTTGCCCGGTTGGCAAATGGCAACCGGCGCAAAGACTGCCGTACAGTTTTTCCCCAGCGGCAACCCGGGCTTCCTCCGCAGGAGTCAGTTTGGGCCCGGCCGGAGCGGCCGCAGGTTTGCCAGGCCATTCAAGGCGAGACATAATCTGGCTGGCCAGCTTCGCCGTTTCGTCCGTGCCCTTGGCGAGCGAGGTGAGGATTTGTGGCTCTGCGTTAAGCACGAGCTTGCCAACGCCAGGAGGCGCGCCCGGCCGGCCGCCGCCCAATCCCCGTCCAGTGGCTGGACCGGCAATGCCTGTGTCGAATCCCCGCAGCAATGCCAACCGGCTCCAGGCCGGGATAGCGGAATCGGCCACTTGCGCAAAGATTTTCTGCGCTTCGGGTTCACTCTTCGACTTCGCGACTGCAGCCGCTAGCATCGTGATGGCGTCAGCGGCCTTCGCTTCTGGCGCCTTGCTAAGGATCACCCCGTTCAACGCATCGGACTCTCGCCCCGCCAAACCACTGACCGCAGCGTCGACAATGATTTGATCCTCTCCGTACTTTTCCAGCATCGCCGCGATGGGGGCGAGACGCGCTTCGCGCGGAAGTTCACCGAGCGAGGCCGTAAGCTGATAACGCACCGACCAATTGGGATCGGTCGTTTTCTTCAAGACAGCGGCGTGAATCGAGTGGCCCGGCTCACGCAGCCAGCGCTCGGAAATCCTGACCGCCCCGCTGCGAACCGCCGGCGAAGTATCGCCCAGCGCCTTCTCCACGATGGCGGGCTCGATCGCATTCATGCCTTCCAGCGTCCACATCGCTTGGAGTCTGGTACGCCAGTCGGGAGCGTTCGCCGTCAGTTGCTTGAGCTGGGGCGCGACCGCGAGAGCCTTCTTTTGAATCAGCAGTTGTTGTGCCATATCGCGCCACCAGCCATTCGGGTGCGATAGTGTGGCGACCAACTGTTGCGGCGTCGCCTTCGAGAGCGCCGGCTTAGGACCGGGCTTCATCGAGTCATGCACAACGCGATAGATGCGGCCCAAACCGACCGGCGTCTCCAACTTGGTTTTCTTGATGTAAGTGTTCAGATACTCGGTCTGATAGGCGATATCCTGGACGACTCCGCGATACATGTCGACGATGTACAGCGTGCCGTCAGCAGCTGAGAAGAGGTTCACGGGGCGAAAGCGTTCGTCGGTCGAGGCGATGAACTCGCCCTTGGCGTAAGCGTCGCGCGCCTTCAGCCGGCCAACGCCATCGTCAATGATCTTGAGGCGATGGACTAGATTTGTAGGCGAGTCCGCCACGAAGGCATCGCCTTGCACTTCTTTCGGCAGGCGGTCGCCGCGAAAGATCCAGGGGTCGGCCGAAGAGGCGTAGGTGATCGCCGTGCCGTCGTCCCGCAACATGCCTTGGCGGTAGGCGCGCTGCAAACCAGGCGTTGGACGCACCGGCCAAATGGCAGTTTCATTGCGCTCGATCAGAACATCGTATAGTCCACGCGTGCGGGCCACGTTAGGATTCCTCACAAAGTAGCGGGCCGATATGATATCGACAAATAGCGGCTGCTCGTTCCAGTTCCGGTAGATGCGACCGGAGTCATCCTGCGAGATGTTCCACTGGCCCCGGCTAAGACCGGGAAGCATGTCGAACTTGTCGCCTTCTTTCCAACGCAGGTCCCAGGAATGTTCCGACGTATAGAGGATATTGTCCATGCCCCAATACAGGCCGTTGGCATTGTGCTCAAGGTTGGCGTCGCGCCGGCCAAAGTCACTACGTACGAGTTCTTTGGTGTCGGCCTTCAAGTCGCCATCCGTGTCTTTGGCAAACCAAAGGTTCGGCGGTTCGCCGATTAACACGCCGCCGGCCAGCACTTTGATGGCGCGCGGCAGAATAAGTTTGTCCATGAAGATCGTGCGCTTGTCCATCTTGCCGTCGTTGTTCGTATCCTCGAGCACAACGACGCGGCAGATCGGCTCCATCGAATCCTGCATCTTCTCGTCCATGGCGAAAGCGGGCATTTCGACAACGTAGAGACGGCCGTCGGGATCCTGATCCATGACAATCGGGTCGCTCACCATCGGCTCCGCGGCGACAACTTCGAGATGGTATCCCGGCGGCAGATAGAAGCTCTTCAGCGCATCTTGAACCGAAAGCGCCGGCGCCTCGGCTCCTATCTTCTGGACGGGTGGCGGCCACTGCGCCTTGGGCGCCTGAAAGCCATAAATCAAGGCGGCGGCGGTCAGCACAACGCCAAGTTCGGCAACAATCTTTACGGGGGATTTCACGATGTGCTCCTGGAGATTTCTACGCTAGCGTGGGCAGATTGGCGCGAGCATAGTCGATGCTACGCTGGTTCAATTCGTCTTCAAGCGCCAGCACCTGGCCTGGCGTCAGGCCGGAGGTTTTTGGTAGCGGCTTCTTCGGGGGATGCTGCCGGATGTAGGCGACCAGCATCGCAAGATCCCGGGGCGGCGCGGGGCTCTTGTCGTCGTAAACTGTCCAATATCGCTCAGTGAAGATCGGCACTTTGAGCGGGTCGCGCGTCAGCATTTCCAGTTGAAAGAGCATCTTCGGATTTCGCTTCTGCATCATGGCGACGAAGGCGGGCAGATCCATGTTGCCGTCGCCGAGAGGCACTTCCGAGAGCAGGATGCCCTGATCGTAAAAGTCGACGCCGACATCCTTGAAGCTGACGAAGAGCGTGTACGGCGCGAGGGTTTCTATGGTCTGCATCGGCGTCTCGATCAATGAGACGTTATTCACCATGTCCAGGCAGACGCCGATATATTCGCTGCCGGTGGACCTGACCCACTCAACCAGTTCTTGCGACCGCCAGCCCTTGTGATTCTCGATCGCGAGCGGCATTTTGTATTTACGAAGGATGGGCTCGACGCGGCGCACCGCAGTCTTGCAATCGGCGTGGAATTGATGAAACTCGGCCGCGGAATTGAACTGCTCATAGCGGCGGCCGGAGAACGAATCATGCACGCAAACGACGCGGCCATCCATCTCGGAATAGGCTTTGACGGCCGCCTCGTAGTGAGCCAAGTCAGCCTCGGTTTTCGCCGTGCGAAGACCGGCGGTGAGCCGCATGTCGTATTTGTCGACCTGGTCCCGTAGGGCCTTGAACCCACTAGGGTCAAGGTGGGCGGGCAGCGAGGTGTGTGCGGCCCCGAGTCCCCTATCGTGGCAATACTCGACGATGTCCCACGTCTTACCCGCTGCTTGCGTGGCCCGAATGCGAGCACTCAATCCCGGTCCCGCCGAACCCATGTTTTTTAGAATTTTGGCCGTGCCTGCCGTGGCGGTGGATGTCGCCGATGCGCCTAAAGCAGCCGTGTAAAAAAGATCGCGCCGGGTGAGCTTCGTCATGCGTGCTGGATACATCTCTGTTGGCGAAGTTTATCACACGGCGGCCCCATACCAGAGGCGCTTTGCCACGTTTGCCACGGTCATGTCCCGGTCACATTGATCCGCGTCAGGCTATCCTCTTCGACGGCTTCAAACCGAACCGCCAGGAACTTCGCGATCACGTCCATATTTGTGCGGGCATGCAGATTGAGCTTCACGGCGGTGAAGGAACCGCCGCCCGAGAGCGCCATTGGCAATAGTAACTGATCGGTAAGATGCTCACCCGCCGCCGCCCGGGAGGCGAGGTACTCGCGGGCTTCGCGGGCGGCGCTTTGGGCGACATTCTCCGCACTCACTCCGATCCGGCCAAAGGCGGTGAATATCTCAGTTACTTCGGGGCTGCCGATCTCTACCATCACGACGTTGCCAGGACCGGCGGATTCGCGAGTTACTTCCACGACGTGTGTATCCGGCGTCCAATTCAGTAACCCGGCGGCCGTCGCGGCTTCTCGGTTGGCGATGTGGCGGGGTAAGTTAGCGGCAATGGCGACGACTCGACGAGAGGAGATCTCTCCTCGCGCGCCAATTTCGATGGGCTGCAAGCGGAGGACCGGTTGTATCTCAGCGGAGAACCGGCCGCCACCGGCGGGGTAGAAGCCGTACCGGTCAAACTGCATTTGGAGCTTGGGCCCCATGCGCCCGAGCAGCGGCAGGAAGGCACGGGCGAGGAAGTCGTACGGCGGCGCGGCGTGGTTGTGAGTGCCGCCCTCGATCGTCACTTTGCTAGGGGCGGAGGCCAGTACAAGAGCGGGAAGAATTGTTTGAAACACCAGCGTGCCGCTTCCGGCCGTGCCGACTGCAAAGCGATAGTCTCCGGGCTTCACGTCGCCAGGAGTAAAGCTAAGCGCCGTGGAGCCGAGCGTGGCGCCCTCCACCTTTGCCCCGCCCACTTCGGCAGCCGCCAACACCGCCGTCAGATGTTGCCGCAACAAGCCGGGCCTCTCACGGCCCGCGCGGATGTTGTCGATCCGGAATGGCTTGCCCGTCACCAATGACAAGCTCAGCGACGTGCGCAGAATCTGTCCGCCGCCTTCGCCCCGCGCGCCATCAATCCGGATCGACATCGGTTTCATCCTTTCACACAAACAACCTGCCGCAGCGTATGGACGATCTCCACCAGATCGGTTTGCGCCGCCATCACGGCATCGATCGACTTATACGCGGCCGGCGTTTCATCGATCACATCCACATCTTTTCGGCACTCGACGCCCTCGGTCATGCGCGCATGATCTTCCAGCGTGAATCGCCGCTTGGCTTCGTTCCGCGACATCGCCCGGCCCGCGCCATGGCTGCAGCTATGGAAACTTTCAACGTTCCCCTTGCCCCGCACGATGTACGACCGCGCGCCCATGCTGCCGGGGATGATGCCGAGGTCGCCTTCTCGCGCTCGCACCGCGCCTTTGCGCGTCACCAGCACGTTCTCGCCGAAGTGGCTCTCGCGGGCCACGTAATTGTGATGGCAGTTGATCGCCCGCACTTCGGCGGTGAACGGCGGCAGCTTGCCCGAGTCGCGCACCGCGCCGACAATCCGCTCCATCATCAGATCGCGATTGCGGCGTGCGTAGTCCTGAGCCCATTCGACCGCGTCGACATAGTCGTCGAAGTTTTCCGTGTGCTCCGGGAAATACGCCAGATCGATGTCCGGGAGATTAATGAAGAACTTGCGCATATCCTTGCGCGCGAGTTCGATGAAGTAGCTGCCCATGCGGTTGCCGACGCCGCGCGAACCGCTATGCAGCATGAACCAGACCCGCTCGGCTTCGTCGAGACACACTTCGATGAAGTGGTTGCCGGTGCCGAGTGTGCCGAGGTGGTTGGCGTGATTGCCACGATCGAGCTTCGGGTGCTTGGCCAGGATCGCGTCGTAGCGCGGCTTCAATTCGCCGGCCCAGACTTCCTGATTGCGCCCGGGAATCTCGCCCCAGGCGCCGCGATCGCCCGCGCCGCCGTGATTGGTCCGGCCATGCGGAATCGCCGCTTCGATGGCCGAACGGATGTCCTTCAAGTTGTCAGGCAGATCGCGCGCGTTCAAGCTGGTTTGCACAGCCATCATGCCGCAGCCGATGTCGACGCCGACAGCCGCCGGGATGATCGCGCCTTTGGTAGGGATCACACTGCCCACGGTCGCGCCCACGCCCCAATGCACGTCGGGCATGGCGGCGATCCACTTGAAGATGAACGGGAGTTGGGCGGCGTTCAGCAGTTGCTGCCGCGCCTGATCTTCGACCGGGACGCCCTTGGTCCAGGCCTTGATGAGGGCGCCGCCCTTTTCCGATGCGATTACGTTGTAGGTGGTCTCTGACATTTTATTTCTCCGAGTCGCGATTCAAATTCTTGTCTATATTGTTCGTCGGCGTGGACCAGAAACAGCCGAAAGGCATTCTGCATCTCTTCCAAGAGTAGCGTCACCTTCGTGTTTCCCTTGTCATCGTAGAATGCAATGGGAGCAGCGACGCGGACATAAGTGATATGCGCCAGGTTTTTATCCATCGCTGTGCGCCACCGGTGAAAGTGTGGCAGGCGGATCTTCGGCAATCGGCGCTGCGTGCAATAGTGAATCGCGCGAACCCCGCCACGGCGCCCGGATTCTTTTCCGAAGAAGTCGCCGAAGTTTCGACAACTCAGTTGAAACATCTCCCCGACGCCGGGGCCGACCGGGAAGCGCTCGGATGTTTGGATCAGTTCGCCGAAACGGACGAAGTTGAGGTATTCGTCAACAACATGGCTGGCCGCTTTTGACAGTGCGCGCGGATCTGGAGCGCTCGACTTACGCGCACGAGTAACTCCAAACGCAGCCAATATAATGAACGGGCCCACGCCAGCCAACATCCCCATCGCGAACTCATACCCGGCGAACAACATTGCGGCCTCCTCGATTCACGGCTTGGTCCTGCGGCGACAGACTAATGGAGAAAGGTGTCTGCTGCTTTATCTCTTACAGCTAGCGCGCCCGTATGAGCGCACCCCGGACTCGAACCGGGACCGGCAGATTCATGTAGTTCCCCCTGCATTCGCCGCAGGACTTTTTCGACAACACACTGGCGAAAACAGGAGGTGAGATTCTCCCAGCCAAACTTCTCTCCCGCCAGTAACGGCGCAGAGGCTGGAGTTGAACCCGCAAGGACTTATGTAATCCCACCGGCATTCGCCAGCGTAGCGTCACAATCATCAAAGTTACTGGCGACAAGGTTAGAGCATCTTCACTTCGTCTGTGAACCCGGAGTCGGGCTAAAGCCCTTCGCAAGCTAAAGCTTGCCCCACAAAGACATTTTCCGGACATTGTGAAGATGCTCTAAGGCGAGAGATTTCCGGCCTTGAGGGCCGGGCGGGAGTCGAACCCGCAAAACCATGTACTCCCGCCGGCATTCGCCAGCAACTTACAATACTATGGCGACAAAGTGAGTTTGAAGAAACGATTACTCTCCCGTTGAGTTACCGTGCATTGAATAGATGCACGACCCGGATTCGAACCGGGAACCCATTTAGTTCCTTCGGGCATTCGCCATAGTCAAAATCAGTGAAGGCCGACAAGTGGTTTGGAGAGACGGGACATAGTTGTAGATGTAGTCCACTCCAGCATTCGGCCTTCACTTACTAACAACACATCACGCCGCGATGGCTTCGATGTGCCCGACCCAATGATTCGCCTCCAGCTTGCCAGAGGCGAACGCCGAGATCACCTCGAACACCTGATCGGAGAAGCCTCCGATGTTCAGGATGTCCGCGCGCTCGGCGGCTTGTGTAGTCTGACTCGGGTGGATGTCCAGGCAAACCAGACGGGCGTGCGGGTTCCGCTGCCGGAACTTCTCCCACTTAACCATTAGCGCCGTGCCCCGGCCCGCCCCGGCATCGACCCACGACTCATTGTCTGAGACGAAGATCACCAAGTCGGCCTTGGCCTTGCGCGCATTCAACAGCGCCACGGGCGCGCTGCAGTTGGTGCCGCCTCCGCCGATGGCAGCCAGCTTCCCGGCGTTCGTCATCACGCTGTCGCGCGAATTCAGATCCACCGGAATCACGGACTGTTCAAAGGGCAGCACAGACGCCGAGGGATTCTTCCGCACGACTGCCGCCGCCACCAACGCCGCGATGTCGATACAGCGGACGGCACTGGTCGAACCCTTGCGCGCACCCGTCACCGGGCTTGCCATCGAACCCGACACATCCGGGCACACCACGACCGAGCCTTCCATCCGAGGCACGTTCGCGATGGCCAGTTCCATCGCGTCCTGCAACGCATCGCGCACCAACTGCGGTACGGCGGCATCGCAATTCTGAAATGCCGTCAACAGTTGATACGGGAACACGCGCGCCCGCTCGATCTCGCCGGCGTTGCGCAAACGGTTGGCGATCTCGCGCACCAAGCTCTCCTCCTGGAAAGCCCCATGCCGCGCGAAGGTATTCAGGTTCATTCGCATCGTCTGCCAGGAAGCGTTCCGCGCGATCTGCACCCAATCCTTCTGGCTGAGCGGCAGGGCCGACAGCATGGTGAACGGCAGATCCGGAACATCAGTCGACTCGCCCGCTTTGAATCGCTCAAACTGCGCCACCAACTCCGGCAGCGCGGCCGCTTCAAACGGACGGCCCAACAGATAGCCGTAGAAGGCCTCCCGGCGCGGATCTTCCGGCTTCGGGTGGACCATCTTCAAGATGTCCGCGAGCGATGGGTTCTGCCCCACGCTCGCCGTGAACAGCGCTTCAGGATCGCGCCCGGCCAGCCATTGGCGCACCAGGCGCTTGGGCGCGCTGCCCAGCGACTTGCGGCCCACGACGCCGGAACGGAGAATCTGCACGTAGGTTCGCAACATGCGCGCGTTGTCGATCACGCGCGGGAACACGGCCTCATGCAGACGCGCGTCGCGTGCCGAGAGCCAAGCACACAAGAACGCCGGCATGTCCTTCATGTACGACTTCGTGCGGGCGTACACGGCCAAGCTTGCCACGAACTGCGGCTCGACCGTTTCGCACAGTTCGAGCACGCGGGTCAATTGCTCGTCGGCCGTCGCGTAGAACGTGCGGCCAAAGCAGCCCGTTGCCGCGTACTGTGCCAGCGCCTGCTTGGGCGCCAGCGCGTAGGCGGGAGCGCTCTCGTTATTCACGGCGTCCGTCTTGGGGATCAGCGCGCCGCGCAGCTTGGCGAAGAGGGTTTTGTTTGCCATGTTCGTTTCCTCGCTGATACTAAAGCAAGTGGCCCGCCAATTCACAACTATTTGATTCTATTGAACCTGACGAATCCGACGAATCCATGGTACGATCTTTTACGCTAGTAATCTAGAGTATTGGATATGAGTACCGTCATCGGCATTATCGGGACAACCCTCGACCAGGGCAAACATCCCGATCGCTGGCAGTCCTGGCGCCCGTCCGTTTCGATTTGCCGGCAACCCGATCTGATTGTTCGCCGCTTTGAGTTGCTGCATGGATTGCGCGAGAAGGCCCAGGCCGAGTTCCTCCGCCAAGACATTCAGACCGTCTCGCCGGAAACCGAAGTACACCTGCATCAGGTAGACTTCATCGATCCTTGGGATTTCGAGCAGGTCTACGATACTCTCTTCACCTTCGCCAAGAGCTACGAGTTCGACGACGCCGAAGAGTATCTGATTCACATCACCACCGGCACGCACGTCGCCCAAATTTGTCTGTTCCTGTTGACCGAGTCACGCTGGCTGCCGGGGCGTTTGCTGCAATGCGCGCCCGAACGTGACCGCAGTGCCCCGGGCAAAATCAAGATTATCGATCTCGACCTGTCGCGGTATGATCGCATCGCTTCGCGCTTTCAGGAAGAGCAACAGGAGGGCGCGTCTTTTCTGAAAGGCGGGATAGAGACGCGCAACGCAGCATTCAATCGCCTGATCGACCGGATCGAGCGTGTAGCGATTTCGACTCGCGATCCGCTGTTACTAATGGGACCCACGGGGGCGGGAAAGTCGCGGCTGGCGCAGCGCATCTATGAATTGAAGAAGACGAGGCACGCGGTCAAGGGCGGCTTCGTCGATGTGAATTGCGCGACGCTGCGTGGAGACGGCGCGATGTCCACCTTGTTCGGACACACCAAGGGCGCGTTCACCGGAGCGTTGAAGGATCGCGCAGGATTGTTGCGCACGGCCGACCAAGGCGTGTTGTTCCTCGATGAGATCGGCGAACTTGGCTTGGACGAACAAGCTATGCTGTTGCGCGCGCTGGAGGAGAAGACGTTCCTGCCGATGGGGTCGGACACCGAGTCAAGCAGCGACTTCCAGTTGATCGCCGGCACCAATCGCGATTTGTTCGTCGCCGTGCGGCGGGGCCAATTCCGCGAGGACTTGCTGGCGCGCATCAATCTTTGGACGTTTACCCTGCCGGGATTGCGCGCGCGCCCGGAGGATCTGGAGCCCAATCTACAATTCGAACTCGATCAGTTTGCGCGAAAGACCGGGCAGAATGTGACGTTCAGCAAGGAGGCTCGCAAGAAGTTCCTTGACTTCGCGTTGGCTCCGTCGTCGGCCTGGAGCGGCAATTTTCGCGACCTGAACGCCGCGGTCGCCCGGATGGCGACGCTCTCACTGGGCGGCCGGATTTCGGTGGAGGTGGTGGCCGAGGAAACCGAACGGCTTGCGGCGCGGTGGCAGGGAATTGAAGGCGGCGCGCCGGTTGCCGATCACTTAGTCGAGTTACTCGGGCCGGAGAAGGTGGCCGAGGTTGACTTATTCGATCGCGCCCAGCTTTCGGCGGTCCTGGAAGTTTGCGGGAAAAGCCGATCCTTGTCCGAAGCCGGCCGCACCCTCTTCGGCGCATCGAGAGGGCGCAAGACGACAGCGAACGATTCGGACCGGCTCCGCAAGTATCTGGCGCGGTTTGGACTGGACTGGCCGCAGCTTCGAGCCGGAGCCTAAAAGACCAGCCGAAGCGCCATCTGGATCCGGCGAGGCGTGTTGGCCTGACCGAGAATCCTGCCGAAGGTGGACGACGTCGCGTTCAAGTCGGGCGCATTGAAGATCACCCGATTGGTGCTGTTGAAGAATTCACACCGGTACGTCATCTTCACGCTCTCCGTAATCGGAAGAGACTTGATGATCGAGAAGTCGACCTGCCGTACCTTGTCCTGGCGTAAGTTGGCGAAGCGCGTGGGGAAAGTGCGCCGGTTCGACGCCAGTTGCTGCGCAGGGACGCGGTTGAATTGACTAACATCGAAGGCGCCGTCGACACCGTGGGGGTCCAGATTCAAAGGACCGCCGTTGTAGATCAAGTTTCCCCAACCGAGCGCGGTTCCGGTGGTGATGGTGGTGATTAAGTTGACATTCCAGCCACCCACCGCATAGTTAACGAACCGGTTAACGCTTGCCATCATGGCTTTGCCTTTTCCGAAGGGCAGATCGTAGGATCCACTCCACACCACACGGTAGGGCCGGTCTTCGGCGGCAATTCGCTTTTCGAGCACCGAGTCAAGATCGTTCAACCGGCTGCGTTTCTCCATCAGCTTCGACCCCTGGAAATTGAGCAGCATCAGGAACCCGCGAGAGAAGCGTTTTTCAATGCGCGCGTCAATGGCGTGAAAATAGGAGGAACCGTCGGTGAGCGCCTGGCCTAACAAACTATTATTTCCGGTGTATTGCGGGAAGGCAGTTAGAAGCTGGCTGCGGGCAACGAGACTGCCGTTGATGTTGGTGCCGGGCAGTAAGCCGGCAAAAGGATTCGGCACGTTGGCCGAAAGCCGGTCGATCGCCGCCTGATCGCGGGTGGGTGAGTTAGACAGATACTGCAGCGGTATGCCGTTGAAGTTACGATCCACCGGCATCTTGACGGCTTTGTTCCCGATGTAACCGATTTCGAGGAGCACGTTCGGGAATAGTTCGCGCTGAATCGACATCTGCCAGCGAGTCGAGTATGGGTAACCAGGTTTCGGATTGTAGAACGTGATATTCTTCCCGGCGAAAGTACCTAAGCCTTCGGTTGAGCCGCTCGGTTGCTGGATACCGGCCGGGAAGGGATTGGCGAGCGTGGCGAAAGAGGTTCGAAAACCATCGTTGGTGGCCACGAGCGGCGTCGCTTAACTGAAGCCAGGCGCATTGTTGCCAATGATGCCATAGGGAAAGTAGAAGATTCCGACTCCGCCGCGGATGGCTGTCTTGGGCAGGAAACCCGGCGTCCAGGCAAAGCCAAGGCGAGGAGAGAAGTTAGCCTTCCGCGTGGAGTAAATTCCCTTGCCGCCGGCGCCCGCGAAAAGCGGCCCGCCATTGACTTTAAACTGAGCCGCGGGGATCTCGGCAATCGGATTGGCCGCATACGCTGCGATGGCCCGCGCAGCGACCGGATTGGCGGTAACTTCGTCGAAGCCGCTGAGTGTCCGGTTGTAACGCTCCGTGGTAGGCGTTTCCCCTTCCATTCTCAACCCGACATTCAGCGTGAGAGTGGAGGCGACACGGATGTCGTCTTGGAGGAAAACCGAGTAGTAATGATTCTTGTTCTGCCGCCAGGAATTCAGATCGTATTGGCCGCCCGTCGGCATGCCGAGCAGGAATGCCGATAAGTCCTGGCCTAGCGGGGCGGTGGGAGAATTGTCGAGTGGACCGTTGGTCCAGCTATTACCGAATACAAAGGTTCCGTTGGTGAATCCCGAGCTAAGTTGCGACTCACGGTACTGACGGACGTCGAGACCGAACTTCAGCGTATGCTTCCCCTGGATCTTAGTAAAAGTCTCAAAGAGCTGGAAGATGTCGAAGGGAAGTTCGGTGCCGCCAGTGTCGCCGAGCGCCGTAAAGGTCGAGAACGAAATCCGCGGCACAACCTTACGGGGAGCGTTGGCCGAAAGATAGGCCGGGAAGCCCAATGTGGTGGAATCGGTGCCGAGCGAGAAGTTAGTCAAAGGCTCCACAAAACGAGTCCAATTGACTCGGCTGTTTACCAGGAAGGTTGGGCTGATGGTGTGGACATCGTCAAAGGTAGTTCCCCAGTTGATGCGTTGCAGATAGTTACCGGACGTGGGATTGTCGAAGACCGTCTTCCCAAAACCGTTGCCACCGCTTCCTACGCGCAGGTTATGCCGGGCCGTAAAGAAGAACTTGTGGCGATCGGAGAGATTGACATCCATCCGGCCGATCGTGTTGTAGAACGTGTTGCGTTCTCCATCGGTATTGGAGAGAAAGTTGGCTTGTCCGTTCGGCTGGCCAGGCTGGTTGGGCAGAACGTAGAAATTGAGGTAGTTCTTGGCGATCGGCGAAATGCGGCTAGCGGGAATGACGTTACCCGGGAAGGTCTGCCGGCTCACGCGTCCGCCTTGCGCGACGCCGGTGAGCGGATCATAGAGCTGATAAACTGCACCGACGCCAAGCAGGGCCGAGAAATCGCCGTTGCGTTGGGCGGCGGTAGGCATCGTCGTGGTGCTCGGATTGGGCAACGCGTCTTTCACTCCTTCGTAGGCGAACATGAAGAATGCTTTGTTGCGGCCGTCGACAAGTTTGGGGATCCGGATGGGGCCGGAGAAAGAACCGCCGTATTGATTGAAGCGGCTCACCGGCTTCTTGGCGCCGGCCTTGTTAGTGAAAAACGGCGTCGCGTTGAAAGCTGAGTTCTGATTGAACTCATACAGCGTGCCGTGGAAATCGTTAGTGCCGCCTTTGGTGATGATGTTGACCGTGCCGCCGCCCGAGTGGCCGTACGCCGCGTCGGCCTGAAACGCCTCCGCTTTCACTTCGGTGACCGCATCCATCGGCGGGTTGTAGGCGACGCGCAGATTGCCAGTCGTATCGGCTGCGCCATCCAGCAGCAATTCATTTACCTGCGATGGGGCGCCGCCCATCGAAAAGCCCGAAGGGCCTGCGTTGTCGAAGGGCCGGGTGAAGCGGGGGTCCGTATTCGGCACGACGCCAAACGCCATGTGGGCCAGAGCGAGCGGCGTGCGCCCGGAGACCGGCATGTTTTCGACCTGCGCCGACGAAATCACCTGCCCGGTCGAGGCGCTGGTGGTGGTCAGAATCGGAGCTTCGCTGGAAACGTTGATAGTTTCGGTGAAGGCGCCCACTTCCATCTGAATATCGATCCCCAAACGCTGATTGGTTCCCACCGCCAGATTCTCGCGGACGTAGCGTTTGAAACCCGCGTTCTCTGCGACAAGCCGATAGTTCCCGGGAGTGAGAAACGGAATCGTGTAGAGCCCGTTGGCGCCGGAAACGGTTTCAAACTTCGCCTCGGTGCCGATTTGCGTGGCAACGATCTTGACGCCGGACATGACGGCATTTTGAGTATCGCTCACCTGGCCGCTGATCGTGCCCTCTGTGCCAACATCATGTGAGACACTTCTTTTCTCTAATTACTGTGCAGGGCGAGAAAGATTCTCTTCATGAACAATCACTTGGTTCCCGCTTC
>JAYUSQ010000209.1:0-14530 GCA_043755595.1 Acidobacteriota bacterium | reverse complement strand
GCGATGGAAGCGGCCTCGCGCCATTATGTCCACATGGATGAATTGATGGATGGGGCCGGTAAGAGACTGGCTGAGTTGACAGGCGCCGAGTGGGGCATGGTCAGCAACGGCTGCGCGGCTGCGTTGGCGCACGCTTCGGCTGCCTGTATGGCTGGCGCCGATCCAGAGAAACTGCAGAGGCTGCCCCATACCGAAGGGCTGCGCAACGAAGTGATTTCCCCAGCCTACTCGCGCAACGTGTATGACCACGCCATTCGCGGCACGGGCGCGAAGATGGTGACCGTGAATTCGCGCGAGGAATTGCTGCGCGCCTTTAACGAACGGACGGCGATGGTGATGATCCTGGCCGGTCCAGGCGATCGTGGACCGCTGGGGCTGAACGTGATTGCGCCAATCGCCAGGGAGCGCGGCGTACCCGTGCTGGTGGACGCGGCAGCCGAGAGGCTGAAAGTTCCAAACGTACATCTGGCGGCGGGCGCGGACCTGGTGGCGTACTCAGGCGGAAAATGTCTGCGTGGACCGCAAGCGGCGGGGTTGTTGCTAGGCCGCAAGGACCTGGTGAAAACCGCCTGGATTCATTCGGCGCCGCATCATGCCTACGGCCGTTCGATGAAGGCGGGCAAAGAAGAGATCATGGGCATGCTGGCCGCCGTCGAGATGTGGGTGAAGCGCGATCACGACGCCGAGTGGAAGCAGTGGGAAGAGTGGATCGATACGATTGGCAAGTCGGCCGCTCGCGTCAGCGGCGTGACGTTCTCGGTTTTGCAGCCGGATAGTTTGTCGAACAACGCTCCGCGCATCAACATCGGGTGGGACGGCGGGAAGTTGGGCATTGGCGGGCAGGAAGTGGAAAAGTTGCTGCTCGATGGCGAGCCGCGAATCATCGTGGGCGGCGCGCAGGGCGGGCGCCGCAATGGAGTCAAGAATAGCGGCCTGACGATTATGCCGTACATGATGATGCCGGGCGACGCCAAGATTGCGGCCGACCGGATTCATGCGATTCTCGCCAATCCGCCGAAGATCGATCGGCCTGCGGCGGCGGCTCCGTCGGTAACGGTGAGCGGCCAGTGGGACGTTGAGATGCAGTATCTCCTTGGCAAATCGCAACATCGGTTTGTGTTCGAGCAGAAGGGCGGGGAACTGGTGGGTTCCCATTCAGGCGAGTTCCTCGATGGCGATGTGCGTGGCACGGTCGAAGGCGACGAGGTTTGGCTGCGCAGTTCTCACGCGTATGAAGGCACTCGGTTGGGTTATGAGTTTCTTGGCAAGGTTGAGGGCGATACGATTGCGGGTACGGTGGAATTAGGCGAGTACGGACAAGCGAAGTTCACGGCGCGGCGGCATCGATATGGACAAGCGAGGCGGCGTGGTGCGGCCGACTAGGAAGGCTTGACGGCCGCGGCGCCGTTCCTGATCTGGGTTGCGTTTTTCGCAACGTTCTATCGGTGTCATCGGATAGTGTGGACCGGGGCCGGAGGCGATCGCCCAGAGAAGCGGGTTCGGCGCGATCGTTCGTCTGACTACGGAATGGCTTTGCAATTTGCCGCCGTTCTGATCGTATTATTCTGGCTCGGGCCCAGTCACAACGAAGCGATGACGTGGGCCGGGCTGTCCTTGGCGGTAGCCAGCATGTTATGGGTACGATGGGCGCTTTTGCATTTGGGGCGGCAATGGCGAGTCCAAGCGATGATTGCGGAAGATCATCAACTCATCACCAGCGGGCCTTATCGAATTGTGCGTCATCCGGTTTATCTGGCCTTCCTGGCGATGCTGGCCGCAACGTTGCTGATGCGGGGCAACGCAGCTTTTGCTCTCGTCATATTTGCCTTGGGCACAGAGATCCGTGTTCGCGCCGAAGAGCGGCTCTTATCTACTACGTTCGGCCCGCGATTCACTGAGTATGCGGCGCGGACGCGTTGGGCTTACTTGCCGGGGTTGAGGTGAGGAATGAGTATACCGATCGATGGCGGCGTGCGAATTGGACACGTTCATCTGAAGGTGGCCGATCTGGAGCGCGCACTTGGCTTTTATTGCGGAGTGTTGGGCTTTGAAGTATCGCAGCGCTATGGAGCCCAGGCCGCTTTCATTTCGGCGGGCGGCTATCACCACCATATCGGTTTGAATACTTGGGAAAGCGCAGGCGGAGCGCCGCCGCCGGCGGCCAGCACTGGGCTCTATCATCTGGCGATTTTGTATCCGACGCGGGTCTCTCTTGCAGACGCTCTCCGACGGGTACAAGCGGCGGGGATTGCGTTGGATGGCGCAGCCGATCATGGCGTGAGCGAAGCTTTGTATTTGCGCGATCCTGACAGTAATGGCGTGGAGTTGTATTGGGACCGTCCGCCGGCGGAGTGGCCGCGCGCCACGGATGGAACGATCGCCATGTATACGCGAGGCCTGGATTTACGCGGGTTGTTGGACGGGCGCGAAACAGCATGACGCGACCTTCAATCTTTTCCGGAGGCGGATGAAAAAATGAGGGGGCCAGCAGTGACGACTTTCGCGGCGGCCACGCGAAGATCGTTGGGCGGGATTCCGGCCATGCTTAAGACGACGGGATGATTCCCACGCGGAACCGGCCGGTCCAGGCGAGAATAACTCAAGTTGCCAATGGCGAACGGCTCTCTTGCACAAAGTTGGCCCGCGGGGAGAGCGAGGCTCCCGGCAGGTACGGGATTCAAGGTGAGAGGAGGCAAGTTCCCTTCGCCATGTGGACCGGTTTGACCCGGCATGAACACTTTGCTGAAGTCGGCCCGTTGTTGGGGCCCCTGGTAAAAATTCCGGATTGAACGCCGCCGCATCCAATCGGCGCCAGCTAGCGCCAGGCCAGCCCACGCGATGATCGGCAGAGCCACTCGTCTCGTCCTGTTCAGTTCCCGTTTTGAAGCCCACACAATATCCTTCGCGCGCGACCTGGGATGCTCGCATAGTACTCTTCGCGCGGACTCTCAGTGATACCCCCCTTGGCGCGGAGCGCAAATCGTATTAAAGTATTGGGCAGGGGTGATTGGGCTAGATGACGCGGCTTGTAATTTGTGTCTTTTCCATTACGTCGACTGCCGGGCTTTCGTGGGCTGCCGAAGTACATTGTCCAGCGTACCCGGCCGAACATCGCGAGGCGCAAGCGTCCGCGTTTCAGTTGGAGCGATCGGGCGAGGCTGCTTTTTCGGCGGGTGCGAAGAGCAGAAGCGCCGCGCGAACCGCCGCGGCGCGAAACAACTTTATCGACGATCAGATTTTCGGTCGAATGGAATCGGCTAACATTCAGCCGGCTGGTCCGTCGTCCGACACGATGTTTCTGCGGCGCGTTTATCTCGACGTGACGGGACGATTGCCGCGCCCGGAAGCGATGCGTTCGTTTCTGGCCGATACTGGCGCCAACAAACGTGCGCTCGCGATCGATGCACTGTTGAACTCACCGGATTACGTCGACTACTGGACCCACTATTTCGGGAACCAATTTCAAGTCACCAGCGCCTACTACAATCTGATCGGGATTCCGGGCCGCACTCTGTTTCATAACTTCCTGCGCGATTTTGTGCAGCGCGATCGACCCTACTACGAAGTGGTGCGCGAGATGATCTCGGGCAGCGGCGATTCCTTCCAGCAGGCCCCCGTCAATTTTCTATTGCGGTCGATACAGATGGGCGATCCGGTGCAAGACACCTGGGACACGTTGACCGCCGACGTAACGCAGAAATTTTTGGGTGTGCAGACGCTTTGTGTTTCCTGCCATGACGGGCGCGGTCATCTGGAGCAGATCAATCTGCATTTGACGAGTATGCGCCGGCGGCAATTTTATCAGCAGTCGGCGTTTTTCTCGCGCACTGGGATGACGCAGTTGCCCGTGGATGTTTTCGATCAGACCCGCAGGACCTTGATTTTCGACAAGGGCCACGGCATTTACGATGGTTCGGTGAACGCCGGTAATCCCGGACAGCGTCCGCCGAGAACCGGAAGCTGGGAGCCCGCGTATATGTTCTCCGGTGAGCGGCCGAGGGGCGGGGAGTGGCGCAAGGAACTGGCGCGTATGATCACCGAGGATCGGCAGTTCGCGCGCGCCACCGTGAATTACTTGTGGGCCCATTTTTTCCGGCAGGGCATCGTGGATCCTCCAGACGCTTGGGACCTGGCGCGCATCGACTCAAAGAATCCACCCAAGGCGCCGTGGACGATGCAGGCCAGCCATCCTGAATTGCTGGAGGCCCTGACCGACGAGTTCATCGCGAGCAACTATTCGATAAAGAGGATGATCCGGCTGATCGGCGAATCGAATGCTTATCAACTTTCCAGCCGTTACGACGGGAATTGGCGGCCGGAGTATGCGCGTTTCTTCGCTCGCAACACGCCACGGCGCTTGAGTGCGGAAGAGGCGTGGGATGCGCTCACCGCTTCGACGCAGTCGGAAATTCCGATGTTTGTGGAAGGCTTCGCTTCGCCTTTGACGCGCGCCGTGCAACTGCCGGACGCGACTGAACCGCGGCAGGATTCCCGCATCCGGACGTTCCTTTCAACCTTCGGACGGGGCGACTGGTGGCGGGTTCCGCGCGACACGGGCTCAAACGTCGTGCAGGTGCTCTACTTCATGAACGATGCCACGATCAACGCACGAACGTTTGGCGCGCGGCTGGGCGGCGGCAACGCAGGGACTCGGGTGGCGCGGCTGGCCGCTTCGGATCTGACCGAGGATCTTTGCGTCGACGAGTTATTCATGGCCACCATCGGCCGCGAGCCAACCGGAGAAGAATATGCCGCCGCTAAACGTAGCGCTGGACAGACTCGCGAAGACTGGCTGGCCGATTTGCAATGGGCCTTGTTGAACAAGGTCGAATTTCTGTTCGTGAACTAGCAACCGGGGAGATCCAAAACTCATGCAAGGGTGTCTATCTCAAGCTCACTACACAAGGCGTAAGTTGATCACCGGTTTCAGCGCGTGGGGCGCGTTGTCGGCGCTGGCTCAACAGGGCGGCGCGCAAGTGCAACAAGCCAGCGTTCAGACCCGGAGTTCGGCGAAGGCTTGTATCTTTATTAACCTCAGTGGCGCTCCGAGCCATCTGGATACCTTCGACGTAAAAGATGCGCCCTGGAACGCGACCGATACTGAGATCGAGCAGACCGGCAAGGTTACGCTCAACAAGACGATCTTCCCGAATCTGGCGCGGATCGGCGGCGATCTTTGCCTGTTGCGTTCGGTTGTCAGTTGGGAAGCGGCGCACGATCGCGGGCAGTTCTACATGCAGACTTCGCATCCGGCGAACCCGGCGTTTCTGGCGGAGTCTCCGCATATCGGCGCCGTGGTGGCGTATGAGTTGGGCAAAAGCGGCAGCAAACTGCCGCCGTTTCTCGCATTCAATGGCGCCCCGCGCGGAGCGACTTTTCTGGGCGGACGCAACGAGCCGATGAACGCGCCGGCGAATCAGGGCGGCTTCACGACGATCACGCATCCGTACTTCGGGAATGCCAGCGAGCCGCGGTTTCAACAGCGCTTCGCCTTGCTGGAAAAGCTGGATGGTGAGATACGGCGAACCCCGCACGATCAACTCCAGGCCAACCACGCATCGTTCTACTCGTCGGCGAAGGGGATGATGTACGATCCGGTGATCACCGACGTGTTCCGGTTTAGCGCCGACGACAACTCGCGCTATGGCAATACCGGTTTTGGCCGAAGTTGTATCGTCGCCCGCAATGCCGTGCGTAGTGGACAGGGCGCTTCGTTCATCAATCTGACGCTGGGCGGCTGGGACATGCATCAGCGGATTTTCGACAGGGCGTATCCGGGCAATCTTTATCAGGTGGGCGGCGACCTGGACCGGTCGGTGGCGAATCTTGTGGCTGATCTGAAGGAGAGCGGTCACTTCGACTCTACGCTGATCGTCATGATGGGTGAATTCGGACGCACGCCGGGCGCGTTGAATGTTTCAGGTGGACGCGATCATCACAAGAACGCGATGTGTTGCGCCATGCTGGGCGGCGGCGTCAAGGGCGGGCGCGTAATCGGGGCGACTGACGCCAACGGCGCCTCGGTGGCCGATCCCGGTTGGAGCAAGGACCGGCCGATTTACTTCGAAGACATCACCGCTACGATCTATTCGGCTTTGGGCATTAACTGGACGCGCAGCTTAACCGAGACGCCGTCCGGGCGCCGGTTTGAATATGTGCCGTATGCTTCGACGGGCCAATTTACGAGCGTGCAGGAAGTTTTTGGGTAAGATGCGCGGAGGAAGACTAGCCGCTTGGGTGGTTGTCGGCGTGGCCGTGGCTCAGGCGCAGGTGGCGCGGGTCGACCTCTATACACCATCGGCCATCGTGAGCGTCGGTGAAGAGCTCCGGCTGGCGGTGGCCGCTCGCACGGCGCTCGAACAGATCGTGCTGGACGCGCCGCTCACGTTCACTTCCAGCCAGCCGGCGATTCTATCGGTTGACGGGCGAGGGATTGTGCGGGCGTTACGGCCCGGGCAAGCCAACATTACGGTGCGCTCCGGCAACCAGCAGAATATCGTGGAGATTCTGGCGGCCCCCAAACGAATTGCCGTGGACCCGCCGGTCCGGGACATTTTCGTGGGTGAGCGAATCCAATTCACAGCCACGGCGTACGACGCCAACGACAACCCGATCCCCAATGTCGCGTTTACCTGGGCGGTGACCGGCGCTAATGGCAACCAGATCAATGCGGCGGCGATTGTGGCGAACTCCGGACTCCTCACCAGCAATGGAGCTTCCGAGGTAACCGTCCGGGCCAACTTGAATTTCTCGGCCCGCGCCGACCGGTTTCCGCCGCAATGGATTGGCACGGGCAGGGTAAACATTCGTCCGAGGTCGGACTATCGCGTCACGCGGCTGGTGAGCACCGAGGACGTGCGCGGCAACTATACGATGCGTCGTGTGCTGGCCAATATCGCGGGAAATGATAAAGGGCAGTTGGTCTTTCGCGCCTCGCTCGATGGGATCTCCACTTGCGTGGTGCTGTATGGCCAAGGTAAATTCCAGTGTGCCGCCAGCGCCGGTGAGCCTCGTCCGTTAGGGGCCAACATCGTGACGCCGTTTGGGCAGGCCGCCATCAACAATCGCAGCGAGATTCTCGTCGGCGCCAGTGGCATAGGTTTACTGCTGATCGACAAGGATGGTCATCAAACCTACCCGATTCAGGACGGAGCCTACTTCGGCGATTTTGTGATGGCAGGCGGCTTTAACGTGAGCAAGAAATCGCTCAACGACTACGGCGAGATTGCGTTCGCCTTCAACTATCGCCGCACGGCCGACAACATCACTTTGCGCGGACTGGCGCGGCTCAATCAAGGCGAGCCTGAGTTTGTCTGGTCTTCGGACCAACCGCTGACGGGGTTGACTGGCACGGTGTCGATTGAGGATTGGGGTATCGACCGCGATGGCGTGGTGTACTTTCAAGCGGCGGGCTCGGCGGGGCGGGGAATTTTTCGCGCGGCCAGATTCGAGGCGCCGCGCAGATTGATCGGATTGACCGAGACGAACGAAGGTTCGGCAGTCACCGGCTTGAGCGGTTTGCAGGTGTCAGAAGACGGTAGCATCGCGTTTCTGATCAACCGCCAGAATGGCGTCGCCTCCGTGGGACGCATTCGTGCGGGCAGCGCCGCCATTGAGTCGATCCGCACCACGGGCAACCCGTCGAATCCTCTCGCGATCTCTTCGAACGGTTCGATTTTGTTCCGGGGCGATACCGGCGCGGGGTATGGTCTATATCGCTGGGAAGGCGCGCAGGCCACGCTGATTCTGCCCAGGCGCAACACACCCTCCGGCGAAGTTGTGACAGCCTTCAACGCCGGCACGATCTCGGCCAGCGGGGAGGTCTATGCACAGGCCGCCACGGCAACCCGGGAATTTGTTTTATTCGGCGCCCGCGATGGAGCGCCTTTGCTCCTGCAAACGAACGGCGAAATTGCGGTCTCGGGGCGGATTCACCTTCCGGTTGGCGCAGCGCTGGTGCCGGGGGAGAAGGCGGCCAATGCGCGTTTGCGTTTAGGCGATGTCCGCAGCGCTTATGAAATCGACGGCGGCAAGCTGCTGCCGAAGCTGGTCGATTGGGACATGCTGCCGGACAATAATCGCTTCTTTGGAGACGGCGCAAGTTTCGAAGAGCCCAACGGCGACATGATGTTCGTCGTCAACAATACGATCTTCCGGCAGAAGCCGGCGGGGATCGAGATTGTGCTGCGCAATCAGTTTACGAGCGACGACAATCAGCGGTTGTCATTTTCGACCGGGATCCGGCCAGCCATCAATCCAGCGGGCGCGATGGCGCTGGTGGCGGCCACGGCGACCGGAGAACGCCGTATCTACTTGAGGACCCCGGCTGGGCAGTTGGAGCCGATGGGCGCGGTGAACGTCAGCAGGGTGGCGGGT
This sequence comes from Acidobacteriota bacterium, assembly GCA_043755595.1. Taxonomy (GTDB): domain Bacteria; phylum Acidobacteriota; class Terriglobia; order Bryobacterales; family Bryobacteraceae; genus VFZP01. Next base: position 6,154 of record JAYUSQ010000209.1, on the reverse strand, counting down.
GGAGACGTTATCACGGCCGTCCGTTCGCTTGCCATCGACAATCTGGGCCGGGTGATGGCGCAATTGGATGTTCGCAACACCCCATCCAGCCTTTATCTTTGGACTGGGCGCGACTGGGCGGCCATTGCCGTCCCGACGCAGACGATGGTGGCTGGTCAACCGATTCGCGATCTGGTGCGCGGGCCTTTGGCCGGCGGGAACAAGTTCTACATGATCGTGAATCTGGGCGAGACGGGGCAAACCTCGCTCCCCGTCATGATGGAGTTTGGAACGGACCGCTGGACGCCTATCCTCACGACCGGCGACGCGATGCCGCAAGGCGGGAGTATTGCGAGTTTCGGCGTATTCGATGTAAATGACCGAGGCGAAGTGGCGGTGGCGATCAACGGCAACACCGGCGGGTCGACCGGATTGATGCTGCGAACCGCGGACGGCAACTTGCGTCTGGTACAGCAAATCGTGCGGCCCACCAGTGTGGACGGTGAGTACGTCATCAGCTTCTCGGAAGTGGATCTGCGGGCCGATGGGCGCGTCTATTTTGGCTCAATGACCATCAAGGACGCCTATACGATTTTCGTCGCCGAGCCGGCGCGATAAAGGTTCTAACCGAGCCGCGACCGCGAGGGAGCGGTCTACCACAGCAGTGATAAGACTTAATGCCCGGCATGGGCTTCGGGCGGTTGGATCCGCAATGGCTTCGCGTCGGACGGCAATACGGTCAACATATCTTCCTTGCGCATGATGAGCGTGGAGGTGTCGTAGGCGGCCAACTCAAAACCATGTCCGTGCGTGATGGCATCGGTCGGGCAGGCTTCCACGCAATAGCCGCAGAAGATGCAGCGGCTATAGTCGATGTTATAGACGGAAGCGAACCGCTCGCCGCCACTCATGCGCACCTGCGCGGTGTTTTCCTGAGCTTCGATATAGATGCATTCAACCGGGCAGGCCGCCGCACACAAGAAGCAGGCCACGCACTTTTCAAGGCCATTCTCGTCGCGCTGCAGGATATGCTTGCCGCGGAAACGTTCCTGGAAATTTGGCGGAACCTCGGGATACTCTTCGGTAATCGTAGGCTGGAGCATCTCCTTGAACGTGAGGCCCAGGCCTTTGACAATGGCCGACGCCGAACCGAGGACGGTGAGTTTGGAGTAGGACATGATTCCTTTCGACTAGTGTAACGCGGGAGCGATGGGTTCCGAACCGGAGCCGCCTAGTTTTTCGAGCCTCAACCGGGTTTCCACTCCGGCACTCGCTCGCCCGGCTGAAATACCGGCGCGCCGGCGCGTTCGGCGAGTCTCTCGAAATCAGCTTTGGAGAAGCCAATCCAGGAGTGCGTAATCGCGCCATCGGTTTCAACGACGAAGATCGAAGGCACGTGAGTCAGACCGTAGCTATTGCTGACCGTGTATGCCTCGATCGCCGTATCCAACAGGAGCGGGAACGTCACGCCGAAGTGGCTGGCGAACTGCCTGGTAAGGACGGGATTGTCTTGCGAGACCCCGATGAACTGAAGGCCAGTGTGGCCTGAGGCGTGAAGCCGTTCCAGGAAGGGAAAGGCGACTTGGCAGGTCGGGCAGGAAATCTTGAAAAACGCGAGCACAACGGGGCCCTCACTGAGCAGCGAGGCAAGCGAGACCGGCGCTAAGCCCGCCAGTGGGGGCGCGGAGAACGGCGGCGCATGCGTCACAACATAATTTTACCAATTTGTTTTAGGAACGGCTGGCGACCGCCGCTTGGTCAGAGAGCTTTCAGCAGTTGCTGAGCGGCGATCAGAACTGGGTCCCAGGCGGTGGAGAACGGCGGCGCGTAGGCGAGATCGAGTTGCGCAAATTCATCCACTGTCATGTGCTGAGTGAGCGCGGCGGCGATCGTGTTGATGCGCCCCTCCACCCCATGTTCGCCCAACACGACGCCGCCGATGAGACGCCCGCTGCCCTTATCCGCAATCAGTTGCACTGCGCAGGGGCGCCCGCGGAAGTAACCCGGACGGTCACGTGCTTCGATACAAGCCTCGACAGGTTGAAATCCTTCACGGCGCGCCTGTGCGGCCGCGAGCCCGGTTACTGCCACTCCCAAGCCGCACACTCGCACGATTGCAGTACCCACCACGCCGTGGAACCGCTCTCTGGCGCCGGTCGCAGCCGCTCCAGCGACGCGGCCCATTTTGTTGGCGGTGGTCCCGAGCGGCAACCACGTGGGCCGGCCAGTGACGAGGTGATGAGTTTCGGCGCAATCGCCCGCGGCAAAGATTCCGTCGACGCTGGTCTCCATGCGTTCGCTGACGGCAATCGCACCCGTAGCGCCGGTCCGGACTCCGGCGGAAGCTGCCAGCGCAACGTTCGGGCGGATGCCTGCGGCAATCAGAACGAGGTCGAACGAATCTGGCACGACATTCACTGGGGTGTTGGGCCGCACGAGGACGCCGCACCTTGCCAGATGTCTCTGGAGCCTTGAGGTTAGCCACTCATCGGGCCGTCGCAGGAAATGCGGACCAGAGTGAGCGAGCTCAACACGCCAGCCGCGAGCGCGCAACAGCTCGGCCCCTTCCAAGCCAAGATAGCTGGCGCCCACTACCATGGCGCGACCGGGTGACGCCGTATCGAGGTGCGCCCGCAGGCGCAGGCCCCCTGCCCAATCCCGAAGCGAGAATACTCTGGCGTCGCCAAGAGCGGCGGTCAGTGGTCCAGCTGGTTGTGAACCCGTCGCCACGATCAACTTGTCGTAGGAAATCTCTTCACCCGAGGCCAGCCTGACCCGGCGTTGCGGATGTCGCAGTTCGACGGCTTCCGTGTTTTCGCGGACGTCGATCCGGCGTTCAGCGCGAAACTGCGCTGCCGTATAAGCCACCAATTGCGAGGCGTCGTGAACTCGGCCTTCGGCCAGGTAGGGCAGGCCGCAAGCTCCATAAGCGGCTTGTGGCCCTTTTTCACAGACAATGATTTCCGCTTGCGGATCCAGGCGCCGGGCACGAGCGGCAGCGCTCATACCCGCCGCGATTCCGCCGATCACCAGAAGGCGCATCCGGTTCAGGCTTTGTTTTGGCTCTGCACGAACGCCAGGATGTCGAACTTCTTTAACTCACGATCGGGAAAGAAGCTGTTGACGGCATCCTGCTCGTCGTTGAAAACTTCGAAGACCGTTTCCAGCTTGGTGAGCACCAGTAGTTCAATGTTGCGGCGCGAGAGGTTGAGCAACTTGACGGTGCCTCCGGCCTTCCGTATCGATGTAAAGCAGATGACCATACCGCCTAAACCTGTCGAGTCGATATAGTCGACGCCTTCCATGTTCAGGATCACGTTGACTGGACTGACGGCGATGCGTTTGATAGCGTCTCTTAGGGTGGCGGCTTCCTCGCCCGCCACCAGGCGCCCGCTGAGGTCGAGCAGGATGATTCCCTCCCGCTCCCGCCTTTCCATTTGCAATGGCATTTACTTACTGTACAGCCTGCTGGCGGTCCGGTGCTTCGATGAGGTAGCCAACGCCTCGAATCGTTTGGATCATCCGCTGCTGGAATCGGTCGTCCATTTTGTCGCGCAGGTGCCGAATGTAGACGTCGACAATGTTGGTCAGCCCGTCGTAGTCGCGGCCCCAGACGTGTTCGACGATCAGGGAGCGGGTCAGCGGGCGTCCCTCGTTGCGCATCATGTACTCAAGGATGGCGAACTCTTTGGGCGTCAGTTCGATCGACTGACCGTCACGTGTGACCTGCCGGCGCACATGGTCGAGGACCAAGCCGCCGATTTCGAGCTTGTTGTGCGGCAGCGCCGCCCGGCGTAGCAGCGCCCGGATTCGCGCCATCAATTCGACCATGGCAAAGGGCTTCGCCATGTAGTCGTCGGCTCCGGTATCGAGTCCCTTGACCCGGTCTAAGAGTCCGTCACGGACGCTGAGAATCAATACCAGCGAATTGATTTGCCGATTCCGGAGTTTGCGGAGGAGGTCCAAGCCATCGATGTCGGGCAACGCCGAGTCCAGAATCATCAGGTCGAAAACTCTTGTTTGGAGAAACTCCAGAGTGGCAGCGCCGGTACCGGCGGTCTCAACTGAATAGCCGGCTCCTTCGATGCCGCGCTTCAGGATGTCGGCGGTCTTCGCCTCACCCTCGATCACCAGAATGTTCACTTGCCCTCTTGTAATGAAGCTCGATTCTAACAAGTATCGAGGCATCACAGGTAGAATCGAAGGCTGTGGCCGGGTGATTGAGAATAGTTGCGCTACTAGCACCCGGGGAAGATTAGCACTACGTCGTTTCCCGCGAGTATGCAGCTCAAGACATCATTTCCGCCAGACCGTGGCATACTTTGTCCGGTATTTTGGGTCCTCCTCCTTGGCCATCAACCTTTCGGCCGTAGCCCGGATCTTCTGGTCGCTGACCTGATCGTAGATGCGCCGGAGGACGACCAGAATGTCGTAACGAATCAACGTGCAGTTCTTTTCAGAAGCACATTCCTCAAAGCGCAGCACGAGCCCCTTCATGAGCGCATTACGCTGTGGCTCGCCTGCAACCCCGACCTTCCACAGAGACTGCAAGCAGTGGCGGGCGGTCACAAAGTGCTCATCCTTAGTGACTCTCAGCAAGACCGCAAGATCCTTTGCCATCCGCTGCTTGGGGTCGCTCTTCGCAAGATTGGAAAGCACCTGGGCAGCGATTGAGCGTTGCCGGTTGTCACCATCCCGCAGCGTGAGGAGCAGATCGTCCCATCGTTCGTAGGCCCACGCCACAGGATTCTCAGTTGCCTTCAATAGCCCCTCGAAGGCCCGATTCTGACTGTCCTTGCTCGGCGAACGCAGGGCTTCGAGCAGTTCCCTGAATGGCGTTGGTGACGTTGCTGTCATCGAGAAGCCTCTAAACCTTTTGCGCCAACTGAATCAAGTTGCCGCAGGTATCCTCCAACACCGCCGTCGTCACCGGGCCCATCGCCACCGGCGGCTGCGTGAACGTCACACCCAGCGCGCGAAGACGTTCGTACTCAGCCTTCAGGTCGTCCACCCCAAACGACGTGAACGGAATTCCGTCGTGCAGCAGAGCGTTCTTGAATGGGCCGACAGCGGGATGACTGTCGGGCTCCAGCAGGAGTTCCGTGCCATTGGGGTCACTGGGTGCAACCACCGTAAGCCACCTTGCAGCCCCCAGTGGGATCTCCGTCTTCTTGACGAAGCCCAACTTGTTAGTGTAAAAATCAAGGGCCTTGTCTTGATCATCCACAAAGATGCTACTCACCACGATCTTCATTAGCGGCTCCCTTCCTTGTTCGGTTTTGGCCACCGTTCGGCGATGGCACTGATCGGTTCCGTGTGCACGTAATGAAACTTGAACTTGCCTTGTCGGATCGTCGTAACGAGTTCAGCCGACTCCAGTACGTCGAGGTGCTGCGAGATTGCCTGGCGTGTTAGTCCGATCTGATGCTTCATCGCCAACCGTGTGCATAACTCGAAGAGCGTCTGGCCGTCCCGGTCCACAAGCTCGTCCAGAATTGCTCGGCGTGCCGGGACAGCGATTGCCTCGAAAACATCGCTCACTCCGGCAATTATAGGCAAGCGACGGCTTGCATGTCAACAGCAACCGGCGATTACCCGGCGCTCAACATCTCAAAGAATGCGTTAGTCGCTAGCGTTAATCGAGACTGCGCGGCTGCTCGTACCGGCGCCCGCGTTTTGCCAACTGCGCCTTTTTGCGACAGGGATCTGATGATGCACGTGAAGGCCCAAGAATCGAGTGGGCGATTCCATTTCGGGCCGACAGGGCTATGGGCTCAGCACCGGTGACGAAAAAATCTGTCACATTGCCCGCGAGTCATTCGTCATCCTCCCAGAGGCGGGCAACAGAAGCCTACCTCCGAAGGAGAAACTATTGTGATCAAGCGTGCTTCGTACTGGCTCTAAACTGGACTTCTGGCCGCCGCCATACTCTCGGGCGGACTGGCCGAACTTATCTTGCGCCCTGAAACCGTTCAAGGAATGAGTGAACTGGGATATCCCGCAGCAACAAGTACCGTTGCGGAGGCATACTATGGTCGCGGATATCTGCCAGCGCACTGCGAAGAAGCTGGCCCTGCGGCGCGTGTCAACAACTTGAGACACTCTTGCGGAGAGTTTAGTGAGCTTTTTCGTCTGAGTGGAGCGGCTTGTTGATCCAGACCTCCGTGGGAAGTTT
>JAYUSQ010000208.1:0-4473 GCA_043755595.1 Acidobacteriota bacterium | reverse complement strand
CAATTGCTCTTGGCTCAATGTCACTCTCTCTTTTCGGCAGGGGGTGACAGAATCCCTGAGCAGTTAGGGGGTGACAGAATCGCTGAGCAACTTCAGAACAAGAAAAGGATCTTGACACTTACCCCAAATGCGAGTAGCGTAGCTGCTGGATGCTGGATACTCAACCGGTCGGGCGCGGGTCGTTTCCTACGACACATTGGAGCATGGTGATCAAGGCCGCCAATACTGGTGATTCAGCGGCGATGGCCCAGGCACTCGCACGGTTGTGCGAGGCCTATTGGCACCCCATTTACTTTCATATCCGCGCCCGTGGCTTCGATGCCGACGCCGCACGCGACCTGACTCAGGGGTTCTTCGTGCGGGTACTGGAAAAGGATTACTTCACGACGGTCTCGCAGGAGAAGGGCCGCTTTCGCTCGTTTCTCCAGGCGTGCGTCAATCACTTTCTTTCAAACGAGCGGGACTACGCGAGCGCCGCCAAGCGTGGTGCGGGAATCGCAGCTTTGTCTCTTGACTTCGAGTCCGCCGAAAAGCGCTACTCCCGGGAACCGGTGGGCGGAGTTCCACCAGACCTGGTTTTCGAGCGGCAGTGGGCGCATGATCTGCTCGAGCGGACGCTGGAGCGGCTTCGGCGGGAGTCGGTGCATCCTCACTTTGAAGTGCTGCAGCCCTTTCTCACGGGAGATGTCCACCGCGGTGCCTACGAAGAAAAAGCTGCGGCCCTGGGCATCACCGAAGGTGCATTGAAGGTGGCTGTGCATCGCCTGCGGAAACGCTATGGTGCAACCCTCCGGGCTGAAATAGGCGAGACCGTCGCCGATCCGGCAGAGATCAAGGAAGAGATCCGATATCTGCTCAAGGTGCTTTCGTAGGCGGCGGACCGGTGCATGTGTAACTAATCCGAGCCGCTGCTTTTTCTCCCGGTATGAGAAATCATCTTTCATGCCGCTTCGCCATTCTTTGGATTCCTGTGTGGTTCGCGATCCTTGCGCCCGGCCAGATCTCAACCGGCTCCATTGAGGGACTGGTTCTCGATCCAGAAGGGAAGCCATTGCCGAACGCAATCGTAACTGTAGCCGAGCCCGATACGGGCCGGACCCTGATTTTCGCAACAAACACGGCTGGCCGGTACTCAGCCGGAGCCCTGATGCCAGGATCGTATCGCGTCCGGATTGAGTCGCCGGGATACCAGACGGTGGAGATTCTCGACCTAAACATGGATGCCGGCGCGACGATCCGGGGCGACGCAGCGCTTACTCGGGGTGACACCTTATTCACGGTCTCGGTGTATACGCAGCAAGACACCGTCCAGGCACTGCGGCACACAGTGGATACGGTGATTACCGCCAAAGAGATTCGCAACTATCCCCTCGTCGGGCGGAATTTCCTGGACTTGGCCGTGCTGGCGCCAGGCGTATCCGTCGGGGGCGCAGGGGCGCTTGATCCCACCAAAAGCAGCGTAGCCTATCGGCGTGTCGGCATGGCTGGCCGCTTGGGCACCGGCACGCGTACTCAGGTAGACGGGATCGACATCACCGATCCGGTGGCCGGGGGAACCGTATTGAACATTTCGCCGGAGAGTGTGCACGAGTTTCAGCTCAGCCAGTCGTCTCTCGATCCAGCCACGCCGCTTACCTCTACCGGTGCGATTCAAATTACCACCAAGGCCGGATCGAATGCATTACACGGCACCGGATTCTGGAATTTCTACAATCAGGACATGGCGGCACGCGCGAACTACGAGTCTCAGTCCTTGCCATTCGGACGGAAGCAGGGAGGAGGTTCGCTCGGCGGGCGGTTGATCCGCGACAAACTATTCTTCTCTGCCGCGGGAGAGCAGACCTGGTTTGAAGTCCTCAATTTTTCCCGCTCGGTGCAGTTTCCGCAGCTCAACGTCACCAGCGCGTTGCCGTCTCCGTTCCGCTCAATGAACGGTCGTCTGGATTGGGTGGTGAGCCCTTCGGTAAGGGTGTTCGGCAGTTACTTAAACGATTGGAACTCAACCGCCGTGGGACAACTGAGTCCGACGCAAAACAAAAATTGGTCCAGCGCCGTTATCGCCGGTGTGGATGCGGTGCGCCCCGCCTGGAGCCACTCCTACCGTTTCGGTTTCACAAATTACAACAATCGTCTGGATACGCTCGAACGGGGCATTCCATTTCATCGCACGCCGCAGGGGACACCGTTTTACCTGGGTGTGGGAACTTATCAAGTAGGGCCGAACTCGCAAGCGCCGCAAGCCACGGGCGAGTCTTCGTGGCAGAACGCTTACAACGGCGCGTGGCTGCGTGGCCGGCACTCGGTCCGGTTTGGCGGTTCGCTCAACCGGCTGGTAACGGGGGGTACCTTCACCTCGGGGCGGCCTACTGTCACGGGCCTATTCGATAACACTACGGTCCAACAGGTGCTGGCCCGCGGAGCCGATCCTACAAATCCGCTGGAATTCCCGCTCACATCCTTTACCCTCCCCGCCGGAAAAGGCTATCCGTTTCTTGCCGCTGGGCGGGGATTTCCCTACGGCGCTCACTACGATACGCGCAGTTTGCTCTATGTGGTGGATTCCATCCGGCTCCAGCGCCTGACCTTGACAGCCGGACTGCGCTGGAACTACGGGAGTGGCTATCTGCCGAACGACCGGCGCGTACCCCGTGATCCCGATTTCGAGCGGTGGATCGCTGGCGGATCGCAATTTCCCGAGCCGCCCAAGCGAATGTTCTCTCCGCATTTTGGTTTTGCCCTTGACCCTTGGGGCAAGGGTGCCACCGTTGTGCGCGGAGGATTCTCTCTTGCCTACGAAAATGTGATCCAGAACGTGGCCATGTTTGACGAAACCGCTCTTCTGCCAAGCGATCTCGGCGGCACGAGCTACTCGCATCGATTTGTCGCAGGACCCAGTGGCGCGCCGATTAACGCCGACGGGCTGCACCCGCGCGGCGACTACTCTGACCTGCTGGGGCGGTCGATAAAAGACGTCATTGGCACCATCGGACAAGTGCAAACTGCATTGCAAGCCGCCTATGCCGCGTACCGTCCCGAGCCTGGCCGAGAAGTGAGCGCTTTCCAAGCCACGCGGGGCGGCGTGGGGACTTTCTTTCCTGGCAACCAGTTCAAAGTACCCTACTCCCTGCAGTTCAACTTCGGAGTGCAACACCAACTGCGCAAAAGTACTGTGGTGACGGTGGACTACATTCGCAATCGGGGAGTCGGCTTGCCTGGGCTTACGCCGGACCTGGAGCGCAACCGGGATGCGGCTTTTCTGAACCGCTCCGCCGCCGTAACCCAAGTGAACCGAGTGCTTGCGGGCCGGACGATGGATCAGTGGTTCGCCGTGAATCCTCGGGGTACGATCAGCAATTTTGGCGTTTTTACCGATACAGTATGGCCGGGAGTATCGCCGGAATACTTGTACGCTGGCTTTAATATGGGCGGGTTTTCCTTGTATCGAGCGCTGAACCTGACCGTGCGAGGATCGGCCAAGGGCCAGCGAGGATTTTCAGACCCATTCTGGCTGGTGAATTATGCGTTCTCGCGGAGCGAAGCCTCAAATGCCTCAAGCAATCCGGAGTTCGGAGTTACTGCGAGCGACAACCGCAACTGGAACAACCCGACTTGGTTCGGCCCTACGGGACTCGACGTCACCCACCGTTTCAATGCTCTCTTTGTCTTCACCGCTCCCGGAGGTATTCGGCTGTCGACTCACACCGTTTTCCGAACCCCAACGCCATTGAACCTCTTCTTGCCGGCCGTGGGAACGGTCGGTGGTGCCCAGGGATTTGCCTTTGGCACGGATCTCAACGGCGATGGCAGGCAGGATCTGGTGCCCGGAATTGGCGCGGGACAAGTGGGACGCGGCGTCGGCGTCTTGTCCAGTCTCAACCGGTCGCTGACAGCCTATAACGAGAACCAAGCTGGGCGGCTAACGCCGCATGGACAGGCTTTGGTGGCCGCCGGGATTTTCACCGAAGAGCAGATGCGCCGCCTTGGCGCTGTGACGCCCACAATCCCGCTGGTTCCAGCATCGAACCCGGTGCCCTGGCGCAACGTACTCAATACAAATATCCGGCTCCAGCGGCCATTCCGGATCGAACGAGCAGGCAAAGTGTGGCAAGCCGGCCCTTATCTGGATATTTTGAATCTGTTCAATCACGCTCCAGCCAACACCCTGTATTCGGGGCTCACAGGGGTCTTCGGATCCTTCAACTTCGATTACCGAAATGCTCCCGCTGGCCAGCAGATCTCGAACCTGCAGGCAACTCGCGGACGCAGTGCCGGTACGCGCTTGATTCAATTTGGACTGCGCTTGGACTTTTGAGCGTCAATGATAAAGTTCAATGATAAAGTTCGCATCGGCCAGACGGGCCTCCGGTGTTCGGTTTTCCGGCGATTTTGTTACCCGTCCGGCTGATGGGAACGTGCGTTGAGCTAAGCCGCTATCAGGTCTTGGGGGCTATGGGGATTGGAACTGCGATTGGG
>JAYUSQ010000207.1:0-14690 GCA_043755595.1 Acidobacteriota bacterium | reverse complement strand
CAAGGAACTAAAAGTGCCGCCCAATTCCGCGGGCCTTGAGATTGTTGGCGGCAAGGACTCGGTTCTCCGCGCCGCCCCAACTTTCGATGGCCGCGCCTTGATCGTCGTCCAAAACGCGTCGCGGGTCAAGATTCACAACCTCCGCTTCGAAGGCAATCGCGCGCAAGCCGAAAGGCCTGCCGATATCCCTCCCGCTTCTACCGCCTTCCTCACTCATTTCCAGGGGAATGGCATCCTGATCGACGACAGCAAAGATATCGAACTCTCAAATTTATCGATGCGCGACATCCAGGGCTTTGCCGTCCTCGCCAGCCGCGTCAAGAAAATCAAAATCCGCAAGCTCGACGTGGAAGACTCGGGCGGCCGCAACACTCGTGGGCGGAACAACACGACCGGCGGCGTCTTGTTTGAAGAAGGAACCGACGATTTTGAAGTCCGCGATTCCAGCTTCCGCAAGGTTTCCGGCAACGGCGTTTGGACGCACTCCACCTTCCTTTCCCCCCGCAACTATCGTGGCTTAATCGTGGGCAATCGCTTCGAACAAATCGGCCGCGACGCCATCCAAATCGGCCACGCCAATCGTGTGCGCGTTGAGAACAACACCGGTCGCTACATCGGGTATCCATTCAATATCGTCGACGTGGAAGGCCTCGGCACTCCGGTCGGCATCGACACCGCTGGCAAGGTCGATGAAGGCGTCTATACCCGCAACAAGTTCGAAGAGATCAACGGCAAATGTATAGACCTCGACGGTTTTCACGATGGCGAAGTCAGCGAGAATACCTGCATCAACAAAGGCCCGGCCGGCGATTATCCGCATGGTCACTACGCCATTGTCATGAACAACGCCAATCAGTCGATGGAATCTCAACTCATCGTGATTCGCGACAACGTGCTCGACGGCACCCGGTTCGGCGGCATCTTCGTCATTGGCAAGAAGCATCGGATTCTCCGCAACAAACTTCTCAATCTCAACAAGGGCCACTGCAACGTCGGTCTCCCGGCGCTCCGATGCGATCCGCTGCCGGATCAGCCGCAACTCACCGAAGCCGGTATTTACCTGGGCGCCAAGGCGGAGCGCTCGGCTCCTGCGATCGGAGTCATCGTCGCCGACAACGAAATCTCCGGCTTCAATATGGCGGCCAACTGCATCATCGTGGCCCCGACCCTGGCGCCAGGTCAAAACGAAATCCGCAACAATAAGTGCAAGGATCAATAACCCGGCCATGCCTGAACTCGATGATGTCGTCGGTCGCATGCGCGACGATTGGAACCGTCGCGCCGCCGAAGACGCTCACTACTACGTAGCCTTCGGCCGCCGTCGACAAACGGGTGAAGAGTTTTTCGACACCGCCCAGGAGCAGGTCCTCGGCTTCCAGCGTGAAATGAAGCGCCTCGCTCCCGGCAACCCGCGCGCCCGCCGCGCCCTCGAAATCGGTTGCGGCCCCGGCCGCTTGCTCAAACCTATGTCGGCGTTTTTCGGGGAGATTCACGGCGTCGACATCTCCGACGAAATGATCCGCCGCGCCGCCGAAAATCTCGCCGATGTCCCGCACGCTCACCCGCGCCACGCGCCCAACTCAGACCTCGCCGCCTATGCCGACGATTCGTTCGACTTCGTCTATTCCTACGCCGTCTTCCAACACATCCCATCGCGCGAAGTGGTCTTCGGCTATCTCGACGACGCGCGCCGCGTCTTAAAGCCGGGTGGATTGCTGCGCTGCCAGATCAACGGCCTACCCGCTACCGCCAAGCAGTACGACACCTGGTCCGGCGTGCGCATCACTGCCGATGAAGTGCGTGACTTCGCGCGCGCCCATGGTCTCTCGCTGCTCGCTCTCGAAGGCGAAGGCACGCAATATATGTGGGTCACCATCCGCAAACCGGCAGCCGGCGCTGCCCAAACCGCAGCCGATCCCAGCCCCATCGCGATTCGCCGCGTCACCAATGCCAACAGCTCCGAACCTGTCGCGCCCGTCCGTGGCCGCTTCGCCGCGCTTTCGTTGTGGATGTCCGGCCTCCCCGAACACGCCTGCCTCCTGAACCTCGAAGTTCGCGTCGATGGTGTGCCCTGCCAACTGACGTATCTCTCCCGGCCCGAAATCGACGGCATTCGCCAACTCAACCTGCATCTGCCTGCGGGCATGAGCGCCGGTCTGAAACCCGTCGCCGTGATGCTCGATGGCGTACCCGTCGCCTCGTCGCGCGCCCGCCTGATTCCCCCGGGCCCGCCCGTGCCGCGTGTCGTTGCGCTATCCGATGGCATCGACCTCCTCTCGGGCTCCACAATCGTCACTGGTTCCGTCAAAGCGTGCCTCGAAGAAATCGATCGACCCGATGACCTCAACGTGCAAATCGCCTGGCCCGGCGGTTCTGCGCCCGGTCTCGATCTCGAACATTTCTGCACCAATCCCCGCGTGCCCAGCCACGAACTAAACTTCCGCCTGCCGCCCAACGCGCCTCGCGGCCCCGCTGAAATCTCGCTTTCCATGGGCCGCCGGCTGCTCGTTCGCGCCGCTGTCACAATTGCAGGTTGAATTTCCCGCTGCCCTCGTGGTTCAATAGTTAGTTAAACCTTTCCCCGGCCAGGAGTATCCCAAAGTTGGAGAAATCGATCCTCGCCCTGGAAGACGGAACAGTCTTCGAGGGTGTCAGTTTTGGTGCGCGCGAAATCAGAACCGGCGAGGTCGTTTTTAATACCTCGATCAGCGGATACCAGGAAATATTCACAGACCCGTCCTATAGCGGCCAGATCGTCGTGTTGACCAATCCCCAGATCGGCAACTACGGCGCCAACACCGCCGACAAGGAATCGCTCAAGCCATTCATTGAAGGTTTGGTCGTGCGCGACTTTTCACCCGTCGCCAGTAACTGGCGTTCGGAGTGGTCCGCCGGGCAATTTCTCTCAGACGCCGGCGTGCCGATTGTATCCGGCATAGACACGCGCCATTTGGTCCGAAAGCTCCGCAGTGGTGGCGTCCTCAGAGGCGCGTTGTCGGGCAATGGCGGCGATCCAAAGCGCCTCGTGGAGATGGCGCGCAACTCGCCGTCGATGACCGGGCGTGAGCTCGCCACCCGCGTCTCCACTCCCACGCCTTATCGATGGACCGAATCGGTCACGGCCTGCTCGCCGTCCGAACTTGTGGATCAGTCCGCCGCTCCCATTCACCACGTCGTCGCGTTTGACTTCGGCATCAAACACAACATCCTCCGCCGCCTCGTCCACATCGGCGCGCGCGTCACCGTCGTGCCCGCCACGACGACTGCCGAAGACGTGCTGGCGCTGAAGCCCCACGGCGTGTTCCTCTCCAACGGCCCTGGCGATCCTGAGCCCCTCGCCTTTCAAGCGGCGCAAGTGCGAGCCTTATCGGGCCGCGTGCCGATCTTCGGCATCTGCCTCGGCCACCAAGTGTTGGGCTTGGCGATGGGCGGTAAGACGTTCAAACTCAAATTCGGCCATCGCGGCGCCAATCATCCGGTGCTGAACTACCGCACCACCCGCGTCGAAATCACTTCGCAAAATCACGGCTTCGCGGTCGACCCCGATTCGCTCCCGGCCGCCGACATCGAACTTACCCATATCAATCTCAACGACCAGACGCTCGAAGGTTTCCGCCATCGCAGCCATCCTACCTTCTGCGTCCAATATCATCCCGAGGCCGCGCCCGGCCCGCATGACTCGCAGTACTTATTCGACGACTTCGCCCAACTGATGAAGGAATTCAAAAACTAGTCCTCGATGCCTAAGCGAACCGACATCAAAAAAATCTTAATCGTCGGCTCCGGGCCGATCGTCATCGGTCAGGCCTGTGAGTTCGATTACTCCGGCACCCAAGCCTGCAAAGCGCTGCGCGCCGACGGCTATGAAGTCGTCTTGATCAATTCGAATCCGGCCACCATCATGACCGATCCGGAATTGGCTAATCGCACTTATGTTGAGCCGATCACCGTCGAGTACGCCGAAGAAGTAATTCGCCGCGAACGGCCCGACGCACTGTTATCCACCGTCGGCGGCCAAACTGGCCTCAACCTTTCGATCGCTCTTGCCGAAGCGGGCGTGCTCGACAAATATGGCGTTGAGTTACTCGGAGCCAAAGTCGAATCGATCAAGAAGGCCGAAGACCGTCTGCTTTTCAAGGACGCCATGCGCAAGATCGGCCTGGAGACGCCGAAATCGCAATTGGTCAACTCGGTCGAAGGTGGTATCGAATTCGCCAATAAAAACGGCTATCCCGTCGTCCTCCGGCCCAGCTTCACCATGGGCGGCTCGGGCGGCGGCATTGTCTACAACCTCGAAGAACTCGAAGAGATTCTCCAAGGCGGCATCGACCTTTCGCCCGTCGGCGAAGTGCTCATCGAAGAGAGCGTGCTGGGCTGGAAAGAGTATGAGCTTGAGGTCATGCGAGACCTCGCCGACAACTGCATCATCGTTTGCTCGATCGAAAATTTCGATCCCATGGGCGTTCACACCGGAGACTCCATCACCGTCGCGCCCGTGCAAACTCTCACCGATCGCGAATACCAGATGATGCGCGACGCCGCGCTCGCTTGTCTGCGTGAAATCGGCGTCGAGACCGGTGGCTCGAACGTCCAGTTCGGCGTCAATCCGAAAGACGGACGCATGGTGATTATTGAGATGAACCCGCGTGTGTCGCGCAGTTCGGCCCTCGCCTCCAAAGCCACGGGCTTCCCGATCGCCAAGATCGCCGCGAAACTTGCCGTCGGCTATCGTCTCGACGAGATCAAAAACGACATCACCAAAGTCACGCCGGCTTGCTTTGAGCCCACGCTCGACTACGTGGTCGTGAAAATCCCGCGCTGGCAGTTTGAAAAGTTCCCCGGCGCAAAGCCCGTTCTGGGCACGCAAATGAAATCGGTTGGCGAAGTCATGTCGATCGGCCGAACCTTTCAACAGTCGTTGTCCAAGGCGCTTCGCAGTCTCGAAACCGGCAAATCGTCCAGCGCCGAAGTTTATGAAGAGCACCTGATCGCCAACCGTCTGATCACTCCCAATCCCGACCGTCTCCAGTACATCCGCTTCGCCTTCGAGCGCGGCTATACAGTCGAGCAGGTGCATGATCTCACGGCCATCGATCCCTGGTTCCTCACGCAGGTCGAGGAATTGGTCGACCGCGAGACCGGCATCGGGCAAACTTCATTCGAAGCCATGGATGCCGACGCCTACCGCGCCGCCAAACGCGGCGGTATCTCCGACGCTGTCATGGCGCGCGCCTGGGGCAAGAGCGTGGATGAAGTCCGCGCGCGCCGCAAAGAACTCGGTGTCAAGGCCATCTTCAATCGCGTCGACACCTGCGCCGCTGAATTTGAGAGCTTCACGCCGTATCTCTATTCCAGTTACGAATCGGAATGCGAAGCCGCGCCCAGCGATCGCAAGAAGGTGATGATTCTCGGCAGCGGTCCCAATCGCATCGGGCAGGGCATTGAGTTCGACTACGCTTGTTGCCACGCTTCATTCGCATTGCAAAGTTTCGGTGTCGAATCGATCATGGTCAACTGCAACCCGGAAACGGTTTCGACGGACTACGACACCAGCGACCGTCTCTACTTCGAGCCTCTCACTTATGAGGAAGTCCTCAACATCGTCGACACTGAAAAGCCGGACGGCGTGATCGTTCAGTTCGGCGGCCAGACGCCGCTCAATCTAGCCTTGCCGCTCAAGCGCGCAGGCGTACCGATCATCGGTACGGACCCTTCGAATATCGATCTCGCCGAAGATCGCAAGCTCTTCGGAAAACTACTCGACGAACTCAAGATCCCTTGCCCGCCCAACGGCACGGCCACCAATCCTGAGGAAGCGATCGCCGTCGCGCGCAGCCTGGGTTTCCCCGTGCTCGTGCGCCCCAGCTTCGTCCTCGGTGGCCGCGCCATGGTGATCGCGTACGACGAAGAAACCGTGCGCCGCTACATGCGCGAAGCGGTGGTCTTCTCGCAGGAACGGCCGATCCTGATCGACCGTTTTCTCGAAGACGCCACCGAAGTCGACGTCGATGCGTTGAGCGACGGGACCGGCGTGCTCATCGCCGGCATCATGGAACATATCGAAGAAGCGGGCGTGCATTCCGGCGATAGCTCCTGCGTGTTGCCGCCCTTTTCCATCGGTGAACACCAACTCGCCGTGATCCGCGATTACACCGAGCGCCTCGCCCGCGCCCTCAACGTCATCGGCCTGATGAACATTCAATTCGCCATCAAACGCGGCGAAGTGTTCGTCCTCGAAGTAAATCCCCGCGCCTCGCGCACCGTTCCCTACGTGAGTAAGGCGACGGGCGTGCCACTGCCGAAAATCGCCGTCGGCTTGATGCTGGGCAAAAAGCTAAGCGAACTCAGCCATCTCACCGGCGGCCAAACGTCGGGTGTCCTGCCAGTCCCGCAATTCTTCGTCAAATCGCCGGTCTTCCCGTTCAACAAATTCCCTGGCGTCGATCCCGCGCTCGGGCCGGAAATGCGTTCCACCGGCGAAGTGATGGGCGTCGGAGCCAACTTCGGCGAAGCCTTCGCGAAAGCGCAGCTAAGTGCTGGCACGCCACTCCCCAGCAAAGGAAAAGTTTTCATCAGCGTCAATCAGCGCGATAAGGCCGAAGCGGTCGACTTAGGTAAGAAGTTCGCCGCCCTAGGCTTTCAACTCGCCGCCACGCGCGGCACCGCCTCGGCCCTGGTCGCGGCCGGCCTCAAATGTAACACCGTCTTCAAAGTGAACGAAGGCCGCCCCAACGCAGTCGATCTAATCAAGGCTTGCTCGGTGCAGTTGGTCATTTACACCTCCGCCGGCGGTTACTCGTTCACCGACGAACAAGCCATCCGCCGCGCCGCGGTCTTCTATCGTGTCCCCTGTATTACGACACTAAGTGGAGCGAAGGCCGCCGTCCAAGCCATTGAGTCCCGCCAACGCGACCCCCTCCGCGTCTGGAGTCTCCAGGAAATCCACAATCCACCAGCCGAACCTCAACCGTGAGGAGCTACCCCTAGTTTCGACTGTCACCTGTTTCTGCCTTAGTCCAACCGCTCTTACGACGGAACGCTTGCATGCACGGCTGCCCCTATCGTTGTGAAGTTTAAGATTCGAATATGAGGGCTTTCCAGAATGCCGCAGTTAGTCATATCCCAGGAAGACCGCTTGCTCTGCGAGAGATCGTCTTCGACACCACAGCCTCAATCGATGGCGTGGGCTAAATCGAAGAAACGTTGAAGTGGGGCGAGCCGGCCTATCTGAATCCCCGGGCTAACACGTCGCCCAATCCTTCCTTTCCTTGGGCACGCCGGAAATATACTTGCGCGCGGTCAACATTTTGTTGCGGTGAATTTAGGCGGTAGCTTCACGCAAGCCGCCGAGCGCATTGGCAAATTCAGCCATGTTAATTAATGTGGGCCACCCCAGCCGATAGGCCTGTGCCGCGATGATCGGATTCTTGGTCATGTGTCGTCCATCCAACTGAGGAATCGGCAGGTTTGCTCCGGGTCCATCGATTGGTTCAAGAAGACGAAGAGGAGGGCCAAAATGCAGAACGGCTTCGGACCGAGTTTCGTCGGTCCGAAGCCGTTTGCCAGCCTTGTGTAGAAAAAACGGCTACGTCCTTCGCAGACGGCGGCGGCCGAACAACACAAACGCACCTAGGCCCGTAAGTTGCAACACTACCGCCGACGGTTCAGGAACAGCGGCGATATCGTCGACAAAAACCAAAGCGGCAATAGCGGCGACGCCCATATCGCCGATGTCGGTGACGGTTCCCATGGTTAGGTTGAGACTGACAAGCCTTGTCGTCCCGCTTGTCCGGTTGATGCTATAAGCGACCCCGCCTGGGCTGAAGGCGAGAGCGTTGTTGGTAGAAGCGTCCAAGGTCGCGCCTAACGAAATGGATTGGCCAGTGAGAGGATCAAGGATGTAGAGTTGCGAGCCGCTCTTCAGGTAAAGAGCGCCCAAAGGAGAGAAAGCCAAGCCCGTGTTGGACGTGTTAATTCCGGACTCCCCAACAAAAGTCGCGGCTCCAGTGCTCGTGTTGATAGTGTAAAGATCATCGGTGTTGGTGCAACCCGACGTTAGGCATTCACTCCAGGCGTACAGAACTCCCGACGCACTGAACGTCATGTCGGGCACTTGATTGTCCGTCGAACCCACCAGGGCAGCCGCGCCCGTCGTTCGGTTGATGGTGACTAGATCGGTTGCACTTGGACTTCCGAAAATATTGCTAACGTGCCCATACAGCACCCCGGTGACTGGGTTGAAGGCAAGGCCGGTAATGTGAGAAAAACCGGTGGCGCCTACGAGAGTGGCGGCGCCCGTCGTGGGATCGACGGTGTACAGGTTAGATGACGCGTTGCCGGATCCACTCACAGCAAACAGGATCGGGGCAGCGGATGCGGTGAACAAGCTGGCAATCGACAGCGTCGCAATAGCCAATAATCTCTTCATCAGGTCTCCTCCAAGAACGGGAAAACGATTTCAGTACCGGAACCAACGTCACAGTACTTCTTTATTTACGCTTTTGAGACTATCGCCACTGACCGTAGATGTCAAATCAAGATGAGGTCGCGTATCGATGACTAGAATCGCCCGAGCCTGCCTGACGGAAAAATTTGGGTTGGGGGCGCAATGGAATTCTTTCCAGCCAAGCCGGAGTAAGCGGCTGCACTGCCATCGGCGGCGGATCCATCGCCAGAATCGCCCCCACCAGGCTCTGATAGTTTGCGCCCTTGAATGCCTTCTGCCCGGTCACCATCTCGTAGAGCACCGCCCCAAAAGCCCAAATATCGGACCGCGCATCCGCCTCTTTGCCGCCGAACTGCTCCGGCGCCATGTACTGCAAGAATCGTTCAAGGCGGAGAATTTTCTTTGTATGCTGGGCCTGAGCATTACGCCAGCCAATTCGTTCAAAATCTCCTGGCTGACGCAGAGCTCAATCAGACCCCGCCATGCCAAATCCAGACACACACCGGATGGGCCTTCTTTGCGGGCTGCTCCCTGGAGAAAGACCATACAGTCGAAGACCACTCTGAGCTTTTTCAAGGCCGGTGGGAAGGAGTCTCCGCGCGGGCGCCGGAGAATAGCTGGCTCAATTCGGCATCAGTGAGTGAGGAAGCGCTGACTTGGCGCCGGGACGCCAGTCAAGGCCAGCTTACCGGGGTGGAAGGGCGCGGCGAAAGCCGTGGACTGGTGCAGGTAAACCTGGCGGTCAACGGAGGCCAGCCTCGCTCAGAAGCGGAGCCAAATAGCCATAGGATCGGCGCGCTGCTGCGATCGGGTCGTAACCCGGAAGCATCTGTAGTTGTCGGCTGATCTCCACCAGCACCCAGCCCCGGTAACGCTGCTTCTTCAGGATGGAAAAGTATTGCCGATAGTCGATTGTGCCGTCGCCAGGCAACAGGAACTGCGGATTTCCATTCACCATCCGCCCATCCTTGACCGTCACGAACGAACTGCGCGGCAACAGCGTCGCTAGCGTCGCCTTCAGGTCAAGTTCCAGCAATTGAAAATGTCCGTAGTCGTAGATCGCCGTCAACGAAGGGTTCTTCACCTGATCCAACAACCAGATCAACTTCTCCGGTGTGTTGGACGCGCTGCCGATATGAGACTTCACGGCCAGGGGAATGTGATGCTCCCGCGCCACCCGGGCCCAATCGGCCAGGCGGCTCGCCATCTTGTCTTTCACCTGCTCCCATTCGTTCGGCTTGCCGCCGAGCACCGTTTGCAGAATCGGCGGACGCTTCGGTTCGATGTCGTGCGCCAGACCGGCGGCGGCGCGAATCCGGTCGAGCGTGCGCCCGTGGTCCGCCTCACTCACCAGCGTGTTGAAGTTTTCGATCATCGTGGGAATCGGTACTTCGCCGGTTCGAATTCGGCGGCGGGCGGCGGCATCCAGTTTGGTTGGTTCGCTTGGCCAACCCGCCATCAGGCACAGCTCCGCGCCGTCGTAACCGATCTGGCGAATCGCGCCCAAAGCCTTGTCCACCGGCATAGCCTGCATGCCGTAGTTGCCAAGATGTAGACGCACTTCCACCGGGGCAGCCGCGGCCAAAAGCGTGGAAGCGCCCGATGCCAGAAATTCGCGGCGGCGCCGAATTAGTTTAGCCATCGCAGGTTGTTCAATCATAACTATCGTTCAAATGGCCGCTTCGCTGCTCCTTGCCCGCTACGCGTCCCTCCGTTCACGCGCCCCGCAAAAAAAGAATTCCCGCTTCCAACTCGCATTCCCAAAACGGGTTAGCCGCTCTTCTTGGCGCCCACATCCGCGCCGTCCTTGCAACCCAGCCCGCCAAACTATGGCTGTTATGACCATACCCACGATCTCTGACCGCCGTCTCGAAGCGAATCGCCGCAACGCCTACGCCCTCACCGGCCCGGCGCGAACGATTCTCCCAGGCGAAGATGCAGACGCCTTTGATAACTTGCTCGCTACTCTCGTGAACCAGTTTTCGCCGGCCACCGAAACCGAGGCGCACCAAGTCGAACTCCTCGCTCACAATCAATGGAGACTCCGTCGCGCGGCGCGCCTGGAAATCGAAGCGTTTGAAGACTCGATCTCGCCCGAAACCGGTCGCTTTGCATTAACTGACGCGGTCATGCGCACCGCCCGTTACATGGCGTCGATCCGCCGGTCTTACGCGCTTGCCCTTGCCGAGTTACTCCGCCTGCAGACCGCGCGCGAGAAAGCCGCCCGAACCGCCCTAAGTCTTGCTCTCGACTATGCGCTCTGCGCGCCCCCGCCCCCGCCTGACGAATCAAACCCAATCGCCTCGGCCGGCGTCACCTTTTCTTCTTCGGTTTCTTCTTCGCCGCAACAGCCTTCCTCGGCTGTGGTGGCAGTTCCACTGCCTCGGCCATATCGATGCCAAAAATATCGCCCAGATCTTCATCGGCAAGAAGCTTCGACTCAGACTGTCCGGGTTTTGCCGCAGCCAATGGCATTGCGCTACTAGCCTTGGCGATCAGGTCAGCCGCGTTCACCGCCCGCAAACGGAAAAGTAACTCAGGCTGTTGATCGAACCGCGCCCCCACTCCGTACAGCACCGCCGCCAGATGTTTGCACAAGCCGGCCCAATCCGGGCAACTGCACCGCATCCCGATCTCGGACGGCGATGGGAACAGGCCCAACTGCTGCCGGCAGATCCGCTCCATGACGCCCTTCGATAAACGTCCCTGGAGTAACTCGACCAGCGAATCGATACTGCCGGAGCAATCGGCGCAGATCGATTTCCAGCGGTCCTGAGGGACGGGCGCAATCGTAATATGGATCTTGTACAGCGATGACCCGCTGACGAGCGCGTGAACCTCTCCGGCCTTGATCTGTAAGTCGACCACGGAGCCGTTCCGCGCGTAAGTGCGGCCCCGCGGCAGCCGATTCGAATAGTCGCTATAACTCTCCAGGTTATCGCACCATGACTTACCCCAGAAGGTCTTGGCGATGGTCCGCCCTTCGATGATGACCGGAGAGACTCCTTCGCCCGTCTTCTTACGCTTGTCCACTTCGCGCTGCGCCTTCAACCGCCGCTGCGCCACGGAGACATAGGGTTTGAAACCGTAGTATGCCATCAAGCCTCCTCCAGTGCCTTGTTAAGATCTAGCGCCACCAACTTAAGTAACTCGTCGTCTTTCATCTCGGTCAATTGCATGTCCGCGCCCCCTGCCAGCACATCGTCCGACAACCGGCGTTTGGACTCGATCAACTCATCGATCTTCTCTTCCACCGTACCGCGGCAGACGAATTTATGGACCAGCACGTTCTTGGTCTGGCCTATGCGAAATGCGCGGTCGGTCGCCTGATTCTCGACCGCCGGGTTCCACCACCGGTCGAAATGCACGACATGCGAGGCGGCCGTGAGGTTCAAGCCCGCGCCGCCCGCCTTGAGTGAAAGCACAAAGAAACCAACGGACTCGTCCTGCTGAAAGCGTTTCACCATCTCTTGCCGCTTCCTCACTTCGGTCTCCCCGTGTAACACTAGGCCGGGCCGGCCGAACACGGACTCTAGAAACCGCGCCAGTGGCGCCGTCACTTCGCGGAACTGCGTGAACACTAGCATCTTTTCCTGCTTGGCCGCGACTACTTCGGCGATCTCGCGCAGACGAGCCCACTTGCCGCTGTCGGCTTCGGTCCACGCCCCATCGCCCAACCACTGCGACGGATGATTGCAGATTTGTTTGAAACGCATCAGATAAGAAAGCACGAGCCCTCGCCGCTGAATGCCTTCGGTGTCCGCAATCTGGGCGGCCATCTCTTTGACCGACTGTTCGTACAGCGCGGCCTGCGGCCGGCTCAGTGGGCAGAACGTCTTGACTTCCGTCTTATCCGGGAGATCGGCGATCACCGACTTATCCGTCTTCAGGCGGCGCAAGATGTAGGGACGCACTAACTCGCGGAGCGCGCGGAAAGATCCGCCGTTAGCTTGCTTCGATAATTGCTTGGTATAACCAGTGAACTCATTGGCTGAGCCGAGTAACCCAGGGTTGACAAAGTCGAAGATAGACCATAAGTCGCCCAGACGATTCTCCACCGGGGTCCCCGTCAGTGCGACCCTCGCGCCCGCCTTGAGTTTCTTCACCGCGCGCGTCTGTTTTGAACCGGGGTTCTTAATCGCTTGCGCTTCGTCCAGCACCGCGAGCCGCCAGGCCACCTGGGAGATCCAAGGCATTCGCAGCACCGAGCCATAACTCGTAATGACCAGGTCTACGCCTCGAACGGCGTCCCCGTTCAACGCCGCCATGTCGGAAGCCGGCATCGCCGAGGGATGAGCGACTATCGCCTTCAACCCAGGCGTGAAGCGCTCCAGTTCTGCCGCCCAATTGGCGAGCAAAGACGCCGGTGCGACTAACAGGCTGGGACGTTGTTCGCCGTCCGCCTGCCGCTTCAGCACCGCCAACAACGAAAGCACCTGGAGCGTTTTGCCGAGCCCCATGTCGTCGGCCAAACACGCGCCCAGCCCCAGCTTCGAGAGGAGGTACAGCCAGCGCACGCCTACCTGCTGGTAAGGCCGAAGCGTAGCCCGCACCGCATCGCCGGGATCGATTTGCGCCAAACCCTCCGGACTCCGCAGGCCCTTCAAGGTATCGGCCAGCCAAGGGCCGGCGACAACTTGCGACCAGTCGGCGGCGAATTCTTCAGTGGCTTCTTCCGCGCCCGCCGCATTGGCCCCAGCCACCAGCCGCATCGCTTCGCCAAAGCTCAAGCCATTCGCCAGGGCCGCGCGCTCGACTTCGCCGAAGCGATCGAGCATGCCCTGCAATCGCCCGCGATCGACTTCAATCCACTGGCCCCGAACCAGCGCGAGCCCGTCCGATTTGGCCAGTAGCTCGCTCACCTCGGCTGGCGTCAGCGGCTCGCCATCCAGCGTGACTTCCATACTGAAGTCCAGCAATGCATCTTGCCCCAACCCCGATGGCGCTTTGCCGCCCACCGTGCCAGTGACGCGTGGCCGCGAAGGGCGATTCCCTCTCCAAGCCGCCGGCATCCGCACCACCACTCCGGCTGCTTCGAGCTGCGGAACATCGCGCAGCACCTGCAAAGCTTCTTTCGGCGTCCAGCGCAGGGGATGAAAGATCTCACCCGCCTCCACCATCGTCTTCAGCCAGGCGCAAGACTCCGACGCCCGCTGCACCGGCAACAATAGCGACAGCAGGCGGTCTTTGTTGGCTGCGCCCGCATACTCATTCAGCGCCTTTCCTAACGGCAGGTGTTGAGCCTTGGCCTGGGCCGACAAGCGAGTTGTGTAAGTCGCCAGAAAGGCGAAGGGAGACTCGGGATCCTTGCGGTTCTCGGCGAGATTGAAATGAACCCGCCCCACCAGATTCCAGGCTGGGTTACGGCTCTTGAGGAACTCAGCGACGCCTGACTTTGACTCCGCCAATTCAATTTCGAAAGCCGTGTTGAGTTCGGCCCAAAGACTCGCTAGGACCGCACTGGTCAGATACTCCGACCCGTTCATCAGGGGTGCGGCGGCGGCGAGGCGCTCCAGTTCTTCCGTGGCCGGGGCGGCGGGGTTCTTCTCCTGCGCACAAAGGCCGTGGACGTAGCGAGCCCCGAACTCACGCCAGTAGGCATGAACTGGCGGCAGCGGCGTCTCGGTTTCGCCCGCGCCCAATTGCAGTATGCCGTGGCCTGGCCCTCGGGCAAACGCGACGCGTAGGCGCTCGAGAGGTTCGATGTCGAGAGCCGGCGCGCCGGATTCTGGAGTCAGAATTAAGTGGCCGCGCGGGGTCAAACTGAGGCTAAACGACAAGCCCCAATTCTAACGCTAAACCGAGCCCAATTCCTGGCGAATCGCCCCCGCGATCGAAGCGCAATGTGTGTCGACCGATTCATCGGTCGGCCCTTCCACCATGACGCGCAAGAGCGGTTCGGTGCCTGAGAACCGGACCAGCACTCGGCCTTCAGTGCCCAATTCACGCTCGGCGGATAGAATGGCTCCCTGCACGGCCGACAAGTCGATGAGCGGCTTGCGTTCCTTGACCCGCACGTTGACCAGCTTCTGGGGATAAACCTGCAAGCCCGCCGTCAGCGCATCGAGCGATTCTCCGGTGGTTGCCATGATTTCAAGGATCCGCAAGGCCGTCAACATGCCGTCGCCAGTCGTCGCGTGTTCGAGGAAAATCAGATGGCCCGATTGCTCGCCGCCGATCGGGGCGCCCCGCCGCACCATTTCCTCCAGCACATACTTGTCGCCCACTGCCGTGCGCACCAGCG
>JAYUSQ010000206.1:0-83764 GCA_043755595.1 Acidobacteriota bacterium | reverse complement strand
CTTGGGAGTCCCTTTGTTGAAAACAAAGGGACTCCTGGTCTCAAATGGGCTTAACTGCGAAAGTTGGGTTAACTCTTACCTCTCTCTGACGGGAATATACTGTCAGAAGGCCTTCGGTTGCCGATAAGGGAACTGTGAAGGGCACACGTTCGAAGACTCAACCTTGTAACTTCGGACGAAAACCAAGATGGAAGCCACCGCTACTGAAATCCTTATCGCCGACGATAGTCTCGTTTCGCGCCGGCTGCTGGATGCGGTGCTCCGCAACTGGGGCTATCAGGTTATCACTGCTTCCAATGGTACCGAAGCGTGGGAAGTGCTTCAACGCCCTGACGCGCCTCGTCTGGCCATTCTCGATTGGATGATGCCGGGCTTGAGTGGCCCGGAAGTCTGCTCACTCGTCCGCCAGCGGCAAAATCAACCCGAAAGCCTTTACACCTATATCATCCTGCTCACGTCGCGCAACGAAAAGGAAGATCTGATCGCTGGGATGGAGGCCGGGGCCGACGATTATCTGATCAAGCCTTTCGATGCCAATGAGCTCAAGGTTCGGCTGGGACCCGGCCGCCGCATTTTACAACTCCAAACCCAGCTTCTCGAAGCCCATGAGGCTCTGCGCGATCAGGCCACGCGCGACGCTCTCACCCGCCTCTGGAACCGTCACGCCATCTGGGAAATCCTCACGCGTGAGATCGCCCGTAGTCAACGCGAAGCGATTCCCCTTGGACTGGTCATGGGAGATCTCGACTATTTCAAGCGCGTCAACGACACGCTTGGCCACTTGGCTGGCGATGCCGTGCTCCGCGAAGTCTCGGCCCGGCTCAATAGCTCCATCCGCGCCTACGACGCCGCTGGCCGCTACGGTGGGGAAGAATTCCTGATCATCCTGCCTGG
Source organism: Acidobacteriota bacterium (assembly GCA_043755595.1). GTDB lineage: Bacteria > Acidobacteriota > Terriglobia > Bryobacterales > Bryobacteraceae > VFZP01. The sequence continues at coordinate 82,870 of JAYUSQ010000206.1, read as the reverse complement.
ATGCGATGAAGACTCCGTCATGCAGACCGCCGAGCGGATCCGCTCCAGCGTAGGCGGCAGCGTCGTAGCCACGCCAGAAGGGCCGGTTACCATTACCGCCAGCTTCGGAGCCACCTGTCTTCCTAAGGGCGTTGGCGCGCTCCCGGAGAACCTGGTGCGCACTGCCGACGCCGCGCTTTATCACGCCAAACAAGCGGGCCGTGATCGAACGGCCTGGTTGCCATTTGTCGCTCGATAGCTTCGTCCGTCTACTGAATCCCATATCTCACAGGGCTGTTGATCGTTTCTTTACTCTGGGCGCGAATTAACCCTCCTTCCTCTTGCTTTTCTCAAGGAATTGGTATAGTTTTATAAACGCTTAGAGGTGTTGCACTCAAGTGCAACGCCATGGTGGAAGGGGTTTAATGCAGACACCACGTGTGTTCCTGGCCGCGCTATGCCTTAGCGCTCTCGCCTACTCTCAAGAATTTCGCGCCACAATTTCCGGTCACGTTTTTGACGGTTCTGGAGCTTCGGTTGCCGGCGCCAAGATCACGGCCGTTAGCAAAGCTACCAACGAAACTTCCAATGCCACTTCGGACGGTTCGGGTACGTATTCGATCCCGTTTCTGCGGCCGGGTGAGTATCGGGTTACGGTGACAGCGGCGGGCTTCAAGACCTACAACCGGGAAGGCCTCACGCTCCAAGTCGGCCAGATCGTCGGCATGGACGCCACGCTGGAAGTTGGCGCTCTCACTGAATCGGTGAACGTTACGGCCGACGCGGCCATGCTCGAAACGCAGTCTGCTTCGCGCATCGGCGTTGTCAACACGATGCAGGTCGCCGAACTCCCCTTGAACGCCCGCAACCCCTTCATGCTCGGCACGATGATGTCGGGCGTGGTCTTTCGCGGTGCGGCCATCTGGCAGCGCCCGTTCGATAATGGCGCCATCGCCCAGTGGTCGGTCAACGGCGGACGCGAATCCAACAACGAATTCATGATGGATGGCGCGCCGAACAACGCTCAGGCCGGCGGCAACAATATCGCCTATGTGCCGATCGTCGACGCCGTCCAGGAATTCAACGTTCAGCAGAACTCCTATGACGCGCAGTACGGCAAGACCGGCGGCGGAGTCTTCAACGTCGTGCTCAAGTCTGGCACCAACACACATCACTTCACCGCCTGGGAATTTGCCCGCCGCAAGTTTCTCGACGCGAATACGTTCCAGGGCAACGCGATCCCGCAGCCCGCAGGCGTGAAAAATCAGCGCGCCAATCACGTTCTCGATCAGTACGGTTTCCAGTTGGAAGGTCCCGTGACCATCCCAAAACTTCTGCGCAAGGACGGCCCGGTCCGGCTCTTCTACCTCGGCAGCTTTGAGAACTATCGCGAAGCTACGCCGAACCCGCTGAGGAATTCCTACCCGGAATTGGAAATGCGCAATGGTGATTTCTCAAAGCTGCGCAACGAAAGCGGCGTGCCGGTTGTCATTTACAATCCGTTCAATAGCACGCCCGACGCCGCCGGCGATCCCGTCCGGTTGCCGTTCCCAGGTAACGTCATTCCGGGCAGCATGATTAGCCCGGTCGCTAAAGCGGTCACCGCGTTCATGCCAGCGCCCAATGCCGCCTCGCCCGCTGGCTTCCGCTACGGAACGACAAACTTCCAGCTTCCGGCCTACGTCAATCACGACAAGTTCTACAACCTGATTCTGAAGTTCGACTGGAATTTCGGCGACAAACACCGCGCCTACTTCCGCCATGCCTCCAATGATCGCACTGAGGATCGCTCCGGCAATGGCATCGACAACAAACCGGGTACCGACGGCCAACAGCCGTTCCAACGTATCAACGACGCTTACGTGGCCGACTGGCTCTATACCGCTACTCCGACCCTGATCCTCAACGTCCGGGCTTCTTCCAACCGGTTTATCGAAAAAGGTTTCGGACGCGCCAACGAAGGCTTCAATCTGAGTTCATTGGGCCTGCCCGCTTCGTTGATCAGCCAAATCCCCGGTAGCGCTTATTTCGGTCGCTGGAACAATCAGGGCTACGCGTCGCTTGGCCGCGGTCAAGGCAAAAACTTCACGAACAACTACAACCTTTTCGCCAACATCACCAAGATCGCCGGATCACACACGTTGAAGATGGGCACGGATCTACGGCGCATTCACTTCATCCAGCAGAACACCGGTGACATCTTATCGTTTAGCGGCAACCGCGACTTCACGCAGCAGCGCTGGAATCAGGGCGATGCGACGACCGGCGATGGCTACGCCAGCTTCCTGATCGGAGCCGTGGGCGGCAGCTCCAACTATCCGCTGTTTCCGTTTTTCCAACAGTGGTACTTCTCGCCCTACATTCAGGACGACTGGAAGGTGAGCCGCAAACTGACCTTGAATATGGGTCTTCGTTGGGACTTCAACGGCTCTCCGACCGAAAAGTACGACCGTATCAATCGCGGCTTCGATCCTTCGACCACCAGCCCGATCCTCTCGCAGATCCCTGCCGGTCTTCGCTCTGTCACGCCCGCAGTGGCCGGTCTAAAAGGCGGGTTCCTTTTTGCCGGTGTGAATGGCGCGCCCCATCAAGTGTCCGATAATTATAAACGGACTCTGCAACCCCGCATCGGCGCCGCTTATCAGTTGAGTGAGAAAGCCGTCCTGCGCGGTGGCTATGGACTCTACTACCTGAATCCGAACAATTCCTATTTGCAGACCGCCGGCTTCTCGACATCCACGCCTCTCGTCAACTCGCTCGACGGTGGCCGGACGCCGCTGCCGAATTTGTTGTCGAATCCCTACCCCACGGGCATCAGTACGCCAGCGGGCGCCTCCGACGGACTGAACACTTTCGTCGGCCGTAACAACGATTGGTTCGACCCCAAGTTCCGGGTTCCCAAGTACCACTCGTTCTCCTTGGGCGTCCAATATCAGACGTCGCGCAGCAGCACTCTTGAAGTCTCCTACGTGGGCAGCCGCTCGGTGGATCTGAACAATTCACGGGCGTTCAACATTCCCACGCTGGAGTTCCGCAAACAGTGCAATCCGCTCGAAGGCGGCAGCGTAGCGTTTTGCGACGCCCAGTTGCCGAACCCCTTCAAAGGCCTGCCCGCTTTCGCCAACACCGGCTATTTCACCGCCAACGCGATTAGCCGCTACAACCTGAACCGGCCCTATCCGCAGTTTACGGGCGACCTGACCCGCCAAGGCGATAACAACGCCAAGGCTTGGTACAACTCGATGCAGGTCAATTACAACCAGCGCATCGCGAACTCACTCACCTTGTTGACCAATTACACGCTCAGCAAAACCGTCGAACTGTCCGGCTACACCGACCCGTTCGCCAACGTCGCCCAACAGGGTCTCTACTTCAATGACCGTCCGCACTTTTTCAAGTTCACGGCCGTCTATGAACTGCCGATGGGCAAAGGCAAGTTCATCGGTTCCAATTCCACGGGCTTTGTGAATAAGCTGATTTCCGGCTGGGAGATGACCAGCTTCTTCACCACTGCCAGTGGCGAGCCAGCTGATCTGCCGGGCAACGTCATCCAGGTGAAGGATCCCAAGATTCAGAACGTGGATTGGAAAGCCAACAAGGTTCAGGGATTCCAGCCTTGCACGCAACGCATCAACAACGACGGATCGCTGACTTACAACAACTGCGGCAACGCTCCAGGAACGACACCGGCGGCCTCGGACATCTACTGGATTCACTTGCCGTCCTACGCCCCGCGCTCCACGCCGTTCCGCTCGGGCCAAATCCGTAAGCACCGCGCTTACTCGCTCGACGCTTCACTCAACAAGAGTACTCAGATCACCGAACGTATCCGCGTTCAGTTCCGTTTTGAGGCGTTCAATCTGATGAACCACAACTACTACGGCCGTGACACTTTCAACACGGATCCGGCCAGCCCGAACTTCGGTTCGGTCTTCCCGGCCGTTGTGTCCAACCAGAACACCTTCCCGCGCCAACTCCAGTTGGGCGTGAAGTTCTACTACTAAAGCGTTTATCAAACCGACAAATGCGCCGGGAGCAATCCCGGCGCGTTTGCATTTTAGATCGACTGCAACGCCCGAAGTATATCCACCAGTCCCGCCCCTTGAAATCCTCGCTCCCGGTCCAAGTCCGTCGCCGTCCTGCAAAGAATCTCCTTGATCCGCCTCGGCTGGCCCACCAGTTCCTTATGCCGCGCCATCAACAACGCCGCCGCGCCACTGACATGGGGCGCCGCCATACTGGTGCCGTCCAGTGTCGCCGCCTTCCCGCCAGGAATCGTCGACAAAATCTTTTCACCCGGAGCGACTAAGTCCGGCTTCCTGCGCCCGTCACCGGTGGGCCCGCGGCTGGAAAAATACGAAATGCCATACTTATGCGGCATCTGCCGATGCGTCGATCCCACCGTGATCACATCCTCGGCGTTGCCGGGATCGGTAATCGAAACCTCGCGATAAATCCCAAAGCCATCGCTTGAGTTCGAATCGAATCCGCGATTGCCCGCCGCCGCCACCACCACCACGCCCGCGCCCGATAAACGAGAGCACTCCTCGCAAACCGGCGTCGCGCCGCAGGCATAGCTATCCACCGAGTGCTTCAATGAGAAACTCAGGTTGACACCGTGAACCACCACTGAGTCGCGATTGGCGTTGAGATACCGCACAAATTGCAGCGCAGCCAGGATCGAGAACTCGTCGCCGAAGCCATCCTTGTCGAACACGCGCAGGTCGTAAATTTTCAGATCGGGACAAATTCCGATCAGGTCGACGTCGTCTTCTGAAGCGCTGCTGGTGGAGTCCATCTGCCCGCCGCCTCGCTTCCAGTCCGCCGCCAGGATCCCCGCGACATGTGTGCCGTGCTGATTCTCCGGCGGCCGATACGCCTCTTCGTTGTGCTCGATACGCAAAACCTTCTCGAGTAACTCCCACTCGAAGAAACGCCCGTTCTTGAGCCGGGTCTGGAGGTCGAGCTTCAACTCGGCCCATTGATCTTCACTCAAGGCAGCTTCGTGCAGGATTGTCTTGATCTCCTTGTCCTCGAAGTTGGAATAGAGCAGATCCTTGAGCCGCGTGAAATCGTAGGTGCGCGCCACGCGGCTATCGTCATTCAGCGTCTTGTTCTTCGTGAATGCCGGGTGCTTGGCGTCCACTCCGCTATCGATGATCGCCCAGCGCAGGCCGCTGCAACAGATCGTGAATAGTTGTCCGCCTGCGTCCGCTTTGATCGTTTGGCGCGACATATAAACTGCGGACTCAGCTTCCCGATTGTGAAAAGCTCTCCACAACGGCGGACGCAGCGGACTGGTAACTTCGTTGGTCACCCGCGCCCAGATCGCCTCCACCGGCAAATCGCCAAAAAGTTTGTCCTGCTCTTTCAGCGCCTCAAGAAAGTACGCGTGTCTGGCTTTGCCCGGCGGCGGCAACGGCCGGCCCAACAACAACGAACCGACAATGCGGACCATATGCAACAGGTCCTCGGAATAAACTTGGACCTTGCCTGCCGACTTACCCTTGGCGCGCCGGCTTCCCAACAAGTCCGCCGGGTTCATCATCAAGCCTTCCAGGTCCGCCTCATCCTTCAGCAGCGGGAGCTGGTACAACACCTGCTTGGGGTTGATCTGTAGCTCCCGCACCCACCAAACCGACAGCGGCATCGTCGCGCGCAGCAATTGCTTCAACGTCAGGCGAGCCATCGCGTGAGACTGGTTGTAGATCACCGGCGGGGCGTCTTTGCCCACGGCCAGTTCCAGGCCGATACGAAGGGACTTCACAAGCTGATCGAGTGAGCACTTCCGATTAGGCGCAAACAGTATCTCGTGCTTGGTATCGGGTGGCGTGGTGGCGTAGAGCAGCCAGACGTCAGGCGAGACCGGCGTGTCCTGAGTGAAGCGTTGCCCCTTCACCCGCTCCATGCGCGGAAAAACGATCTCAAGCGCCTGCTCGCGAGTCAGCGGTTTGGTCTTTCTGGTTGGCACGGTTTCTGTATTGTGACAGGCCACGCCCTCGCGTTACAGGGGAACTGCAACAATAATTAAATATGCGATTCCTAGCCGCCGTGGCTGCCGCGATACTCCCGGCCCTCCTATTGGCCCAAACGACCGACCTGAACGTAGAGGCGATCGGCGAACTGCCGGGCGTGAAGCTGACCGGGCTGACCGCCCTGCAAAAGAAACAACTCTTGGCCATCGCGCAACAGGAGGATTGTAACTGCGGCTGCACGCTGAAGATCTCGGTCTGTGTCGCGCGAGACCGTACCTGCATGGTGAGCAAGACCCTAGCCACTGCGGTAGCGCGCGAGATGAAGGCCGGCAAGACCGCCATCGCCGCCCGCGCCATCCTCAAAGACGCCGCCTACATCGCCAAGCTCAAAGAGGAGATGGAGAATCAACCGGCGGATCTGAAACTGGTTGGCGCGCCCTCGCGTGGACCAGCCACCGCCCGCGTCACGCTCGTGGAATTCTCAGACTTTCAATGCCCGTTCTGCCTGGGCGGCGCCAACGCTCTGACCACGGTCGCCAAAGCTTATCCGAACGACGTGCGGCTGGTCTTCAAACAGTTCCCTCTGGAGATGCACTCGGAAGCCGCCCTCGCGGCGGAAGCAAGTTTGGCCGCCAACGCCCAAGGCAAGTTCTGGGAAATGCATGACCGCATTTTCGCCAACCCCCGTTCGTTGTCCGAAGCGAATATGATCGCCTGGGCCAAAGAGTTCGGCCTCGATGCGACCCGCTTCGCCACTGAACTGAAGACGCACAAATATCAGGCGACGGTGAATCGCGAGATTCGCGAAGGCATTGAAGCCGGCGTACAAGGCACTCCAACGCTGTTTTTCAACGGACGCCTGTACCGAGGGGCGTTGAAGGTGGAGGAATTGAAGGCCGCGATCGAGGCAGCCCTCAAGCGCCGCTGATTCCGTCATCCGGGTGGTAGTAGACTTACCTGATATGAATCGCAGACAATTCGCTCGAGTGACGGCGGCCTCGATGTCCGCTGCCTCCTATATGCGCATCATGGGCGCCAACGAAAAGGTAAACCTTGGCTTGATCGGCGCCGGAGCCCGCGGTAAGGGCGTCATGGGCACCTTCCAAAAGACTGAACAAGTCAACGTCACCGCTGTTTGCGATGTCTACGCGGTTCGCTTGGATGAAGGCCTCTCGCGCGCGGCTGGAGCGAAGGGTCATAGCGATCATCGCAAGTTGCTTGAGATGAAGGAAGTCGATGCGGTCCTGATCGCCACGCCCGACCATTGGCATGCTGGTGTCGCCATCGACGCGCTCAATGCCGGCAAGGACGTGTATGTCGAGAAGCCCCTCACCTTGACCATCGAACAAGGTCCGCCGATCGTGCGCGCCGCGCGGGTCAACAACCGGATCTGCCAGGTGGGCATGCAGCAGCGCTCAGGCCAACACTACTTACAAGCCAAAGAAGCGTACATGAAGACCGGCAAACTCGGGCAGATTACACTCGCCCGCACATGGTGGCACGGCAATACCTATCACTTACTAAAGGCTCCGGCTGAGCTGGCCAAGCAGCCTTCCAATCTCGATTGGGCCCGTTTCCTCGGCCCCGTGAAATGGCGCGATTGGGACCCGCAGCAATTCTGGGCGTTTCGCGCCTATCTCGATTTCGGCGGCGGCCAGGTCACCGACCTGTTCACGCACTGGATCGACGTAGTCCACATGTTCATGGATCAGGACAACCCGATTTCAGCCAGTGCCGCCGGTGGCGTCTACCACTATCGCGATGGCCGCACCGCGCCCGACACGATCAACGTGCTGCTCGAATATCCGCAATCGAAAACCAATGGCCCGTGGACCGCGACGTTTGAAGCGACACTCGCCCCCGGCCTCACCGGCGCCGCAGTAGAGATGGTGGGCACCGAAGGCCGCCTGTACATCACTCGCGCCCAATCGGAGTTCTACGCCAAGGGCTCGAAGGAGCCAGTGATCGTGAAATCGCCTCGCGATCAGACCATCGATCATGTGGAGAACTTCCTCTCGTGCGTCAAGTCGCGTAAGCTACCCAACGGCGATGTGCAGATTGGGCATCGCTCGGCCGTCGCGTCGCACCTGGGGAATATCTCCTACGTACAGAAGCGTCGTCTCAAGTTCGACCCCGATCGCGAAGAAATTCTCCCGCTCTAGCCGCGAGGGCCGGCACGACTCGTACTTATGAGAACTGAGCGGGCCAACGGCAGTCAGAGTAAGACGGCGTCGGGGATGGACGCCCGCGCCTGGAGGCTGGAGTTGTGGACTCGGATACTCCCGGGTCTCGCCTTGCTCTGCGGGACCGCCTGCCTCGCTGTGTGGCACGTCACCGGCCAGCCGTGGCCCGCGAACAAGGCCATGGCCTACGGCAGCGCTTGCGTGTTGGTAGTGACTTCGCTCGCTCTGCTGTGGCCTGCTCGCTCAGGCTGGGTGCTGCGAGTGGCGGGATGGCTGGCCATCGCCGCTGGCATTCCGCCCTATTTCTTCCCAGCTGAAACCGGCGGCCGCTCCAACCTGGATTTTTTGTTGACCTTTGCGGCTCTACATCCAAACGCCACACCCATGTCGGCCAAAGCGGCGCTTGCCACGGTTTTGCTGGGTATCGCCCTGGTCTGCTTCTCTCATCGCTTGAAGACGTACGCGGCTCTGTCGGCTCTATCAGTCGTGGCTTACTCGCTTTATCACACGATGGCTCACAGCATATCGAGCCTCGGATTCGGCTATTGGCGCCCGGGACTGGCCTTGCCGACAGGTTTCGGGCTTGCGGCGCTGGGACTGGCGTTGTCGATCCATACAAGAAACGAATTGCGTAGACACGCGCCTCTCGCCGCCGCCTTGACTCTGTCCGTCGTTCAGCTTCGGGTTGTGGCAGAACCTACGGAATGAGGACGACCTCCGGCTCCTCCGCTTTCAGACTTTTGGCCCGGCCGCGCTCGCTCCCACAGCCATGCCCGAAGTCACCTTCGTTTTCGGGCTGCTGACCAGTCTTCTAACTGCGCTCGGTATCGAGATGGCGCGCCGGGCGCGGGCTCGCGAGATCGACGCGCGGCGCGCTGAACAGTTGAAGTCCAGCTTTCTCGCCAACATGAGCCACGAGATTCGCACGCCTATGAACGGCGTTGTGGGCATGACCGAGTTATTGCTGACGACGCCGCTGACCGCCGAGCAACGGGATTATCTCGGGACCATTCGCGACTCGGCCGATTCGTTGCTGGCCATCTTGAACGACATCCTCGATTTCTCCAAGATCGAAGCCGGAAAGCTCGTCATCGAATGCATTCCCTTCGATCCAAAATGCGAGTTGAAGGAAGCGCTGGCTTTGATCCTCCCGCAGATGGCGCGCAAGGGGCTCACTTTGGTGACCAGGATCGATGACCTGCCCGCGTGCGTAGTGGGCGACCCGTTCCGCTTCCGGCAGGTCCTGCTCAATCTCGTGGGCAATGCGGTGAAGTTTACCGAGCAAGGTCAGATCGCCGTAGAAGGCCGCGCTGAACTTCGCTCGCCCAATCGCATAAGGTTGCGGTTCAGCATCGCCGACACCGGAATTGGGATCGAGCCCGCCGTACAGGCAAACCTCTTTCGCTCGTTCTCGCAAGGTGACGACTCAACCACCCGGCGGCATGGCGGCGCCGGAGTGGGGCTCGCGATATCGAGGCAGTTGGTGCAGCTGATGGGAGGCGACCTGAGCGTTGAAAGCCGCGTCGGAGCCGGGAGCACGTTCTCCTTTGACCTGGACCTGCGCGCAACTGAGGTTCTTACCGCGGCGCCTGCTCCAAGGCTCCGTTCCAATACGCCACACGCCGAACGCCTCCTCCTGGCCGACGACAATGCCGTGAATCGGCGGATTGCACAAGTGTTCCTCGAGAAGGCTGGCTTCCAGGTTGATACGGTTGTGAATGGGCGCGAGGCCCTGGCCGCCGTCGCCACCGGCCGCTATGCGCTTGTGCTGATGGATGTGCAGATGCCGGAGATGGATGGCCTAGAGGCTGCGGCCGAGATTCGCCGTCAGGAGCTCGAAACCAGGCGCCCGAGACTGCCCATCGTGGCGATTACGGCCAATGCGATGAACGGCGATCGCGAGCGTTGCCTGGCGGCGGGTATGGACGACTATCTTTCGAAGCCGGTCAAATCCGAGGCGATCGAACGAAAAGTGCGGCAGTGGCTTGACCACGCGAACGGTTCAGAAGTGCTCGGATGCGCGACAAAACAACTACCCGCTTGATGGGAAAAAAGTATACTGGTTCCCATGCTTCGCAGACAATTTGTCCGTACTTCGGCAGCTTCGTTGACTGCCGCTTCCTATCTGCGCGTGATGGGCGCTAACGAGAGAGTCAATCTCGGGTTGATCGGCGCCGGCGGCCGCGGCAAGGGCGTAATGGGGACCTTTCAGAAGACCGGGCAGGTCAATGTGACTGCCGTCTGCGACATCTACGCCGCGCGTGTGGACGAAGGGTTGTCCCGCGCTCCCGGAGCCAAGGGCGTGAACGACCATCGCAAGCTGCTGGACATGAAGGATGTCGACGCCGTCCTGATCGCCACCCCGGATCATTGGCATGCAGGCACGGCGATTGATGCGCTCAATGCGGGCAAGGATGTCTATGTGGAAAAACCCCTCACGCTGAAGATCGAAGAGGGGCCTCAAATTGTCAAAGCAGCGCGCATCAACAACCGGATCTGCCAGGTTGGTATGCAACAGCGTTCAGGCCAACATTACTTACAGGCGAAAGAGGAATATTTCAAGACCGGCAAGCTCGGTCAAATTACGTTAGCTCGAACCTGGTGGCATGGCAACGGCGCGCATTTGCAGAAAGCGCCGGCTTCCCTGGCCGCGCAACCGTCCAGCCTCGACTGGGCCCGTTTTCTCGGCCCGCTCAAGTGGCGCGACTGGGACCCGCAACAGTTCTGGAATTTTCGCGCCTACCTCGATTTCGGCGGTGGCCAGGTCACTGACTTGTTCACTCACTGGATCGACGTGGTTCACATGTTCATGGATCAGGACAATCCCATCTCGGCCAGCGCGGCCGGTGGCGTCTACCACTATCGCGATGGCCGCACCGCGCCCGACACGATCAACGTGCTGCTCGAATATCCGCAATCGAAAACCAACGGCCCGTGGACCGCGACTTTTGAAGCCACCCTCGCTCCCGGCCTAACCGGCGCCGCAGTGGAAATGGTTGGCACCGAAGGCCGGCTGTGGATTACTCGCGGCCGCTCCGAGTTCTGGGCCAAGGGCTCCAAAGAGCCAGTCATTGTGCAATCGCCGCGCGATCAGACCCTCGATCACGTAGAGAATTTCCTGTCTTGCGTTAAGTCGCGGCAACTGCCCAATGGCGACGTGCAGATTGGTCATCGCTCAGCCGCGGCGTCGCACTTGGGCAACATCGCCTACGCGCAAAAGCGGCGGTTGAACTACGACCCTGCCCGCGAAGAGATTCTTCCTTTGTAGCGCTACTTTCCGCCGTAGTGCAATGTCACGACGTGAGCCGCTCGTTCGCTATTCGCGTCGAGCGGCAGCGTCAGAATCAACATCCGGTCATACTCGGTCTCGGCAAGCGGCGGAATTTCGCCGCCCCCTAACTTCTTCACGATTTCTGGAATCGTGTTGCTGTGATGAATCACCAGCGTCGTTGCGCCGGGCGCGCCTCGACGAAGCTCAGTGACAAGCTTGTCCAACTCGTCGGCGGAAATCTCCACCGGCTTCACGCCTGTCGCCGTCGAAATCGGTTTGCCAGTTTGCCGCATCCGGATAAACGGCGAGTAGAAAATCCGTGACACCTTGGCGTCGCGCAGTGTCTCGGCCAGCAATAGCGCGCGCGCCTGCCCCTTCCCGTTCAGTACCGTGTCGCCGGTCGGATTGAGCTTCTCTCCGTGGCGGACCATTATGATCGTGTGAACTCGGCTGTCGGCGGCAATCAACGCGAAGCCGCTCGTCAACAGGAACAGGAACAGTCTGGTCATATTTGAGAGTATAGACGCGCCTGGAAATCCAGCGGGTGCGCGACATAGAAATGGAGACGAACGAGGCTCCGATACCGAGCCGCCATCGCAAGACATCTGAGTTGTCCGTGTCAAGGGGTCATGGCCTCATGCTGGGGCGGTTAAGGGACGGCGAAGGGATCGTGGAAACGAAGCCGCCTCTGCGCGAACACGCGCCTCAAATCAGCTCGAACGGCAGAGACCGATGGCCGAGGCGGGCATCGCGTTGATTCCTCCCGGCAACTCGAGTAGTCGTCCGGGCGGAAACCTCGATCAGCGGATCGATATGCTCGAGTATTCGGCTCTGCCGCTCAATCGACTTTGCACAGCGTCATTCTAACAGCCAGTACACCGTTGGGTGCTCCTGTTCTTTTCTCGCTTTCAACAACAAAAATGTAACGAAGCGCAGTCAACCCGCACTACTCCAGCGAGATGAAACACCTACTAGCTTCCCTTTCAGCTTTCGCCTGCTTGCCTTGCGTTGCCGCCACTTTGACAGTTTCGAACATTGAGGTTACTCAAGCCATACAAACCACAGCGAATTCACTCGTCCCGCTCATAGCCGGGAGAGGAACCACGGTCAGGGCCACGCTTGCGGTCAGCGGTTCGGCCTCTCCCGTGACCGGAGTATCTGGAAGGTTGCACATCCTAGTCTCCGGATCCGCCATTACCCCGGTCGCTGGAATTCTGCCGATCAATGCGCCGTTCACCGCCGTACTTGCGCCAAATCGTGCCAATCAAAACGACACTTTGAACTTTGAGATTCCAGCGCCTTCGGGAATTCCGGTGTCCGCCGCCGTGACGTTCCGAATCGAGCCCGTTTCCTCGGGTGGCGACACCACGGTCCAGTTGACCACGCCCAATCTGACTTTCACCGCCCGCACCGCTCCGCTGCTGTACTTTACGCGGATCAACTATAGGCCGTCCGGGTTTGGCCTTCCCGATCCAGTCACGGTTCAACCCGGTGTCGGAGACGCCATGGTCCGCGGGATGTTACCTGTTGACGAATCGACTCCGACACTCTACCAACAGGGGCTCTTTCCGACTCTCGGTTACGCAGGGGACTCGAACGGTGATGGAAGGCTCGACGCACTCGGTGCCGACGGCAATGGGCTGATATCCCTGCTTGCGTCTTGCCGCCAATTAATTGTGAACAGCGGCGTGGGTGCCAGCGATCGGATATTCCTCTATGGCTGGATCAACGGCAATCCAATCAACGGAAATGGGCTCGGGCAAGTAGGCGGCCGCAACGCCTTCGGCAACACCGATCCCATCCGGCACCAGCGATCGTATGCCCACGAGTTGATGCATAACTTCGGTTTCGACCACAACCCTGCGTCCACTCCAATCGGCGAAGTGGGTTGGGACACCGGCGCGCGCCTAGTGGGCAATCCCGCAGCGAATAACGTCGTCAACCGAGTCAAGCCTGGTACTCTATTCGACATCATGGACGCTGGCCTGCTGACCGTCCAAGCGTGGATTCACCCGAACCAAAGCGGATCCTGTAGCGGCGCGGCATGCGTCTCCTACCAGCAGTTACTCTCTTCTCCCACGTTGGCATCGCCTGACTCCGCAGGTGACTTTGCCACCGACGTCGTAATCGTGCAAGGCATCTTCGATCCGGGCGGCGAACGCCTCATTCAATTGAAACCGGCCTTCCGCTATCCCTGGAGATCGCAGCCAACGCGGCTAATTCGTGAACAGCAATTCCGTTATTCGGTGCGAGTGAACTCGACAACGGGACAAACCGTGGTGCCTTTCAATCCGTATGTTGCCGATGATGCCAGTAAGAGCATCTCCGTACCAGGGTTCTTCGAGGTGATGGTGCCGGTGAGCGGCGCGGTCCGTTCAATCGCCATCACCGATCTTGGAGGCGGTAGAACCTTCGGATCGATCGAAGGTGGCCAGCAGCCTCCGAGGGTTGAGATCACGACGCCGGCCGCCGGTGCAACGCTGGGTCGCGAGGCGAGAGTCGTTGCAAGGCTCGCTTCACCCGCGGGAAACAACGTGATGTTCCAGGCGGCCTTCAGCCCAGACGGAGGCCGCAGCTTTGTGCCAATCGCCGTTGATCTCAAGGAGCCCGTTTTTTCGTTCGACGCGACGGCGGTTCAGTCGACGAGGGGTCAAGGCCTGATCCGCGTTTTCGTCAGCGACGGGGTCAACACCACATTCACCGATGTAACGGGGTTGACCACTCCCGGACTGACTATCGGCAGTGTGCTGAATGCTGCCAGCTACCAGGGCAACGGAATCTCTCCGGGTGAGATGGTTACGATTTTCGGGCTCGGAATTGGCCCGGCTTCCGGAGAGACGCTGAAATTGACGGCAGCCGGCTTGGTCGATACGACGCTGGCCAAAACCAGGGTGTTATTCGACGGCCAACCTGGGCCAATGATCTACTCGAGTGACAGGCAGCTGAGCGCCGTGGTGCCCTATGGTGTTGCGGGAAAACCCCGCGTCCAGATCGAGGTTGAGTACGACGGTGCAAAGTCCAATGCCTTGAGCGCCTTGGTGAATCCAGCCTTCCCAGGCATCTTCACTCTGAACGCATCCGGGTTCGGACCCGGCGCGATTCTAAACCAGGATCTCACCGTGAATTCAGCCGCTAACCCCGCCGCCAAGGGGAGCATTGTGGCAATCTACGCGACAGGAGAAGGCGTCACAAATCCCCCTGGCATCGACGGAAAGCCAGGCACTGCACCTCTGCCTCAGCCTGTTCTTCCGGTTTTGGCGACCGTCGATGGTCAACCCGCGGAAGTGTCCTTCGCTGGCGCCGCACCTGGATTAGTGGCCGGGGTCGTGCAAATAAATGTCCGAATCCCGGCAACTGCGGGTGCCGGCCCGGCCGCACCGGTGGTGATCCGCGTCGGAGGAGCCGCCAGCCAGGCGGGCGTGACAGTCGCGGTTCGCTGAACGTGTAGAAGCAACACTGGGCAGGCGAGCGACTCGCCTGCCCGGCCAACCCACTCAACTCTCTACGCCCGCGCCTCCGCCAACGTTTCAAACAAACATCAATATCCCGTGGCCGTGTGTGAACATGCGCGGATATCCGCATGCGGTCGCCGCCCCCTACCCAGATCTTCCGCTCACTGCACAGCCTGCCGAACTTCACGCGGACCACGCCGGGCATCTTAAACGCCACAAGCGAGCCATACAGCCGGTCGTCCGCCAGAGTCCGCACGAGCAGGTAGTCGAGCCCAGCCGCCCGGTCGCGTACTTGCTTGGCGAGCGCATGAATCCGGGCATATATGCGGTCCGGGCCCATCCCGCTGGCAAACTTCACTGCCGCCACCAGGCCGTTCAATATCGCCCGATTGTTGGCGCCGACGAACATGAAGCGCGCCGCCCGCGCCTCCTCCTTGCGATCCCAGCCGCCGGTGACATTGGTGGGCCACAGATTGTCGAGCATCTCCGGCCGTCCCCACAGAATGCCGCATCCCGCCGGCGCGAACATCCCTTTGTGCGGGCTGCCGGCGTAGTAGTCGCATCCAAGCTCATCGATCCGCATCGGGATCTGGCCGTTCATATGCGCGCCGTCCACACACTGAAATCACGCCTTTGGTCCGCGCGGCATCGCAGATTCTGCGCACTGGCATCAGCGTGCCGGTGGGAGAGAGGATGCCGGAGAAGAACAGCACGCGCGTGGGGGGGCGATCGCTGAGATCATCGCCTCGGCCAGTTGATCGGGTCCGGAAGGCGGCATGGGTATTTTTACCTCGCGGATCGCGGTGCCTTGCCTTGCGGTAGACGTCAAAGGTCTGGGAGTGGAATTCCTGGCGTCGGCGTGCCTGCCGGTATCTACAGCATGCCTGATTTTTCAAGTCATTGCCCGGCAAAAACTCATGGGTTTTCCACAGCCCGCGTTCGCGACGACTGTGGAAATCTCGCCCTTCTTTTTCCCCTTCTTGGAAACTATTAAGGGAGCGGTCCGCAAAGGCCCCCAAGGTGGCATCAATCAAGGCTCGTCGGCGACGAATAGTGCCATAGGCACGCCCTGCTCATCGATTACGTACCGAAGCGCAATGCCTGACATTCTCATCCTTCCCATAACCAACGGGTGCTACCATGCCGCGCCCACCGTTTCCGATCGGGTCTCTCGCTTGTCAACTGGTTTAGCCTCGCGGCTGGCGTACGACTTGAACTCGTTCATGATTCTCTCGGGCCGACGCTCGGCCTCGACGATAATATGCACATGGTTGGACCTGACGTGCGCAGCCAGCAGGTTCCACCCCCGGTAGACGCAATGCCTCTGGATGGCCGCCAGCACCACTGGCCGGGCGGCTTCGTCGAGTACATAAGGATCCTGGAGCATTTCTCGCCGTTCTGCTATGACACGTTCGGCGTCGGGTTCCAACATCCGGTCGCCAACCAGATTGTGATGCCGATCCACCGATCCCGATTCGTCGCCGTGCAAGCGCGTTCCGTAGCAGGCGAACGTAATGAAATACGTCAACCACCGCTCCCTTATAGTTGCGGCTCGGTAGGACGCGTCTCGGTCTGGTGTACCGCTAAGCTCGGATTTCCGCGATTTGCCTGCATTCCAACCAATCTATCACTTCCAATGTCGCGCGCCCAAATCCAGCTCGCCCCCCTTGTTTCCGCCTATCTTAGCTAATATGGAAGTTAAGAGAACTTCTGGCGCCGTCGTTGCGTCTAACAATTCAAGGGAGAGACATTTCTTGAAGACCAAGTGGAAAGTGGCCATCGGCGTTGTCGGGCCGCTGATGATCGCGGGCGGAGTTTATGCCAGTATTCAATATGGCAAGCGCGGCATCATAACCGTTCAGACGGGGAAGGCCGCGCGACAGGATCTCACTTCGCTCGTCACCGCTTCTGGCGAGATTAAACCTCGCAATTACATCAACATAGGATCGAATGCTTCGGGCCCCGCGCGCATAACTTCCATCCTCGTCCTCGAAGGGCAAACCGTCAGAAAAGGGCAGCTTCTCGCACAGCTCGAAAGCGTCCAGCCGGAAGCCGAAGTAGCCGCTCAGCGGGCGAATGTCTCTAGCACGGAAGCCGAATCGTCCGCCTCCGAAGCTGGACTCGGCGTCGAAGACGAAAGCATGAAGACGCTCCAGGCTTCGCTTGATCGCAGCCGGACTGAGGTCGAAAAGGCCAAGATCAACTTTGGCCGGATCGAACGCCTTTACAACGAAAAACTGATCGCCCGGCGCGACTATGACGACGCCAGAATTGCGGTTGAGGCCGCCGAGGCCGGTGTGCGTGAGGCTGAAACGCGGATCCCGCAGGCCAAGGCTCGTCGCGCGCAGTTGGTGGCCTCGCTTATGGCCGCGCAACGCCGCATCACGCTCAGCCAGGCAAACCTCAAGCGCGCGCAGGATGTGTTGGCGCGCACTCAGGCTGTTTCCCCGATCGATGGCATGGTGACCAATCTCCCCGTGCGCACCGGTGAGACCGTCGTGCCAGGTATCCAGAATTCCGGCGCCAGCCTCATCATGACGATCGCCGACATGTCGTTCATCACGGCCGAAGTGAAGGTGGACGAAACCGACATCGTCAACGTCAAGCTCGATCAAAACGTGGATGTGACGATCGACGCCATCGGATCCAACAAGACCTTCAAAGGCAAGGTCATCGAAATCGGCAACACCGCTATTCTCCGGAGCACTGGGCTGGCCGCTTCGCAAAGTGCGATTTCCAGCCAGGAGGCCAAAGACTTCAAGGTGGTTGTGAAACTCCTCGATCCTCCTTCGGAGATCCGCCCCGGTCTTTCCTGCACCGCCAAGATCGTCACCGCCACCCGCCAGAATGTGCTGACAATTCCGATTCAGGCGCTCACCGTCCGGCAGCAGGGAGACCTGGAGCCGGAAGCTCCCAAAGGCGCGGCCCCTAAGACCCTCACGCCCGCGCAGGAGAAGGAGCGGAAGAAAGAATCTCAGGGCGTTTTCGTCATCAAGGGCGAGACCGCTGCCTTCCGCAAAGTCGAAACCGGCATCACCGGGGCTACTGATATTGAAGTCCTTGGCGGGGTCGGCGACGGTGACGAAATCATCACGGGCAGCTACAAAGTGATCCGCACGATCAAGAACGACGCCAAAATCAAAGTGGACAACAAGGCCCCCGCCAAGACAGAATCGTAGATGACGTCAAGCCGTAGCGTTACCCGTGCCCTGGTCCGGGCGTCTTCCAACTGAAGGGGATCTTTCCACTACCCATGTCGCGTTCAGCCACTCAAGAAGCCGATATCCAAAAGGGCGAGCAGCTTCGCCGGGACGGGATCGTCATTCGCACCTACGATTTGCGCAAGACGTTTATCATGGGCGACCAGGAAATCCACGCGGTCAACGGCACCGATATCGAAATCAAGCGGGGCGAATACGTCGCCATCATGGGACCGTCGGGTTCCGGCAAATCGACGTTGATGAACCTCATCGGTTGCCTCGACACCGCCAGCAGTGGCCAGTATTACATCAACGGTTACCTGGTCAGCAATTTGACTGACGATGAACTGGCGCGCATCCGGAACAAGGAAATCGGCTTCGTCTTCCAGACCTTTAACTTGTTGCCGCGCGCGACGGCCTTGCACAATGTCGAATTGCCGCTGATCTACTCCGGCATGCCGGCCGACAAGCGTCTGAAGCAAGCGCAATTCGCTCTCCAACAAGTCGACCTTGAAAATCGCATGCATCACAAACCGAACGAGCTTTCGGGCGGGCAACGGCAACGCGTCGCCATCGCACGAGCCCTCGTGAACAATCCCTCGATCCTGCTGGCCGACGAACCCACGGGCAACCTCGACACCGCGACCGGTATCGAAATCATGGCGCTCTTCGAACGGCTCCATTCGGCGGGCAACACCGTCGTCTTGGTGACGCACGAACACGACATCGCGATGAACGCCCATCGCATTCTCCACGTACGCGATGGTAAGGTGGAGCGCGACGAAATTCTGAAGAAGTAGCCGCTACGATAAAGCTACAATAAAGGCGAGGCGCGACGATGGCTACCCTGATTTCACCGGTTCCCCCGCTCCCAGATCGGATCTGGCGGCTCTCGGTCGATCAATATCATTCCATGATCGACGCGGGGATTTTGAATTCCGATTCTCCGGTTGAATTGATCGAAGGGGTCCTGGTTGAAAAAATAGCCATAAATCCACCGCACGCCTTTGCCACGGAAGAAGTCCAGTCCCGGCTGGCGGCTATCGTGCCTCTTGGCTGGTGCGCAAAAATTCCCAATCCGATCACTCTCGCCGATAGTGAGCCTGAGCCTGACGCTGCGGTCGCGCGAGGAACCAGGCGTGATTACATTAGCCGACATCCGAAGCCTGCCGACCTTGCTCTGGTTGTGGAAGTTTCAGAGGCACTCAGCCGGGATCGAGGCGCGAAGCAACGTATCTACGCGCGAGCCGGCATCCCGGTCTATTGGATTGTCGATCTCGTCAATCGCCGCGTCGAGGTGCGCACCGATCCGCAAGGCGAAAGTTACCGCAATCTCACGATATTGTCCCCAGGCGACGCCATTCCAGTTGTCATCGACGGCATCGAAGTCGGCACGATTCAAGTCTCCAGCCTGCTACCGTAGCAACTCGCCGAGATCCTTGCAGGCGATCGCCATTTCGTGGTCGAGCCTTTCCGCCCGAGCCTTCAGATAGGCGTGGCTCATTGACGCGAAGATCGCAATCGCCAAGCCTGGAAGCAACCAAACGAACGCGCCGCCGATCCTAGGAGCGACATACCATGGCGGTCCCATGAATGTATTGCCAACATCGATGCCGAAGTTCACGAAGCCCGCCAGCACCGCAGTTACCGGAATCGCCGCGAGGATACCCAATCCCCGGCGATGTTCCAAACCAAGCGCCGCCGCCGCCCTCTCCGCTCCCTGTACCGCCCAATAACTCCGGGTTGCCACCCTTACAGGCTCCATTGAAAACGGACGCAACAGCGCCGCCAGATCAAAGCAAGCGACGTCCATCTCCAAACTCAACGCCTCGGCCTGATCCCTCAAATGACGATGAAACATCCATAGCGGCACGGCAATCGCCAGCGCCAAAGCCAAAAGTGCGAATGCCTCCGCCAATCCACCCGCGACAGCCACCCAATAAGGAACCGATTCCGCGGAGCAAGACTTCAAAGCGCCCAACACTCCGCCGCAAGCACCCCACACGCCAAGTGCGAAAATCGTAACCGGCACACCCGCCACCCGATTCAACCCGCGATTCAGTTCCAATCGCGCCAACCCCGCCGCGCGCCGCGCCGCCCGCTCCGCCGCCGTCACCGCGATCTGTCCACGCATAAATTCAAAGACACCGCCGTCGCCCCGCAAGTTCCCGCGCGATGTACTAGCATGGAAGTCATTTCCATGCGACCCACACTTCTCCTCCTCGCCATCGCCGCGTTCGCCCCCGCCCAAACAAATCCGCCGCTCTCCGTGAAGTGGGAAGAGCTCACGGCCATCGATTTCGGCGCCGCCATCCAACGCGCGCAAGGCACGTGCCTGCTGCCCTTCGGTGTCCTCGAAAAACACGGACCCCATCTCCCGCTTGGTACGGACCTGCTCAACGTGCGTTACTCCTCCATCCGCGCCGCGGAGCAAGAGTTCGCCGTGGTCTTCCCGCAGTATTTCGCGGGCCAGATTTTCGAAGCCATGCATGAGCCCGGCACCGTCGCCTACAGCGCGAATCTGCAATTGCTTTTGATGCAGGAAACCACCTCGGAGATGGCGCGCAACGGCTGCAAGAAGATCATCATCGTGAACGGCCACGGCGGCAACACCAGCTTCCTGCCCTTCTTCTCGCAATCGCAATTAGCCTCGCCCAGAGACTACGTTGTGTACGCCTACGTCCGCCCCGCGACGCCCGCGGGCGGACCCGCGAAAAAATCTGTGAACGACGGACACGCGGGCGAATCGGAAACCGCCAACACGCTCGTCTCTCATCCGGGCCTCGTAAAAATGGACCGCGCCGCTTCGCAATCCGGAGCCAACCGCAACCGCCTCGATCTGCCCAACGGCCTCTACACCGGCATCTGGTGGTACGCCCGTTACCCGGAACACTATGCAGGCGATGGCTCGGTTGCCACCAAAGAACTCGGCGAGTTTCAAATGAAGGCGTGGGCCGACGGCTTGGCTAATGCGATCCGCGCGGTCAAAACCGACCAGACCAGCCTCCGTCTCCAGAATGAATTCTTCGAAAAAGCCAAGCGCCCGCTGGAAACCAAGCAGTAAAGTGTAGATATGAAAATCCCGCCCAAACCGAAAATGACCGGCTGGTATGACGTAGGCCAGCTTGCTCAAACTGGGCTGAAAACGTTCATGTCCGAAATGCTCGGAGGCATGGTGGACACGCGGCGTTTCCTGGCCTTGGAAGACACCGGGCAGGGTTCCGTCTTCGACTACTCAACGGTCGCTGACTTCTCTTTCGACTACACCGGCGACACCGGTGACGGTTGGGACTCCACTTACACGATGGCTTATCTGCTATCAAGCCCCCGGCTAACAGTCAATGGCGACACGCTGGACCGGCCTCACGTCTTAATCCTCGGCGGAGACGAAGTCTACCCGGTCGCCTCGCGCGATAACTACGCGCAGCGCCTCGTGTGGCCGTTCAATCAAGCCGCGCGCAACCTCAAGCAGCCGCGTCCGCTCTCGGATATCTTCTGCGTCCCGGGCAATCACGATTGGTACGATTGCCTGAATACCTTCTACCGGCGAATCTGTAATGACCGCTGGCTGGGCTCTTTCCAGACCCGTCAGAAGCGGAGTTACTACGTCCTCAACCTGCCCAACCATTGGCATATCTGGTCGCTCGATATTCAGCTCAAATCGGAAGTCGATCCGTCGCAACGCCGCTTTTTCAAAAACGCGGCGCAACATCTCGGCCCCGAAGACCGGATCATTCTCTGCTCAGCCGAACCGCCGGTTGTGAACGGCAAGAGCCAGCCCAAGGGTGACCTTGAGTTCGGCTTGGGGCTATTTGAAAAAATGGTCGAAGAGCGCGGCGCCCGCATCGTCGCAACGCTGGCAGGCGACACTCACAACTATCAACGCTACGAAGTCGAGCGCACCACCGAAGCCAAGACCACCTACAAGCAATGGAAGATCGTAGCCGGCGGTGGGGGAGCCTTCCTGCACCCCACTCACTCATTCCCGCCGCCTGCCCCCGATGAAACGCCCGTGGAGTGCAAAAAACGGTACCCGGAGGAAGCCGATTCCAGGAGCCTATCGCTCAAGCTAATCCTGTTCCCCTTTGCGAATCGCTCCTTCGCCGCTCTGCTCGGCGCCGTTCACGTCTTCGCGTTTTGGGGCGTCGAGCCCGGCGCGAGTTATTCGAATATGCCGTTCACACACCCAGGTCCCGCCCTCTGGCTGCTGACGTTAATCGGAGCGCTCACCGCGATGGGCCATTTTCGCGGCAAGCTCGCCCTCGGATTCTTGCATGGCTTGGCGCAAGGGTGGCTTGCGTGTACAATCTGGCGTTGGTCGCACGATCTGTCTCTGTGGCCTTGGCTAAACGTGCTGGCCCAGTTAGTCGCGTCGTCGATGGTAGGCGGCGTGTTATTCGGAATCTATCTCTGGATTTCGCTCAACGTTTTCCGCTGCCACCAGAACGAAGCTTTCTCCGCGCTCCAGGTCGCTGACTTCAAAAGTTTCCTGCGAATCAAAGTGCAACACGACAAAGCGATCGTCTACGCTGTCGGGATCGAAAAAATCGCCGGAGAAGAAGCGGCGCACCCCGTGCCGCTGAAGCTGGTCGAGCGCTTCGAAATTTCGTAGCCGCCGCTCTACGGCGCTGTCGAATTCGGATTAAACACCGGGAACGTTACGATATTGCTGACGAAAACATCCTGAGCGATCGTCAACTGTGTCGCCGCGTCGGTCGGGATATCCGAGTTCAATTCCAGCACGACCTCAAACACGCCTACCGTACCGGGCTTCATGCCTGCGGAGAGCACGTTCGCCGTCTTGGCGCCCGCCAGGGAAGACACGAATTCGAACGGATCGTTGTTCGCATCACCCTCGTAGGCGCGGCCCGTATTCTGGAATTCTTTCTTGCCGTCCTTGACCAAGCCAAGCCCGGTCGCCAGCACAATAATGTTCTCGCCCGGCAACGCGGGATTCGCGTCCGTCACTGGCCCGGAATTGGCGCAGCAAAGCCTCGGCGTAGTGGCGGTCATGATTACCTGATCGCCGTCGCGAGACTTCGCCGAGTACGCGATGTTGTTGCCGTCCGGGCCCGGAATCCGCGCCCGTAACCGGATGCGAGTGAACGCGCCGGCCGCAAACGCTTCGACCCGGGGGTCCTGGTTGATGACGGCGATCAGATTGTCGCGCACGGTGGCAAGTGTGTCGGTGGCCACGACCGTATAACTGTATTCCCGATCTTCGATCACGATGGTCGCAATATCGCCCGCGCGGACGGATCCGTCCACCGAGACCGTGCCCACCGAATTGGAACTACCGTGGAACACCAGCCCCGGCCGTGGCTCGTCGGCGCCGACCACAGCAAAAATACCGGGATTTTGGAGCACGATGGGCACCGATACGGCGCTACTCACCGAGACTTCCCCATTGCGCTTGACTGTCCTTACCCAAGCGTTAATGCTCTGCGTGTCGAGGACTTCCCACGGCACCTGCGCCCGCACTTCGGTTGGACTGACAGAGAACAGCGGAGCGCGTATGCCATCGAAATAAACCTGCACGCCGCCGAGTTCAAGCGGAAGTTCTTTGGCGTTCTCAGGAGCTCCGGCGCTGACCTCCGATAAATTCTCCCCAAACAGCGACACAATCGTGCCCGGTGCAATCAGCGCCGCATCCTGCCCGCCGTCGAGCGCAGCGCCCGAGGTGGTGGTGGCGAGCGTTGAATCGGTAGCGGTCTGCGACACCGCGAATGTGACGTTGTCGCCCGCAAAGCCGGCTTGCCGGGCTGAGAAGATAATTGAATTCCGGGAAAAGTTCGGGGTGGCCAGCAAAAGCGGGTCGCCAGGGGCTGCATTAATCAGGTTCACGACCGCGCGAATCAGGCTCGGGAAGGTTTCGTTCTTAACGGTCTTGTACTTGTATTCCTTCGCGCCGATTTTGAAGATCGGCTCCTGGTTTTCCTTAACCTCACCGGAGAAACTGATCGAGCCCACCGCAAAGATCTCCTTCGAGGCGGCATTGCGCACGCCCGTGTTTTGGATCTTACGTTCGGCCATGGTGAATACCATCACCCGCCGGTTGAAGGGATCGGTGACATACAGGTTCCGTCCGTCGAAAGCGAGCGAGTGCGGCGTGCGGACAGCGCCGGAACTGGCTATGCCACGCGGATCGGCGCCATCTGAAATCAAATTCACCCGGGTGCCGATCTGGCCGAGAATCGCGTCGGCTTTGGCGCCGTTCGTTTTCGGGAATTCGTTAAAAACCAGCACCCGGTCATTGCCGCCGTCGGCGATAAACAGGTAGCGGCCGTCGGAGAGCGCATAACGTGGGAAGTCAAGCGACGACTCGCACAACGGGAGTACGATGTCGTTCCCGGCCGCGTTCTTTTCGCCGGTGGGGCACAGTTTGCTGGTGTTGTTGGCCACGGCTTGCACGAAGTCCGGCTGGCCAACCACCAAATCCGCCGGCGGATTGTTCGTGCGTGGAATCGAATTCCAAACCAGGACCCGGCTGTGGCCAAGATCGGTAACGATCAAACGCGTCCCGTCACTGGTCACCGCCACAGGAGTAAGCAGGTTGTCGGCCTTGGCGTCGATCGTCGTTTTGGTGAGATCGGGTTGAGTCACGCTGGTGAAATCTTTTTGCCCAACCACCAGATCGGCTTGAGTGAAATTCGCACGCGGGATGCTGTTCCAGATCAACACCCGGTTGTTGCCGGTATCGGCGACGAACAATCGACCGTCTTGAATCCAGACTCCTTGCGGGCCGCGGAACGCTTTCTGCGTGGGCGTGTTCTGCTGCCCTTCGTTAGGAAGTACCTTGCTGAAGTCCGATTGGCCCAACACGACATCGGCCGGGGCGTTGTTCGACTGAGGAATAGTGTTCCAGATAAGCACGCGGTTGAAGTCGGTGTCGGCTACAACCAGGATCTTGCCGTCGGTGGCCACGCCGATCGGGGCCCGCATGGTGCTACTGGTCGGAGCATGCAGTAAAAGCTTGGTGAAGTCGGTTTGACCGAGCACCACGTCCGCAGCTCCGATGCAGACCGGACAGCGAGTCGTGGGGACCAACTCGGCGGTCGGAGAAGGGAATTTGGTTCCCAATCCGCGATAGATCAATACGCGATGGTTAACCGGGTCCGCTTGCAAACGGTTGGCATCGGTGACGACTAGGGTGTCGCCACCATAGGCGATCCCACCAACGCCGCCCACGATGAGCTGGTTGGAGTTATTATCCTGCGCGGTAAATGTCGGTTGTCCGATTACCAGCCGGGCTGCTTGACCGGTGGTGAAATTCAAGATTGGCTGCGGTTGGGCTGCCAGTGTCGCGGCGAGCGCGAACGAGGTCGAGAGACAAGCCAGGGACTTCATTATGTATGATGGCGAATAGATCGGGGCCACCGATGAGCCTGTTTGAGTGCTCCCGCCGACCCTTCGAGTTAGTATAACAAGCCCTGGGACGCAGCCGCGGCTTTCTTGGTTTCAGTCCAGGGCGACGTCGTTGGTAAAGTTTCGCAGGCGAGAGTCCGATAAACCCCTAAGGAGCCCTAAGGCCCTCCAGTTGGATAAGGACCACTCGTGACGTTAGACCTCGAATCGAGCCCGGTGTTCCGCGAGCAGGCCCGCGCCTGGCTTACGCTCCATCCCCGTTCGGGTGATCGCAATCCTCAGGTGCTACACCTGGGCAAACAATTCGCTGTGGTCGCCGAGTTCGTCGACTGCCCTCCTAACTTCTTGTTTCGTGAACCTCTCTTGGTCCGGGGCAATTTTCAATCCGGCGCCGGCAGCCGTTTTGAGGCCCCCGTATATGTGGGTGGCGATTGTGTGGTCGGAAAGAACTCTAAACTGGCCGCTTTGTGCGTCGAAGGCGACTGCGTGCTCGGTCTCGGCGCCCGGGTGGACACATGGGTGGACACCGCCGGGACCCTGGATATACGCGCCGGTGCCTGGGTAGGCGAAGTGGCGATGTCGGAGCGATCCATCCAACTCAGTCTGGAAGCTGGCGCAGCACAGTTGTTTGCGCCTGAGGTTCAGACGCAGGGCCATTTTGGCGGCGTCGCCGAGCCTGCGCCATTTCGGGGGCTGCTGGAAGTTCCATCACCTTCATCCGGCGAGATTCCGGAATTCGGTGCTGTCCGCGGTTTCCGTTCCGACAAGTTGATGGCCCTCGGCGCCGACACCTGGGTTTACGACGGGAGCTTGACTTTGCCGGCTCCGGTCTGGATCAAGAGCAAGTTGGTAGTGCGCGGCTCGTTTTCGTGCCCCGCCGGCAGCCTGATTGAGGACGATATTAAGTGCGGCGGAACGCTGCACATCGGCGGCGGATCGGTCACCCGGGGCAAATTGACTGCCCGCGGTGAACTTACGTTGGGCCCGGATTGCCTTTTCGAAGGCTCACTTTCGGCCGGCCTCTCACTCCGTCTTTCCACCGGTGTCCGCGGTTTCTGCCACGGCGCGCCGGTCGAGGTTTCGGCCGTCGAGAGGATTATCCTTGAGCCAAATGTCATAATTCGCGGGCTTATCGCAGGGGGGCAGGGCGCTTGGGCGTCACAGCCGGACGTCGAAGGCGGCCTCGAATTGCTGCTCGCCGAAGGGTAGACTACAAAGAAGTGGTTGCATTTTCAGGCGAATCCGGGTTAGCATCGCAGGTAGCAGACATCTACTGAATGTATCCACCCAGAAATTTCCCGCCTCGCGGCCGCCCCCGCATTAGAGAAAACGTCAATGAAGCGATCCGGGCTCGTGAAGTCCGGGCTGTGTTCCCGGATGGATCGGTCGCAGTTATGCCGACCCAGGATGCCATTCGCCGGGCTCAGGAGCTTGGGCTTGATCTGATCCTTGTTTCTCCCACCGCCGAACCACCCGTGGCCAAAGCCATGGACTATGGTCAATGGCAGTATGAGAACAAGAAGAAGCAGCACGACGCTCGCAAGAAGCAACACATTATCCAGGTGAAGGAACTTAAGTTCCGGCCGAACACGGATGACCACGATTACGACTTCAAGAAGAATCACGCGCTGCGCTTCTTGAAAGAAGGTAACCGCGTAAAGGCTGTGGTCCAATTCCGAGGCCGCGAAATAGCGCACGTCGACCTGGGGGCAAAACTATTGCACCGGTTTGCTCGCGATCTCGATGGCGTGGGACAAATGGAGGGCCAGATGAAGCTCGAAGGCAAGAGCTATCACGTGATTTTGGCGCCCGTCAAGGCTGCTCTTCCCCCGGGAACGGTTGCACCGGCGCCGAGCGTGGTGAAGGATCAGAAACCGCATCCGGTTTCGCCCGCCACTGCGCCTGTTCCCGTCCTGGGCGAAGTAAAACCTCAATAACGGACCACACCGTCGCCTGAATCAAGACCGCTCCCCTCTGGAGCGGTCTTTTCGTTTCCGAGTGCCTTAGAATTTTCTCAGGATTGGCTTGTATCCAGCCGCGTTCAACCCTTCGCGGGTTTTCGCGACGGCCCCCTCGGCCAGCGGTCCTACCACTACACGAACCAAAGCAGAATCGGGAACGGGCGTGATCGAAGCCGCAAAACCTTTTTGAGTGAGCGTAGCCACCACCTTTTCGGCGTCGGCGCGCTTAGTCGCCACCACCTGCAGATAGTTGCCGCCCTTGCCAGTCGTTGGCGCCGGCTTGACTGGCTCTGGTTTTGGTTTTGGCGTCTCCGCCTTCTGTGGGGGCTTCACCGGTTCGGGCTTTGGAGGCTCCACCTTGGCCGGAGGCGTTGTCTTGGTCGGAACGGGCTTCACCGGCTCCACCTTAACCGGTTCCGGCTTGACGGGAGAGGGTTTGATGGGTTCGACCTTTGCCGGCTCAACGCCGATTGGCTGAGTCTTCGTCGTCGGGTCTTTAATCGGGCGCTCGACCCTCGGCGGATTGTCAAACGCGCTTGGCTTGGTCGTGTCCGGCGGAGGCATAGCGGTCCCCCCGGTGGCGTCCACAACTATTGGAGGCGTCCTGTTCGAAGCCGATAGCGTCGTGGCCGGAGCCGTATTGCGTCCTACAATGTAACCCATCGAAAAAAAGACGCCCAACAGCAATATGACGAGAAAGAACACGCTCAGCAACTGCTTGTTGCCGAGGACGAGTTCAAACTCTCCTTCTTCATGACTTGGCATTTGATCTATTATGCCAGTAGTCCCAGGGCTAGGCACGTGACCTCCTTGCGCCGCGAACGCGCCTTCGCGTACGGCACTCGTCTATCGGGTTAAAATTCATGCCGCTTTATAGCCGGTTCACGCCTGCACGTCTCACAAACGCGCGTGAAAATACACTGCAAGTAAAGTGTGGGAGTGGGGGCGAGCGAGCGAATAGAACTGGCGGAGAGGGGGGGATTCGAACCCCCGGTAGACTTTAAAGGCCTACGACGGTTTAGCAAACCGCTGCTTTAGACCACTCAGCCACCTCTCCGCGCGCTTCAAGCGGTCCAGATTGCAGCATATCACGATCCGGCGCTTTCAGGCATATCATTGCTGAATGACCAATCGCCGTTTCTTCCTGGGAGCCGCTGCCGGAGTCGTGTCCGTCGCGCGCCGTTCATTCGCCGCAGACACTGTCCGTATTGGAATCATCGGCCTCGGCGGGCGAGGCAATGCCTTGATGGCGAGCGATATCACGCGTGTCCCGAATGCGCGAGTAACGCACCTCTGCGATGTTGACCAGTCGCGTCTTGAAAAGGCGCAGGCATCGGCGGAGAAGCTTGGCTACGGCAAGGTGCGGGGCAGCGGCGATCTGCGCCGCGTGCTTGACGACAAAGAAGTGGACGCGGTGGTCATTGCGGCGCCGGACCACTGGCACGCGCCCGCTACCATCCTCGCTTGTGCGGCAGGCAAAGATGTCTATGTCGAAAAACCTGTTTCGCATAATTTGCGCGAAGGGCGGCTGATGGTGGAAGCGGCGCGAAAACATCAACGCGTCGTGCAAGCGGGGCTCCAGTCACGCAGCCGGGCGAGCACGATTCAGGCAATCGAACTTGTACACTCGGGTAAGCTTGGCAAGGTCCTGATGGCGAAAGCGTGGAACGCGCAACTCCGCGACGACATCGGCGCGAAAACAAACGGCTCGGCCCCTCCAGGCGTGAACTACGACACGTGGGTCGGCCCGGCGGAAATGGTCCCATTCAATGAAAATCGCTTCCACTACAAATGGCATTGGAATTGGAACTTCGGCACGGGCGACATGGGCAACGATGGCGCGCATCAACTCGACATCGCGCGCTGGGCGCTCCAGGCGGGCGTGCCCGGGCGCGTGAGTGGGGCCGGCGCACGCTACTTTTTCAAGGACGATCAACAAACGCCGGACACGATGAACATGAGTTTCGATTTCGACGGCGCCAAAGCGATCGCGTGGGAAATGCGCATCTGGCACGACTATGGACTCGAAGCCATCGACAACGGCGTAGGTGTCTACGGTACCGAGGGCTTTCTGCACATCGGGCGTTGGAGCAGGCATTGGGGCTATCGCCTCTTCGACAAGGCCGGCAAAATCGTCCGCGAACATGAAGATCCCGAGCCCGAATTTCACATGCGCAACTTCGTCGAATGCGTGATCTCTCGCGCGCGCCCCAATTGCGATATCGAGATTGGTCACGCGTCCTGCACGCTTTGCCATCTCGGCAATATCGTGCATCGGACTGGAAGGAACGTCAGTTTCAACGCGGCCAACGAAACGATACCAGGAGACCCGGAAGCGGCGGCCCTGCTCCGGCGCAAATACCGCCCGCATTGGGCGACGCCGAAAGGCGTTTAATCGCGGACGGCCCGTCAGGTCCTACAAGGAAAATTGTACCGGTCATGCCGCGGGCTCTTCGCCAGTTGCGGCCATCGGACCCTCTGCATTTTCAACGGCGCGCGCCGGATCATCGGGTTTGGCAAACGCCGTGCTACTCGTCGCACTATGAAATCCCTGCACAAGGAGCTTTCTTAAGATGCGGCTCAATATTATTGGCATCGTGCTGTTCATGGCTCTGTCGCCGGCGGTCGCGCCGTCGCAGGCGCCAAATCCGACGCAATCCAATCCGCCGGTCGTCATGCCTGAGGTCGTCTTCCGCACCACCGTCACCTCGCGCACCATCAAAGCGATCAACTATCACCATCGCCAAGGCGCGACCACGGTGGGCTTCGTGGGGACGGCCGCTATGAATATGGCCGAGGGACAAGCTCGAGTGGAGAGCCGCACCGGCGCGACGAAAATCGAAGTATCGTTCGACAAACTTGGCCCCGCTCAAGTGCATGGCGAAGAGTTTCTGACCTACGTGCTGTGGGCAATCACGCCTGAAGGCCGCGCCGCGAATCTGGGCGAGGTCATGCTGGATGGCGATGGCGCCAAGCTCCAGACCAGCACCGAATTTCAGGCATTCGGCATGGTTGTCACGGCCGAACCGTATTGGGCTGTTTCGCAACCCAGCGACATGGTTGTGATGGAAGCCGTCTTCAAACCAGGCGCCACCACTGGCACTATCACTCCAATCGAAGCCAAGTATGAGTTGCTCCAACGTGGCTCCTACACCGCCAATCTTCCCGCTGCCGATCGCGCCATTCTGAAACAGAAAAACGACGTCCCGCTGGATCTGAAAGAAGCGCGTCACGCCACAGCCATTGCGCGGGCCGCCGGCGCGGATTCCTACGCGGCGGACACAATGAAAAAAGCCGCCGAGGATTTGCGGAACGCCGAAGACTTCTGGCAGTCGCGCAAGGACAAGAAACGCGTGCAGACGCTGGCGCGCAACGCGACGCAACTGGCCGAGGATGCACGAATCATTACGTTCAAGAAGCGTGAAGAAGAGCAGTTGGCGAACGAGCGGCGCGAAGCCGAGCGCAAAGTGACCGAGGCGAAATCCGATGCCGAACGCCAAATGCGCCAGCGTGAACTCGCCGAGGCCGATCGGCGATTGGCGCAAGAGCGTGAAGCGCAGGCGACACTGTTGGCGCAGCAGGAAGAATTGCGGCGCCGGCGCGCCGAAGTGGAACGCGCCGAAGCGGAAGCTCAACGGAAAATTTCCGAAGAGCAGGTAGTGGCAGCCCGCCAAGCGGCCGAAGCCGCCAAAACCGAAGCGCTGAAGGAGCGACAGCGCCTGTTGCTGGAGACGGAAAAAATTCGTACCGAAACGGCGGCCTTGCGCGCGCAAGCGGAAGCCGAACGCCGCCAGTTGACAGCCGAGAGCGAACGCGCCCGCCAAGCCGCTGCCACCGCGGAAGAGAGGACTCGCCAAGCGGAGGCGGAGCGTGTGCGCGCCCGCGAAGAATTGCGGCAGCAATTGAACCTGGTGCTGCAAACGCAGGACTCGGCCCGCGGTCTCATCGTCAACATGTCGGATGTGTTATTTGACAACGCTCAGGCGACGTTGCGAACTGGCGCGCGAGAGAAACTCGCGAAAGTAGCGGGCATCATTTTGGCGCACCCGGACCTGAAGCTTCAGGTCGAAGGTCACACCGATAGCGTCGGTGACGACGCCTACAACCAACGCCTTTCGGAGAAGCGCGCCGGTTCGGTTTCCGGCTTCCTGACCGCGCAAGGAGTGAGCGGCGGCGCTATCACGGCCAAAGGATTTGGGGAAGCCTCTCCGGTCGCATCAAATGACTCCGCCGCCGGACGGCAACAGAATCGCCGGGTCGAACTGGTCGTTTCCGGCGAGTCGATCAAGGCAAGCACGGACCAAACCGCGCCCGCGTTTGCGACTCAACGGTAACCAATCGAGCGGCGGCCAAACTCCCGGGCGTAAAATTGGCCGCCGCCCGCCCCGATCGCAACTGGTCTAGTCGGCAAGCGATCGTTCGAGTTCCAAGTCGCCAGCCGCCGCCGTAGCGCGATAGTGTACCACTGCCGCCAATAGCGCCAACAGGCCCAGCGGGATCACCTGCGCGGCGGC
This sequence comes from Acidobacteriota bacterium, assembly GCA_043755595.1. GTDB lineage: Bacteria > Acidobacteriota > Terriglobia > Bryobacterales > Bryobacteraceae > VFZP01. The sequence continues at coordinate 50,970 of JAYUSQ010000206.1, read as the reverse complement.
GGAACCGGCCACGCCCTTGACCATGGCGCTTGCTTGGGGCAGCAGAAATCCACCCAAACCTCCGAGCGCTCCGACGATGCCTCCGGCCGCGCCAACCGAGGCGGGGAACAATTCTGGAATGTATTTGAATGTGCCTGCGCTTCGAGTGCGCAGCGGAGAACGTCCTCGACGTCGGCATATTCGCCCGTGGCGAGACGTTGTTCGACTAAGGATTGGAGATCGGGAGGGAGAAGCGCAAGTTGCATGGAACAGCCTCGATTTCTATTCTATCGATTCTTCGTTGGACGCCGTTGCGGGGTTGCGGTCGCGCGCGCGGTGTCGGCCAAGAGCCTTAACGCCCGGTTGACAGACTCGCTATCCGGGAAGAGTTTGGCGAGGTCGGGCTCGATCAAGACAAGGTTATTCCAGCCTTGGCTTGCCGGTAGTATTTGCCAGGGACGCCGGGGCCGAGTTTGTTCAAGTCGTATTCGGCGAGGAGTTCGCCCGAGTCAGTTTTGGGTGCGGCTCGCTTTTTCGTATTGATTTCTTTCGAGTCGTCTCATTCGTCATGATTGATGCTTGGCGTCGGCTTTGCCGAGAATGCTCTCCCGCTTCGCGATGGTTTGGCGAATATATGGATGTGCCGGCGGCAGTTTCTTGCGGAAGATTTCGAGGGCCTGATCGATCTCGCGTAGCGCGGCCTGGTGCTCCCCTAAACTGCCGAGGATGACGGCGAGGTTCGAACGGCGGCCGGCGACGTTGGGATGGTCCGGGCCGAACTGCCGCAAGGCCGAGGCGAGGGCGAGTTCGATCTGCTCGCGCGCGGCCTGGTGCTCCCCCAAATCCCAGAGGATGATCGAGAGGTTCGAACGGCTGACGGCGACGTTGGGATGGTCCGGGCCGAACTGCCTCAAGGCCGAGGCGAGGGCAATTTCGACCTGCTCGCGCGCGGCCTGATGCTCTCCCAAATCCCGCAGGATGATCGAGAGGTTCGAACGGTGGACGGCGACGTTGGGATGGTCCGGGTCGAACTGCCTCAAGGCCGAGGCGAGGGTGAGTTCGAGGAAGTCACGTGCCTCAGCATAGAGACCACGCAACCGCAAATAGCCGCCGCCAGCCTGACTCAGCATTCTGCCAACCGAAGGCGGGGCGGTCTCCGCGTCCACCCGCTCGCGGAGGGCGCGAGCATGCGGGAGCAGCACTTCACACGCCGCCCAATACGGAGGCTCGGAGTCAAACGGGAACGCCTCGCTCACCAGATCGCACGCTGCTTCGAACCACCGCCGCCCATCCGCCCCCAACCTCTCCCGCATCACCTGCTGCACCACGCGATGCATATAGTAACCCGTCGCGACGCCATCCAAGCGTTCGCGCCGCAGCAGCGAATAACGGCCGCCCACCAGTTCGATCAGATCATTCCACGCATCACGATCCGCCAGGGCCACCCGCACCGCCTCCGGCAACTCCGCCGCGCCCGCCTCCAGCAACTCCGCCTTTGGAATCCGGTCTGGCGCGAGCCACGCCAGCACGCTCAGCAACTCATACCCGGCGGGAGACTCCTGCATCACGCGGTCCAGCGACAACCCAATCGACGCCGCCACGGATCGCCCATACGCATCGCCCGCCGGCGTCCGCGCCAGCCGCTCTTTCCATACCCGGCGATACTCGGCCATCGGCATCCCATCGCCCGCACTCATGTACGCCGCGGCATGCTCAAGCGCCAGCGCCAGCCAGCCCAGATCCTCTGACAACTTCGCCGCTACGTCGCGATCCCGCTGCCCGGTGCGCGCCAGGAGGAATCGCACGGACTCCTCCTCACTCCACTGCATCACGCTCACCGGCTGAGCCAGCGCGCCCCAATTTTCGCTGCGCGACGTGATCAACACGTGCCCGTGCCCGGCAAGCGGCTCCACCCACTCGCGCAGCGCTTCGGCCGACTCAGCGTTATCGAACACCACCAGCCACGGTTTGCCATGCGCGCAAATCCGGGCCAGCACGCGCATCGCCATGTCGCGCTGATTCTGCTCTACGGCCACGCCCAGCAGCGGCGCGACGGCGGAGAGGCTGGCCAGCAGCGTCAACTCATTCTCAGCCGCTAGCCACACGCCGAGAGCGTAGCGATCCTTGCGTTGCGCGGCGTAGGCGCGCGCAAGTTGCGTCTTTCCGATGCCGCCCAGACCATGGAGCGCCGTCAGCGCAGTGACGTTATCCCGCTCCAGCGCGAGGTCAATCTGCGCGATCAGATCGGGACGGTCCTGGTAGTGATTCGTGGGCCGGGGAATGTTCCACACCGCGCCCGCTATCGCCGGACGTTGCGCCTTCTTCAATTCGTCGAGATCGTTCAGCACGCGCCGCTGAAAATGTTGTTGCTGCGCTTTCCAACTTCGCTCGAAATCCGTCCCGCGTAGAACATGGTCATGCGCCGCTTGTAACGTCTCCGGCAACCTTGCGCGGAGGAGCATGCGTAATTGCTCGGGCATACGTGCGCTGCTCACCCCAAGAACGATGACTCCAGCCGAATTTTCCACCTTGCGCCAGCGGAGCATGGTGGGCTCCATGCGGCTCCACCAATGGGCGCGGAACTCATCGTCGTCATACTGCAATGCCGTCGAATCCGCATCGCCGGTACCCATGAAGACGGCCTCGGGCGGCGTGTGGGTCAGGAAATCATGCCAGTCCTGAAACCAATCTTGAAACTCCGCCGCGTCCGGTTCGTCGCGCAGTACCGCCAACGCCTGCAACGCCGCCGCTTGCATGGATCGCTCGATATCGCCGTTGCGCGCGTCGCCCCGGAAGCCATCGTAGGCGCGTTTGAGAAATTCAGTGGCCGACCCGCCGACAAGTTCGGTCAGGACATCGGCGGTCGCCTTGGCCGAGTCACTCGACGCGAAGACTTTGCTGGCGAGCGCACTACCGCCGAGAAACAACGCTCCGCCGAGCGGCCCGAGTTGGGCCATCGCCGCCAATCGCGCGATCTTGCCGACGATCTGTTCCGCCACGCTGGTGAAGTTACTCGTTACTGCTGTGCGTTGTAATTTCCCAGCTTATCCCAATCTTGACTGGCCAGCCCGTTGCGGTCCCACATCACCTTGCCATCCTTCAGCGTCAATTCCGCCGAGAAGCGCTTGTTGCCTCGCAGGCGCGCGCCGTAGACGTCGACGTAGCCGAACTGCCCGGTCTCCAGCTTCAACACACTCACGTCGGCGATCGCTCCGACACTCAAGTGTCCCAACTCTTCGCGCTTGATCTGGCGCGCCGGATGCCAGGTGCTGGCGGCGACGATCTGGTCCACCGTCATGCCCATGTTGACGAATTTCGACATCACGTTCGTCATGTCTTTCATGCCGGCGTTCATGCTGCTGATGTGCAGGTCGGTTGAAATCGAGTCGGGCAGGAAACCTTGTTTGAGCGCGGGGACGGCGTGGCGGAAGACGAAGCTGCCTCCGCCGTGGCCGACGTCGAAGATTACACCGCGCTTGCGAGCTTCAAAGAGATAGTCGCGCACCTTTCCGCTCTCGTCGAGCATCGGCACCCAAGGCAAGTAAGTATGCGTGTATATGTCGCCGGGGCGAAGCCGCTTGGTGACTAACTCTTCAAACGGACGTTCGGCGTTGAACTTTCCGAAGTCGACCATCAACGGCACGCCTGCACGGCCGGCGGCGTCAAGCGCGCGTTCAACGGCGGTCCAATTCGGCGCCAGAAAGTGCGCGGTCTTGATGCCGACGATGTGCTCACGGTACTGCTTGACGCGGTCCGCCGTAGCCTCCGGGTCCATGTCCGCGGTGTTCTGCTCGGTCGTACCGTTGCCACCCATGCCGGTCCCGACGATGTTGAGAAAAGCCAGCACGCGCGTCTGCGAGCGTGCAATCGTGCGGCGGCGGAAATCCGGAAAACTCTTCCATCCCGACGAGCCCGCATCGACCATGGTGGTAACGCCATTCCGGAAGCTGTGATCGTCCGGCGAGACGCTGCTGACGCCCATATACTCCGGACCGTCGCCCGAAAAAACGTGGACGTGGATGTCGATCAGACCTGGGGTTACGTATTGGCCGGACACGTCGATCGTCTTCCTGCCGCCCGAGGCTGGAATGTTCGGCGCGACTGCCGCAATCCGGCCATTCGAGATGGCTAAGTCACGACGCCCGCTGATGCCATTCCTGGCGTCGACAAGCGTGCCGCCCTGCAAGATGAGGTCATATTGCTGGGCCGTCAGAGAAGCGGTCGCGAACAGGGATGTTACCCAAATGACAGTGGTTGAGGTGCGCATGGCCAGGACAGCCATTATATGGGAACCACAGAGTGGAGAGCCAGCGGTTCATAAAAGCCCGCCGCGGGCTGGAGGAGTGAAATGGCGAATGCCCGCGGCAGGCTGACTCGTTGTCAGTCGACAACGAGAAGTTAACAGTCCCGGTTGCTACAAGCTCGCGAACCAGTGAGATCACGAAAACCGATTCGGTAGCCCACAGTACCAGTACTATATATCTAATAACATACATTTAGAAGATCTGAAAGTGGTACACCCAAACGAGACGTCTACAAAGTGCGGTTCTCCCGTTTTGTCAAACAGTTAGCTCGATAACAAATATTCTGCGGGTATGCTTTACGCGTATGCGATAAGAAAAGTACAGCCCGTTGCGCTGGACAGTTCCCGGTGGGTTGACCCAGCCTGCATGTAGACAAAATCGCCGGATTGAACGGTGATTTCCCCGTCACTCAGGCTGCCTTCCAGCACCAAGCACTGTTCGTCGGAAGCGTGATGGTGAGCGGGCACGCGAGCGCCTGGGCTCAAGCGGACCAACATCGTCTTTTTCCCGCGCAATAGGCAGATTTCGACGCCAGAAGCTGGCCCGGGGAGCCAGTGCGCATCCGTCGCCCTCGTGACAACCATGGCCGGCGAAGCAGCCGATTGGGGGAGCGGCGGCGACGGCGAGGGTTGCTCGGCGGCGCTGATGCGCGCAAGTAGCCGCTCGCGGAGCCCCGCGGGAGGCGTGTGTAGGGGTAAATCGGCGAAGACGAAGGCGGTGGCCGTTTCGGCAAAACCGGCGTATTCGGAGGCCGCTATCTCGCAGCCATCCCGAAGTCTGGCCTCAAAACCGGCCGTAGAGGCGGAATCCCGGTGTCCAGCAGCGTACAAAGCCGCTTCCGCCGCAATTTCTTCTCTTTCTTCCACCTAATGATCTGTGCCCGAATCGAGGATCGACCGATAAAAGCTTAGAATAGCATGCGGTTTTGTGCCAACTGCCGGGCTCCGGTCTACGATTCGCGGTGCGCCAAGTGTGGCACCGGCGCTGACGAACGGATACCCGAGCAGCCTAAATACGGGTTCGGTTTCCAGGGAGCGTCGCTCAAGGAGAATCAAGCCGCCGCGCTTTGCTATCTGGGTTGGGTGTTGACCGGAACGGTATTTCTTTTTTGGCAGCCTTACTGCAAGAGCCGGGCTGTCCGCTTTCACGCGCAACAAGCGATTCTCCTCACCGCAGCGTGGTTGATTTTGATGTTGACGGTCAGCGTCTGGGTCCCGATGGGGCTCCGGGCTCAATCTTTCTCGGTGATGTGGCTCTTCGGAATTCTGTTCCATTTCATCCTCGTCTTGTTAACGGCCATAGGCTTTGATCCTTGGCTGCCCGTTTTGTCGATGATGGCGCGCAAAAACCTGTAGCCGAATCGACGGTCTCTAACGTCTTAATTACTTGCGGAACTCATTGTGTCTGCTCGTATTGGCCGCGTGTACCGCCGCCGCTCAGCCGTCTGCACCTGCGGCCGCCCCCCCCATTTCGTCGGGGCCCAGCGTTGGTGTCATCGATTTCTATGGCCGAAACCGGGTTGGCGAAGATCTGCTCCGGAAGGCGCTCGGCTTCAAAGAAGGCGAACTGCTGCCACGCTCCAAGGGCGACGTCGAGGAAGCCCTGGAGGAAGTGAAAGACGTCGTAGCCGCCCGCCTGGAAGCCGCCTGTTGCGAGGACGGGAAGGCGATCGTTTACGTTGGTGTCGAAGAACGCGGCGCACCGCATTTCGACTATCACACGCCGCCGATCGGCGAGGCCCGCTTGTCCGAAGAGATCCACTCGGAGTACGGAGCGTTTTTGGGCGCCGTGCAGAAGGCTATCCGAAGCGGACCGCTGCAGGAGCACTTCGCCGAAGGCCATTCGTTGATGGAAAACGCCGAAGCATACGCACATCAACTGCGATTCGTTGAATTGGCCCGGGACCATTTGCAATTGCTGCGCGACGTGCTGCGTGAGTCGGGGAGCGAGGAGCATCGCGCGATCGCCGCCTACATCATTGGATACGCGCCCAAGAAAAAGGACGTGCTGAACGATCTGCAAGCCGCGCTGCGCGACCCTGACGATACCGTTCGCAACAATGCGATGCGCGCCGTGGGGGCCATCGCGGTGCTAGCTGCCAGGGACCCTGCCCAGGAGATTCAGGTCTTGCCCACTTGGTTTATTGAGGCGCTGGATTCACTGATTTGGCAGGACAAGATGACGGCGGCGGCGACGCTGGTGACGCTCACCGAAAATCGGCCGGCGCGCGTACTGGAGCATTTGAAGGAGCGGGCCGTTCCGTCGCTCGCGGCTATGGCGCGGTGGCGGCATCTGCCTCACGCTCTCCCGGCGTTTATCCTAATTGGGCGGATTCACGGCATCCAGGAGCCCGAGATTCAGAAAGCGTGGAGCGAAGGCCGGCGTGATGCGTTTTTGGATGGGCTGTTGCGGCCGCTGCCTGCGCGCAAGAAGTAGCCTTGGATCGGGAGCGAAATTTTACTGCTTCTTGTGGACCCGCAGAATCAACTCGGTCATATCCCACCGCGGATCCGCTGCGCAGTTCAAGCACTCATCCCCGCGCGAGGTAAACCAAAGCAACATTTCATAGTAGTCGAGCTGATTGACCGCGTCTGAGTCCGCAGTCCAATACTTTTCGTAGTTCGGCTCCAGTAGACGGTAGTGAAACCGTGTGGGCTTGCCGGACCAATGGGCCTGCACTTGCCGCACCGCTCGAGTGGGAAAGAGAATCGCCCCGCGATAGTAAGGTGAGGCCAATACGTTTAGACTTGCTTTCTTGAGCTTCCCCGAAAGATCCAGGTCGCTATAGGGCCGAACTGCATACCCTTGGGCATACCACCAAGGACAATCCCACGCCGGTTTGAGATACAACAACCCGCCATCCTTCACAACCCGCCGAATCTCAACCAGCGCCTGCTCCGGCTTGGGTACATGCTCCAGCACCCAGATCGACCAAGCCGCGTCGAACTCATTGTCTGGAAACGGCATATCGGTCGCCGAGGCCTCGACAAAAGGTTTGTGGAAGTAGCGTCGCGAGGACCCCGAAATGTCCAGGCCCACATAATTTGGAACGATATCCTGCAGATAGCCGGTTCCCGCGCCGACGTCGAGCACCCGCTCGTTGGCGAGTCCATATTTCTCGGCAAACGCTGTGAGTTTCGGTACAATCCGTTCGCTCGCAATCGTCGCCTTCGCAATCTTCACATAATCGGACTCGTAAACGGAAACGGCGGAAAGGTCATTTGAGGGTTCCTGTTTTGCGACCGGTGCAACGGTGGCCGACCTAGAGTATATGCCGGTGTAGAATGCCCCGGCGTCCGGCCTCACTTTGGGCGATCCAAGATCATCCGTCCGATAGGGGAAGTGAATGGCCATTAATACAGCCAGCACGAAAATGTAACCGGAAAAGACCTTCAGCGCCATGAGGCCAAGATCTTTGAAGATGCCGAGAAGACCGGTTGAAGCAGGGCTAGTCCTAGCCATCGGCGCCTCTGCGTCGTCAGATGGTGGAGGAGGTCGCATAACGGTTCTATCGCCCGAACGTTTAGTGGACATTAGGCCTTACCAACACCGGACGCCGAAGCGAGTCGCCGGTTGGGAACATTGCTCGCGCGGCGGTGTCTGTCAGGATATGCGGAACGGACTTGCGATTGAGGCTGCGGTGTTGGCCGCGGTGAGGCGGGCGGGCATCGTTCGGTGCAAGATGCGGCGGGGGGTGCGGGGATTGGCTGCTGTTTCTTCTACGGCGCCGCTGTTCGGGATTCTTGGAACGTGCGTCGGGATTCTTGGGAGCTTCCGGATCGTGAACGGAAACAAAGAAGCAGCCTTCGTGACGATTTTCCTCAGTCTATCCGAGGCTTGGCTTCCATTCGCGTACAGTCTCGCTCTGGCAATTGCCGCCTGGCTCGCCGGGCGCTATCTACGCTCGCGCGTCGATGAGTTCGAGCACCAAATGCGCATCGTTCTGAACGACTTGATGACGGCGCTGATGGCGGGGGGTGAATCGATCCTGCGCCCGGGCAAAGTCATCGAACCCGAGCCGCACTAGCCGGATCGGTCTGCGCGGAAACCGAGCGATAAATCTCAGCGGTCCGCGTCGCCATAATGTCCACCGAGTAGTTACGCCGCACCGCTTCGGCCGCGCGCCGTCCCAGTTCCAACGCCCTTGCAGGATCCGCAAGAATCTCGTGCAGCCCATCGGCCAAAGCCGCCGTCGAACCCGGCTCCACCAGGATGCCGCCGCCCGTATTCTCCACCATCTCAACAAAGGATCCACGGCGCGGCTGCACCACCGGCACGCCGTTCGCCATCGCCTCTAGAAGCGTCAGACCCTTTGGTTCGTCGTAAGTGGCGGGCATCGAAAATACGTCGCAGTTCTGTAGGAAGCGCGGCTTCTGGTCGCGAGTTACTTCGCCCCAATACCGGAACTCCTCAGCAATGCCCCAATCCTTGAACTTAGCCACGATCGACGCCAGATAAGGTTTCTTCTCCGGCGGTAAATAACCCGCCGCTTCCAGCCGGAGCGCACCGATCCCAGGCCGCTCACGCAGTAGCTTGTAAGCGTCCGCCAACACATGCAGCCCCTTCTCCGGCGCGATGCGTCCAAGAAACCCAATCGTCCGGTGCGGATTGAGCGTGCGGCGCTGTAGCGAATGCCCTTCGAGGGGGATCCCTAGCGGAACCGTAAACAATTTCTCCGCCGGAATCCCCAGATACTGCGCCATGAATCGCGACCCATATTCGCTCACCGCAATAAATCCATCAACCTCGGAAATCTGGGCGCGGATCAACGAAAGCGCCTGAATGCGATAGGGCTCAATCAACCCGTCGATGAACAACTCCTCGCCCTGAAGCGTGCAGATGATCGGACAGCCGGTAAGTTGCTTTAACGGCTTGGCCAGCGAGATCAGAAGCGTGTAGGGCAGGGTAATGAGATCGGGCTTCGGTTCATGCCGAAGCCATTCAATCAGGCTATCGATCTCCTTGTGCTGATGCCCGGCCGCGCCTTCCAGGATTGAAACCGTGAGCGCTCCCAAAGGCTGAGGATCCACCTCTACGCCGCGCCCGGCAAAAAGCGAAATAACCGACGGCAGGTCCCACAACTTGTCGAGGAACTTGGGAGTGTTGCGGAACAGCGGCGAAAGCTGCTCCAGATACACGCTGATCCCGCCAAAAAAAACACGCCCCGGACGGCTGGCATTATCCTCGTCCGTCCGCGTGGGCGTGTAGAGCGGTAGCAGAATAACATCGTGCCCCTGCCGGCGCAACGCAGCAGCCAGGTTATTGTCGCGGAGACAAGAACCGCAATACATATTGCCGGCGCCGGCAGTGATACTTAGGACCTTCATTTACGCGGTTTGCAGCGCTGGCTCAGCCACCTGGAACGCCCTGCGTGCATACAGGTGGTCGAATAAGTTGCCCTCGTGCGGTTGATCCCATACAATGCGATTGGTCTGAATCGGCCCGAAGTTCAAGCGGCCGATATGCGTAGCCCCCAGCAGGCGGCGCCGGAACTGTTCGTCGTTGGTGATGGCGGTGAATACCAGCGTGGGTCCCAGAATTTCCGGGATCTGCCGTTGAGGAACTTCCACCACGCTCGCAAATGGAAACAGAAACTCCTTATTGGCCAGCGTATGTTCCGGCGAATCCACATGCACGATAGCCGGCAGCAAATAGGAACAGCCGTCGAACTCGGCCAAACGAGAGCCGGCGCGATACTTCAGCACCAGGTCCTCGGCGCCAGGATCGGCCAGCCCTTGCTCGACCAGTGCGTTAATCCGGCTGGCCACCCCGGCGTCGGCAAACGGTGAAATCTCAGCGGCGGGATCGTCCGCCTTCCGGGGGGCGATCTTCGCAACCCTTTCGGCCAACGCTTCGGCGATCGCGCGCCCATGACGCGGCACCCACACGCCCGAAGCATTGACACAGGAACGGCCCGAATTTTCGCAAATCGACGCGGCGATAATGTCGATGTAATCCGGCCAGCGGTCGATCGAATCTTCGCCGATCGTGATCTTACTCCAGCCGGGTCCATGCAGTTCCACCCGCGGATCCTTGCTGTAAATCTTGGTCGTTGAAACGTCGCCAAAGACCATCCCGCGGCCACAACGCCGCAGGATCTCGCCCGCTCCGCCGTGATCGCAAGGGTAGTAACTGAACGCCTCCGGCGGCGCGCCCGCGCGAATGAAGGCTTGAATGATCCGAAAAGGGCTCCATGGTTCGGACCCGCCCGGCTTCAGCACCAACGGAGTCTTCAGCGCAAACGCAGGCACCCACAGCGAGTGAACGCCCGGAGAATTCGACGGCAGCACCACCCCCAGTGAATCGCCCCGCCGGAAGTAACTAACCACCGCGCCGTTGGCCTCGCCATGACCCCGGTCGACGATCGAAAGATCGAGGTTCCGCGTCAGCCCACGCAACACACCCGACATATTCGACATCACGCCGGCGATCTTTTCCATATTCCGGCGCACCATGACCCAGGGCGACCCCGTCGTGGCCGACGTCTGCTCGACATAGTCCTGCGGCGTCTGCTCCGCCTCGCCCAGCGGCAGCGTATCGTTGAGAAAATGCTGCGATGCCTTTTCGCACAACCGGATCGTCTCGGCGCAAGTAAATCCGCTCAGCATGGCCGCGATCTCCGGCAAGTCAAGCAGGTCGCGCCGGATGAGCCCGGAGTTAGCCATCGAAATACGAACCAATGGCTCGCCTGTGCGGTGGTGTTTCGTCACCACCGAATCCACACTGTAATAGGGGCGCCCCTTGCGCAGGATCGGCAGGTGCAGCATTAATAGACTCCTTCTACCACCGACGTCTTAAACTTCGAAAATGGCCGCACATTACGCACGCCGTCCCACGGGAACTGCTCACACGGAGCCTCGCGCTCGCACTCGTCGCGCTCCATAAAGCGCGGAACGAAAGTCTCCTTGGTCAGCGTAGTCAGCCGCACCCGTCCGGTCTCGCCATAACCCACCAGCCGATTGTTATCGTCCGGGTCCACCACTTCCAGCATCGCGCGCGGCGAAGGCGGATAGTAAATGATGGCCCAGTTATCGGCTACCGTTGGCTTCTTATGCACCGCCAAACCCATCAAAGTGTTGCCATAAGTCGGTGCGAAATAGATGTTCGGGCCGAGTAACTCTTCTACGGCGAATCGATGGAACTGCGGAGTCATCTCCGTGCCGCCGCAGAAGATTCCGCGAATGCCCAGCTTCTCCAGCGAAACCTTCTCGCAAATCGCTTCCAGCAACTTCGGCGTCGTGAACATGCACTTGATATTCTCATGTGCTTTCATGATCGTCAGCGACTGGTCCACCACATGCTGTTTGTAGCGTTCGGCCATCTGAATCTCGCCCCACTTGATTAGCTTGATCACCCAACGCGGGTCAAGGTCCACCGTGAAACAGATGCCGCTACGGTGTTGCGCCAAATGCTCGACCGCCAATCGCAAGCGGCGCGGGCCGGACGGGCCTACACTGATCCAATCCGCCCCCTTCGGAAAAAATTCGTCGGGCAGGGTGTCGGAAAAATTCTCGTAATCGATCCGGAAATCGTTGATTTGCACCCGCGACTTCGGAACACCCGTGGATCCGCCCGTTTCAAATACATAAGCCGGCTGGCCGGCGTAGCCCTTGGGAATCCACTGCCGCACCGGGCCGCCCCGCAACCATTCATCCTGGAAAGGAGGGAACTTGTCCAGGTCATTGTAGGTCTGGATCGCTTCGCGTGGATCCCAGCCCAGTTTGGAAGCATAGTTCAACCAGAAGGGGCATCCGGTCTCGGGAGAAAAATGCCAGTTCACGATCTCGCGGGTGTGCGCATCCAGCCGTTGGCGCGCCGCCGCAACTTGCGCGGACAGGCCTTCGGCTGTGCTAATGGTTGCTTGTGACATTAGATTCCAGTATACGGCGGCCAAAGGGCCGGCTCGGTTACGCCGTCGGCCTCGTTCTGCGACTGTTGACAGCGGGTAGCGCAGCCGCAGCTTCCATGAGTGCACAAATGAAACCAGACATCTTCGACAGCATAGAGCATCATTTCGCCGACTCCAACGGCGTCAAGATTCACTACGCGGCGGCGGGTCCGAAAGACGCGCCGCTCATACTGCTCATTCACGGTTTCCCGGACTTTTGGTACTCCTGGCGCCATCAAATCGAAGCGTTTTCGAAAAAGTATCGAGTCGTGGCGATGGATCTGCGCGGGTACAACCTGTCGGACAAGCCTGCGGGTGTCGATAACTACGCCATGCCTCTGTTGGTGGCCGATGCCTTGGCCGTGATTCGTCACGCAGGCCGTCAACGCGCCGTCGTCATGGGGCACGATTGGGGTGGCGCCATCGCCTGGAGCGTGGCGATGTTTGCGCCAGCCGCCGTCGAACGGCTGGTGATTGTGAATCTCCCGCATCCCAGAGGCTTGGCGCGTGAGCTGTCCGGCAATCCCGAACAGCACAAAAGCTCTGCCTACGCGCGCGGTTTTCAGCAGCCGGATGCCCACACCAGGCTGACGGCCGAAAAGCTCGCTGAGCTTACCCCGGCCCCGGTTCGGCCAAGGTATATCGAAGCGTTCCGGAAGTCGGATTTCGAAGCGATGTTAAACTACTATAAGCGTAATTACCCGCGCGAACCCTATCCGGTTCCGGACCTGCCCAAGGTTCAAACCGCGGTACTCCAGTTTCACGGCCTCCGGGATCAGGCTTTGTTGCCCGGTGCGTTGAATGGAACCTGGCAATGGGTGGATGCCCCGTGGGTTTTAGTCACACTTCCCAATGCCGGCCACTGGGCGCATTGGGACGAAGCGGCGGCGGTTTCAAACACAACGTTGTCGTGGCTCGATCAATGAGGAGGAGCGGATTTTGAGGAATATTTGCGTTGTAGGAGCCGGCTACGTCGGCCTCGTGACTGGCACCTGTTTTGCCGACCTTGGCAACCGCGTGACCGCGATCGATTTGAATGAAGAGCGGATCGAAAATCTCAAGGCGGGCGTTCTGCCCATCTACGAACCGGGTCTTGAGGAAGTGGTCAAGCGGAATGTGGCGGCCGGCCGGCTCCGATTCACAACTTCGTATGATGAGGCTCTCACCGATGCCGAGTTCGCTTTCATCGCCGTCGGCACTCCCGAAGGCGTCGATGGCGAAGCCGACCTTCGGTACGTCAGATCCGCGGCTGAGGCCGTCGCCGATCACATGACCGCCCCCTTGGTGATCGTCAACAAATCGACCGTTCCCGTCGGCACCGGCGATTGGGTGGCCGACATCGTCCGTGGCCGCCAGCCGAAGCCGATTCCGTTCAGCGTCGTCTCTTGCCCGGAGTTCCTCCGCGAAGGTTCGGCCATCGCCGATTTCCTGAATCCCGCCCGCATCGTGCTCGGCTCGCTCGACAAAGACGCGGCCCATCGTGTCGCCGACTTGCACCTCCCGCTCCGCGCGCCGATTATCGTCACCGATCTCCGCACGGCCGAAATGATTAAGTACGCCTCGAACGCTTTCCTGGCCACCAAGATTTCCTTCATCAACGAGATCGCCAACATCTGCGACGCCCTGGGCGCCGACGTAAAAGAGGTCGCCGCGGGCATGGGTTACGATGGCCGCATCGGCCGCGCTTTCCTGGATGCGGGCCTAGGATATGGCGGCTCGTGTTTCCCCAAGGATGTCAAGGCGCTCGCTCATATGGCGCGCACCAAATCCAAGCATCCCCAACTGCTGGAAACGGTGATGGAAATCAACAAACACCAACGCCGCCAGGTGGTGCGAAAGCTGCGCGAAGTGCTCGGCGACGACTTGAATGGCAAGATCGTCGGCCTGTGGGGCCTCGCCTTCAAACCCAATACGGATGATTTGCGTGACGCTCCAGCCCTGGAAATTCTCCAGGAGCTTCGCGGGCTCGGCGCAACCGTGCGCGCTTGCGATCCTGTCGCCGGACCCGGCGCCGTGCGGATGGTGCCGGATCTCGATTTACGCGCCGACGCCTACGAAGTCGCAACCGGAGCCGATGGCGTCGTGATGTGTACCGAGTGGAACGAGTACAAGCAGCTTGACCTTGCTCGCGTGTGCGGCCTCATGCGGACTCCCGTGCTGGTTGACGGTCGCAATGTCTATGACCCGGCCCGCGTGATCGGCCTGGGTTTCGCCTACCGTGCGATGGGGCGAGGTCAGACCGGCTAAGTCCCGGGGCCACCCCTATATTGGGGGGGGGTGAGATCCCCCTTGCCCTAGGCCTTTCAAGAGCGCACAATGCTGCTGCGACCTCCTGCCACGGAGCGCCGCAGAACCAATCACGAGCATTGTACGGAGCCTTTATGATGCCCATGAGGTATACGCGAGTCGTTTTGTCTTCTGACGCCGGGGCGTCAGCCCTTTGCCTTCAAATCGCCGAGGCGTTCGAGCGAGTCCGCGAACGCGCTTTTGCCATTTATGACTCGCGAGTCGCCGAAGAGACGGCTTCCGAATTCGACGATTGGCTGCAAGCTGAACGTGAAATGTTCGAAGTGCCCGCCTCTTCGCTGGAATCGGACGGCGAACTCAGCCGATTGATGCTGGCAGTGCAATCTTCCGCCAGCCGGCCGTTAACTATCCTGGTTGAGCCTTCGTGCATAACTGTGCTGGGGCATCGTTCGAACGACGGCGCTCTTTGCCTGCTCCGGCGCGTCAGCCTTTCGGAGACCATCGATCCGCGCCGGACTCGTCTGGTTTCCAAGCGCGGCGCGGGCATGCAGGTCGTCATGACCCATCAAGGCGTGCCCATGCCCATGCCTGAGCCTTCGTCTGTGTAAGCTATGGCCGCCGTCGGCGGTTGACGTAGATAGAAGGATATAGCGCCTGTCGACGGCGAATGGCGATTGGATTGCAACAACCACCGCGAGGTGAAGCCTATGGTTGCCCCAATTGTGCGGGACTTCCTCGACGAGCGCCGCGCCCAGTTTACCGAGACGTCCCACTACCGGGCTCCGTCGGCGCTCTCCGAAGCCCATAAAGACCACACACCGCCCTCCGAAATGGTCAAGACCGTCGTGGTTCGCGTCGGTGGCGGCTACATTCTCGCCGCCTTGGCCGCCAATACCAGGATCGACTGGTCTGCTCTCGCGCAGATCCTAGGTACAGCCGAAGTCTGGCTGGCCGGTGAAGGTGAACTGGAGGCCCTTTTCCCGGAAGTCGAAACCGGCGCTGTCCCTCCCCTCGGTCCGCTGTTTCACTTGCCTGTTTACGTTGACAGCCACTTGGCCGCAAATGAACGGATCGCCTTCAGCGCCGGTTCACACACCAACACGATTCACATGTCATTTGCACAGTTCGTCCAACTGGCTGAGCCGCGCATCTGCTCATTTTCCTTGTCTGAATACTGAGGAAGGAGCGGGCTATGGAAGAGCTCTTTGAAAGCCGCGGCGCGGCTGGCGTCACGCTCGCCCAGTTGTTGAAGCAGTATCGAAATCATGCGGTGGCTATGGCGGTAGGCGCCAACGGCGTTTCGGTGGCTGCGGAAGTGGCGCGCCTATTGTACTTGCCGCTCGGCATCGTCCCTGTGGTCAAACTGAGAGGCCCCACCGGCGTAATCTTCGGCGCCCTGGCGCCCGGCGGAGCCGCCGTTGTCGATTGGCGCTCGGTAACTGTGGTCGGCGAGAATGCGGCCCGCGCCATCGCCGTCAGAGAACAGGCGGAGTTGGCCCGCCTCGAAAAAATCTATAGAGAATTGGCCGCGCTCCCCGTCGCCCGCCGAACCGTCATCCTCATTGCCGACGCGATGGACACGGGCATGTCTGTCCGTGCCGCCCTTCGTGCGCTGCGCCTCGGCCATCCTGCGCGGGTCATTGCCGCTGCGCCGGTAGTCACCGCACGGGCGTGCGGCGATGTTCGGGCGGACGGTTGCGAATGCGTGTGCCTGGTCTCGGTCGCGTCGAATCACCCGGTGGGCGCGTGGTATCGCGAAGTTCATGAGCCGCACGACTGCGAAGCCTTGGGTCAACTGCAGCGCCTGGCCCGCCATGCCCGATTCACAGTAGCTTAAACTGAAGCGTGACGGCCAATCGCGTGATCGACAATGAACTGGACGACAGCGCGACGTTACGGGCCATCTTCGATTCGGTCTCCGAAGGTCTGGTCGTCGCGGGCGAGGGCGGCTCGATCCGGTTCGCCAACCGGACGGCCGAAAGCCTTTTTGGCTACCAGCCCGGGCAACTCGCCGGCCTGCCGGTCGAAGCGCTGATTCCCAGGCGTGTCGCCGATACTCACCGCCATCATCGCGCCGGCTTCTTCACCGCGCCTAAGTCAAGACCGATGGGCCAGGGGCTCGACCTGCAGGCAGTCCGCAAGGATGGCACTGAGTTCCCAGTCGAAGTCAGCCTCAGTTTTGTCGAAACGGCCCAAGGCAAACTCGGCATCGCCTTCGTCACCGACATCACGCATCGCAAGAAACTCGAGTACGAACGGGATCGGTTCTTCAACCTCTCGGCGGACCTCAATTGCATCGGCGGCGCCGGCGGCTTCCTTACGCAGGTCAACGCAGCGTTTGAAACCGTGCTCGGCTGGAGCCGCACCGAGTTGCTCTCCCAACCGTTTCTTGACTTTGTGCATCCAGGCGATCGCGAAGCCGCTGGCCAGGCGCTGACCAGTCTCATGAACGGCCGCCCCATCGTGCAATTTGAAACCCGCCTTCGTTGCCGGGACGGCTCCTATCGTTGGCTCTCCTGGAGTGCGCCCGCGCCCGAACCGGGCAGCGGCCTGTTCTACGCTTCGGCGCGCGACATTACACCGGACCGTGTCGCCCAAGCTGAGCGCAAGCGCCTCATCGCCCTCATTGAGAACTCCGGCGACATGATTGGCTTAATGTCGATGGATGGCTCGATCGTCTATCTCAACCGCGCCGGCTGTACTATGGCCGGTTTCGCATCCCTGGACGAAGCCCGCGGCCACTCCATCGGCGAGGTGATCCAAGGCGGAGCGATGCTGCTCGCGCTCGAACTCGACGAACGGTGGCGCGGGGAAGACACAGTGCGTCATCGCGCCAGCGGTCAGGCCGTCCCGCTCGATGTCAACGCTTTTGCCGTCAAGACCGGTGACGAAAAAGTGTGGGCCGTCGTCGCTCACGATGTGAGCCGGCGCAAGCGCTCTCAGCAGAAACTGCAGGCGCTCGCCGCCCAATTGCTGAACGTGCAGGAAGAAGAACGCCGCCGCATTGCCCGCGAACTGCATGACGACATCACCCAGAAACTGGCGATGCTGGGCATCGAAGTTGGGTTAATCCATCGCGATCTGGTCGACGCGCATCGCGTGGGCGAAGATCGTTTGTCGTTCGTGCAGGATCAGGTGGTCAGGCTCTCCGAAGACGTCCGGCAACTCTCGCATCAATTGCATCCGAGCGTGCTGGAACACTCGGGCCTCGCGCCCGCCCTGCAGGCTTTCTGCCGCGAGATCTCCCGGCAAACGGGCATCGAAGTCAGGGCCGTGATCCGTGATGTTCCCGAGGGCATTCCGCGTCCGGTCGCCACGGGATTCTACCGGATCGCGCAAGAGGCCCTGCGGAACGTGGCCAAACACTCGGGCGCGAAATCGGCTTCCGTAACTTTGTCGTTCGAGCAAGGCGTCCTTCGTCTTTCGATCATCGACGATGGCTGCGGCTTTGACCTCGGGGCGCAAGAAGCTAGCCCGGGAATCGGGATGATCGGTATGCGCGAACGAGTGCGTTTGATCGATGGTGAATTGTCGGTCGACTCCGAGCCCGGCGAAGGCGCCCGTCTGGTCGTTGAGGCGCGGATTGACCAATAGCGTTCCCGGAACGGCGGCTCCTCCTCAGGACTCCGTCTTCGCCGCACGTGGAATCACCAAGGTCTACGACATGGGCGAAGTCCAGGTGCATGCGCTGCGAGGCGTAGATCTCGATCTGTTCGCGGGTGAAATGATGGTGCTGCTCGGCCCGTCCGGGTCGGGCAAATCGACATTGCTGAACATACTCGGCGGGCTGGACCGCGCCAGCGCCGGCACGGTCATCTACCGGGGCTTCGATCTCACGCGCGCCGGTGACCGCGAGTTGACCGAATATCGCCGCCATCACGTCGGCTTCGTCTTCCAGTTCTACAATCTGATCCCCAGTTTGACCGCGATGGAGAACGTGGCGGCCGTTACAGAGATTTCCGACAACCCCATGAAACCCGCCGACGCGCTGGCGATGGTGGGCCTCGGCGACCGGCTCCATCATTTCCCATCCCAACTCTCCGGTGGCCAACAACAGCGCGTCGCCATCGCCCGCGCCATCGCCAAGCGGCCTTCGGTGCTGCTCTGCGACGAACCTACCGGCGCCTTGGACTCGGAAACCGGCATCGTCGTCCTTGAGGCGATCGACAAAGTCAACCGGGAGTTAGGCGCCGCCACCGCCATCATTACCCACAACGCCGACATCGCCGGCATGGCCGATCGCGTTGTCCACATGACCAACGGCCACGTATCCTCAATGACCCATAACGCCGAACGCCGCAATCCGCGCGATCTGCGCTGGTAAGTTCCACCGCAACTCCGTATTACCGAGATGGAAGCCGCGACCTCGTCAGGGAGCGCCGCGGCGTGTTTGTTGGCCGCTCACCATCGTTAGTTAGTTGCCGAGTTAATAATCCACGCCGGCCCGTCCGAATCTTCGCTGCCTTCGCTCCTCCGCGCATTGGCGGGGAATTTGAAATCCAACCTCGTGCCCTAGCGCGGTTTCAGGATTTACGTCGAGTTTACGAGCGGCGTACCCGATTAGAGCGGTCTCGGCATGATTCCCGACAGGCCGCCCATGGTTCAACAGCTCTCGCCGTCGGTCTTGCGTTGCAGCCCGGTTAACCGCCGTCTCGATGGCTCCATGCCGCTCCTCTTGATCGCCGCCATTGCGCGCTCCGATGAAAGAAATGCGATTAGCCTCCTGGAGGCTTCAGCTTGTTTCGAACCCGCGATGAGGGCGGCGGCGAACACTGCCTTATATTGGAGTTCCGTCGGGAGCGTTCCTGCAAGTTCGACGCCGGGCATGAGCAGAATCTCGCTGACGGGTTGAATCGAGACCCGCGCCTTGCCTCGGGCGACCATGGCGGCCGACTCGGTCCCGCGACCTGCGATCTTTACCTCGATCTCGCTGGAGATGCCGAGCCGGTGAAGGATCTCGGTGAATCTGGAAACGGTGGAGTACATCGTGCTGTCCACGTGTTTGCGTTTGACATAGGGGCTGATGACGAGGCCCGTGGTGCGATGCGAGTCCACGTGATCGGGGCCATTCTGTGCGTCATCCTCGATGATGAAAATTGCGAACTTGCCCCATACTTTGCTACGCGTGATGGCCGAGACGATCTTACCCACCGCCACGTCGTTCGAGGCCACGGCCGCCTTGAGTGTGAAAGCCCCCGGTGCTGTCCCGCTGGTGTGGTTCTCGCCCAACGACATCAACATGAAGTTGGGGACCTTGCCGTCGCGATCCATCTCTTCGAACTCCTGAACGAAACGGTCGGCCTTTTGGAAGTCTCGCACCGGCCCGGGCGAGGTTTCCACGGCACGGTTGTCGTACCATTCGGCCCGGAAGGGGGCGTTGCCCCGGCGGTTGCGCATGCCGTAGGTCTTCTGAGCGGCTAGAGCCGGATCTCCGTCACTGCAAACGCCGCCGTTTCAATAATTTGAAATGGCGGAGGAAGAGGGATTCGAACCCCCGGATGACTTTCGCCATCAACGGTTTTCAAGACCGCCGCCTTAAACCACTCGGCCATTCCTCCACTCACTATGGTAGCCGAGAGTATGCGGCAATGCTACTTCTTCAAGGCCGCGCGAATGTCCTCAGCCGTAGTTCCGCCGCCAACGTCGTGAGTTCGCGACCGCGGCCGAAAGCCCCGATACATTTTTGGGAAGCACTACGAATTTGCATGTCAACGTTGGAGGACCGCTGGATTGAATCCCATTCCGCCGAATGAACTTTTTCTGACGCCTTGGTCTGACGTCGGAGCCGGCAAAAAATTGCGCTCGGACGCCACTCGTCGGCCCTACTGTTCTTGCTTCTTTGGCCCACTCGCGGGGGGGCCTACCGTTTTGCGCTTAAAATGGTTACCGTGCCAACTGCTTCACACGCTCGAACAGCCGTAGAAAGGCTCGAGCAAATTCGCAACGAAATTGCCAAGGTCATCGTCGGACAAAAGGATATCGTCGATGGCGTTTTGGTCTGCATGATCGCTGGTGGCCACGTGCTGCTGGAGGGCGTTCCAGGCCTGGGCAAAACCACTCTGCTGCGCACGCTCTCTCGCGTGTTGAACCTGAAATATTCTCGTATCCAGTTCACGCCAGATCTGATGCCGGCCGACATCGTCGGCAGCGTCATTATGGAAACCGACGACCGTGGATCGAAGGCCTTGAAGTTCCAGCCGGGCCCGATCTTCGCCAATTTGGTGCTGGCCGACGAGATCAATCGCGCGACCCCCAAAACGCAGTCGGCGCTGCTGGAAGCGATGCAGGAACGCACGGTGACCAGTGGCACCGTTACCCATCACCTTGAAGCGCCGTTTCTGGTGATGGCCACCCAGAACCCAATCGAAATGGAAGGCACCTACCCGCTGCCCGAAGCGCAGTTGGACCGCTTCCTGATGAAACTGCTCGTCGACTATCCATCCAAAGCCGAACTCAGCCGCATTGTCGATCTGACGATTCAAAAGGAAGACGTGGCGCTTGAGATGAAAGCGGACCGCGAAGCCATTCTCGGTTTGCGCGCCACCTCGCGCGAGGTCTTGGTCGCGCCCCACGTCCAGGAATATGCGATCGACCTGGTAATGGCGACGCAGCCCACCAGTTCGCAAGCGCATCCACTGGCCAAAAAATTCATCCGCTTCGGCAGTTCGCCGCGTGGCGCCCAAGCGCTGGTCGAATGCGGGCGAGTGCAGGCGTTGCTCGACGGCCGCTTCCACTTGAGCGCCGACGATGTCCGCCACGTCGCCAAAGCGGTGCTGCGGCATCGCGTCATTCTCAATTTCGACGCACACGCCGAAGGGCAAACGGCGGACACGATCATTACCGAGATCATCAAAGATTTGACGCCGGTCGCGAAGAAGTAAGGACACCATCTTCTTTGGCCACGACGGCGTCGCCCCTCATCGACCGGCAGTTCCTCGAGAAACTCGAGCGGCTGGCCATTCGCTGGCACAAATCGTTCCCCGGCTTGGTGGGCGGCCATAACGCGTCGCGCTTCTCCGGCTCCGGGCAGGAGTTTCTGGACCATCGCAACTTCCATCACGGCGACGATTTGCGCGCGGTGAACTGGCGCGCCTACATGCGTCTGGAAAAGCTCTTCCTGAAAATGTTCCAGGTGGAGCCGCGCGTGCCTGTGCGGTTGTTGATCGACACGTCGCAATCGATGACCAGCGGCGGCGATGCCAACAAATTCGACTATGCACGCCGGTTGGCCGCCGCGTTCTGCTATATCGGCCTGGTGCGCCTTGACACGATGGTGCTCCATCCGTTCGCGGAAAAACTGGGTGACCCGCAGATCTGTTCCGGCGGCCGGCATCGCATCGGCCCGGTCGCCGATTATCTAGCGGCGCTGGAACCGCAACCTAAATCCGATTTCTTACGAGTGGCCCGCGACTTCGTCCAACGTCATGTGAACCGCGGACTGCTCATCGTCATTTCCGATTTCCTCTCGGATTCCGAACTCGACAAGCCCTTCCAGTATCTGGCTGAGTTCGGGCACGAACTCATGTTGGTGCAACTGTGGTCCGAAGAAGACCGCACGCCGCCATGGGATGGCGAATTGGCGCTCTCCGATATCGAAACCGGAGCCGAACTGGAATTGGATTTCGATAGCGAAGCCCGTGAACGTTACACTGCCGCCTTCGACGCCTTCCGCGAAAACATCCGCCGCATGGCCATTCGCAATGGTGGGCGGTACGTCGGACTATCGACCGCCATGCCAGTCGATGAAGCGATTTTCGGGCCGGTCATGGCTGCACGAGGCCTGGAATAAATGTTTTTTTTCAATCTGAGCCTCGCCGAGTTTCTGGCGCTCTTCACGGCGGCCGGTGCAGTCGTGACAGCGCTCTACTTGCTCGATCGCTCTCGCCGGAAAGTTTCGGTTCCCACGCTGCGCTTCTGGAATGAAGCCAGGCGCCCGGTTGAATCCAGCAGCCGGCGGCGTATCCGCCAGTGGCCGTCGCTCCTGCTGCAACTCGCCAGCATCGCCTTGTTGCTGGCCGCGCTGTCACAACTGCGGCTCGGACAGCGGGAGAACGATTCGGCGGATCACGTTTTAATTCTCGATACGTCATCCTGGATGGCCGCGCGCACCGGGCGGACCACGGTGATGGAACAAGCCCGGGCTCTGGCGCTGGACTATGCGCGCTCGGTCCCGGCGGTCGACCGTGTGATGGTCTTGTACGCCGACGCGCTGGCCACGCCCGTCACAGCCTTTGAGACCGATCGGCGCAAAGTGGAAGAGGCGTTAAAGAACGCGCGCCCCAGCGACGCGGCCCTGGATCTGGGGCAGGCCTTCGCATTCGCCAAGCGGCTACAGGCAAGATCGGCGCGGCGTCCCGGCGAGATCGTTTTTGCGGGGTCGGCCCGTACTTCGGCGCTTGAGGAAGGCATCGCACCGCCACCCAATCTGCGGTTGTTGGAAGTGAAGGCTGTGCCTGAGAATGTCGGACTGCGAAAGATTGGCTTGCGCCATTCGGATTCGGAAGCCGACCTCTGGCAGATTTACGTTTCACTGAAGAACTACGGCAAGCTCGACCACGAAACAGACCTCTCGATTAACTTTGCCGGGGCGGCCGTCGGTACTCGCCGCATCAAACTCAAGCCTGGCGCGGAAGTGGAATCCGCATTTTCCTATCGCACACGGGTGGCAGGGCCTCTCACCACCGAACTGCGCGCCGCTGGCGACACGTTCGCACCCGACAACTCGGCCACGCTCGAGCTACCGGCGATGCCGGAGGTGCCGGTGACGATTTGTTCGCCGGAGCCCGCGTTGTTGAAGGCCGTCATTGAGTCTCATCCCAGCATCAAGGCCATATACAAGCTGCCTGCGCAATGCCTCAGTCCGGTGAAGGAAGGCATCGTCGTACTGGATCGCTTCACGCCCGGATGGAAACTCGAGACTCATGCGCTCTATATCGAGCCGTCCGGTTCGTCCTCTCCGATTCCTGTTCGTGCGCCCGGAGCCAACGTTACGCTTGAGCGCTGGGACGTCACGCATCCGGTGGGTGAAGGGCTGCGCACGCGCGGACTGACGATTGCCTCGACGCAGATTTTCGCTCCGGCATCGGGTGATCGCGTCGTGGCTGAATCTTCCGCCGGGCCTGTTATCGTGGCGCGTGATGGGGCGCGAAAGCTGGTCGCGATCGGCTTTCACCCGATGCGCTCGGGCATGCGTTACGAGTTGGCGACACCTCTCCTCTTCGCCAACGTCTTGCGATGGATGGCGCCTGATAACTTCCGAAGTTGGGAGTTGATTGCGGGGTCGGTGGGTACGATCAGTGTGCCGCTGGCGAGCGAAGCGGAAGGCGCTGGCGCGCAAGTGATTTCCTCCGATGCGCGTTCGCTGCCGTTCACCGTGCAGGGACGCACGTTACGGTTTTTCGCAGGCCACCCCGGCACGGTGCGTGTGTTATCGGGCGGGCACGAGCAGGTTCATTCACTTACGCTGCCGGCCGTGGCCGATGGCGTTTGGGACCCGCCTGTCAACGTGAGGCGTGGCATTCCGAGAGCGTCGAATCGCTCGGCGAGTTCCCGTGACATCTGGTATTGGCTCGCGCTGCTGGGCGGCTTAGGACTGCTGGCCGAGTGGCTCCTGTTTGCACCGCTTCGTTTGCCCGCGCGGCTGGTTCGCACGGCCGGGGTGGCTTCATGAGCTTCGATCGCGCCTGGGTGCTGCTGCTCACGCCCCTTCCGCTGTTGTGGCTGGCTTTCGCCTGGAAACGGACGGAACGGCGGATTGGCTTGGCGCTCAAAGCCGCGTCTTTACTCGCTGTACTACTGGCGCTTGCCGAACCTAGCCTGAATACGTTTGAAACAAAAGTGGGCACGGTTGTTTTGGTCGACACGTCGGCCAGCGTGTCGGCGGCGGACTTGACCAAGGCCGCCTCCATCGTCGGTTCACTCGAATCGGCGCGTGGCAGGCATTGGATGCGCGTGATGCCGTTTGCGCGCGAGCCTCGTGACCTGGCGCCTGAGGAGTCTACCGCACAGGGCTTGGCGCTCAAACGCTCGGGCGGCGAAAGCGGGCGTAGCACCGACCTGGAAGCGGCCATTCGCGACGCGGCGGGTTCGATTCCAGCGGGCATGGTCCCGCGAGTCGTGCTGGTTTCAGACGGCAAGGAAAATCGCGGCAGTGCCGCGCGCGCCGCCTGGCAATCGCAGCAACAAGGCATTCCGGTCGACACCTTCGCACTGAACGGACGCCCAAAGCCGCTGCTTCGCCTCGAATCGGTCTCCGCCCCCGCCACTGTTTTTACCGGCGAGCGCTTTCCGATCGATCTGGTGGTGAGCACGCCGCGAGCGACGAAAGCGCGCGTCGAACTTTCCGCCGAGGGCAAAGCCCTGGGCGCGCAGGATCTCGAATTATCGACGGGCGAAAGCCGCGTCAGGTTGCATGCCAGCCTCGGTATCGGCGGCGCGGTGGAGGTGCAAGGCAAGCTCTCCGCGCAAGACCTCGGCGAGTTGCGCTTCACGCAGGCCGTCACGTTGCGCCGTCCACGTTTGCTCTATCTCTCGCAAGATCCGGCGGGCTCGGAGACACATCTGCTCAACGTGCTGAGGGCTTCGCAATTTGACGTCGAGTACACAGCCGCTGTGCCGGTCAAACCGGTGGATGCGTATCAAGCCGTCGTGCTGAATAACTGGGACCTCGAAGCTCTTCCGCCAGCCTTCAAAGCGGATCTCGAAGGCTTTGTGCAACAAGGCGGCGGCGTGTTGGTGATCGCCGGCGAGCGCAACGTCTATGTGGAGAATAAAACGCTCGAAGACGGGATGGACCGGCTCCTGCCCGCGAAACTTGCGCCGCCGCGTTCGCCCGAAGGCACCTGCGTCGTTTTGATCGTCGACAAATCGTCGTCGATGGAAGGCAAGAAGATGGAACTGGCGCGTCTGGCTTCGATCGGTGTCGTTGAGAACCTGCGGCCCATCGATCAAGTGGGCGTGCTCATCTTCGATAATTCTTTCCAATGGGCCATTCCGATTCGCAAGGCGGAAGACCGGCAGATGATGAAGCGGCTCATCGCTGGAATCACCCCGGACGGCGGTACGCAGATCGCGCCCGCACTCGCCGAAGCGTATCGCAAGATCGCGCCGATTCACGCCACCTTCAAACACGTCGTGCTGCTTACCGACGGGATCTCGGAAGAAGGCGACAGCCTCGCGCTCTCCAAAGAGGCGGCGTCCCAAAGGGTGACCATATCGACGGTTGGATTGGGCCAGGACGTCAACCGCCCTTATCTCGAGAAGATCGCAGTCAACGCCAAAGGCCGCGCGCACTTCTTGACCGATCCATCCGGCCTGGAGCAGATCCTCTTGCGCGACGTGATGGAACATACAGGCACGACGGCGGTGGAAAAGCCGCTCACACCGCAGATTCTGAAGCGCGTCGAAATTCTGGACGGAGTCGGCATGGAGACTGCGCCCGCACTCAAAGGTTACGTCCGTTTCGTCTCCAAGCCTTCCGCCGACACCGTGCTTGGCATGGAGCAGAAGGATCCGTTGTTCGTGCGCTGGCAGTATGGACTGGGCCGCTCGGCGGTCTTCACCTCGGACGCAAAGTCCCGCTGGGCGGCGGACTGGGTGGCGTGGAAAGGCTTCGATCGCTTCTGGGCGAACGTGTTCCGCGACTTACTCCCGCACACCCAACCCGTCGACGCGACGCTGCAGTATGACCAAACCAGCGGCGAGTTAGTAGCTGAGTATCATTTGTCGCGACAAGTGCCAGAGCCCGCCAAGATACCCGATATCTTCGTCGTGGGCCCGGGCAGTTTCCGTAAACCGATGGCGGTGAAAAAGGTGGCGCAAGGCTCCTATCGCGGAGTAGTTCCAATCGGCGGGCAACGAGGCTTATTCCGCGTCCGGCCACTCGAAGAATCACGAGCGTTCCCTGAGGTTGGCTTCTACCGGCAAGAAGACGAATTGATCGACTACGGTTCCGACGTGGAGTTACTCAAGCGCATTTCCACTTTCACGGGAGGGCGCTTTCAACCTTCGGCGAGCCAGGTATTCGACTCAGGCGGGCGCGCGATCCCTTCGACATTGAGTCTTTGGCCGGGATTACTGGCTATGGCCGTAGGGCTGAACATCGTGGAACTAATCAACCGGAAGTGGCGCGGGCTAGTCGAGTTTTTCCGGCGGCGATGAGCTGGCCCCGAGGCCCGCGACAGGGAGAGCCGATAGAGGGGTACAATCCTGATTAGAGAAAATGAAGGTCCGCGATCTTATAAAGAACGTCGAGGACGACGGCTGGAGGCATGTGACGACCAAAGGAAGCCATCGCCAGTACAAGCACCCGACCAAGCCAGGACGGGTAACGATTTCAGGCCACCCAAACGATGACCTTCATCCTGGCACGATGAAGAGCATTCTCTCCCAAGCCGGATTGAGAGGAAAAAGTTGAAAAAATACGCCGTTGTGATCGAGCGTGGCAGAGATAACTTTTCTGCCTATATTCCGGACCTTCCCGGATGCGTTACCACTGGGAAGACCGTCGAAGAGATTGAGCACAATATCCGCGAGGCAATTGAGCTTCACCTTGAGGGGATGTTGGAAGACGGAGACCCGATTCCAGAACCCTCTACCTCGGTTTCGTATGTCGAGCTGCAGGTTGCCTAAATTGCCGGGCGGAAGTGCGGCCGGCTACCCCCGCGAGTATCGTGCCGCAGGCGGGTGGCTGATATTCCTCACTTTCTCCGGTTTGGTTTGCGTCGGACTGGGAGTCGGCTTGCTATGGCTTTCACTCACTCAGCCGCTCCAGGGGGCGAACGCCCAATTGGTGTTTATTGGAGTCGCCTGTTGCTTCGGCATGCTTGGGGGTATGTCCTTTTGTCGCTTCGTCTGTCCAAGATCGTTTTGTTTCAAGATCGGATTGAGGTCGTCGAACTTACGCGGACAAAGGTATTGTCCCGTCGGGATATTCGCGGATGGAAGTCTGTATCGGCTTCGCCGCCTGCTTTCGTACTCGTCCCCAAAGGTGGCCAACCTCGAGTCGGCGTCGCTCAGATATTCCCCGTCGACGCCGAGTTCAATGAGTGGCTGTACACACTGCCATACCTAGGCTCCGAGGATGCCAGGGCGGCCAAAGCGAGGATTCGAAATGATGCGCGCCGCAGCGCGACACACGGGAAGCGGATGAAGTCTGGTGCCAAGGGAAGACAAACTCGCCCGTAACGTCAACATGGTCGCTGGATTGACGGCCCTATGGGCAGTCCTGTTTCCCCAACCATATCAACTCGTCGTGGCCATTCTCGTGGCGCTGCCCTTTGCCGCAGTGGCGTTTGCCATGAGGTCAGGCGGGATTGCTCTTGCTCTTGCTCTTGCTCCCGGTATCGGGCTGTGCGGACGCTTAATTTGCCACCCTCCAATTTCTGTCCGCCTTTGCGGTTGATCGATCTGCCCGATCAAAGCCATCTTGGTGTCGCGTTCCTCTTGACCTTCTCCTTCCTATACGGAGACGGCGCCGCAATCGAATCGAACATGTTACTCGACAACTCCTCCGAAGCCCGTCACACGGCGACCGCATTAAATTAAGCAAACGGATTATCAGAAGTAAGGGAACAGTCTACGAACTAACGGTGGGGCCGTGGGGACCCAAGTCACCTGCGAGCGCCGTAAGAGTCAACAGCGAAACCTATGACCATATTCACATCGGCGACCTTGTCGTTTTTATTTTGAGACAGGGAGCTTGGGGAGTGAATTGGTATTCGTACACCGCATGACAACGGGGCGAAAACCCCTCCGCCCCGAAAGAATGAATTTGGGCGGCAAGCGGTTTGACTGCCGCCAACTCCGCCTTCCTCTGCACCCATCGCGCCTCGCCATCTTCAATCGCCGCGATATCGACCGGCCCGCCAATCACGTCCCGGCAAAACGGCGTTTCCCTCGCTGGCGCGTAAAGCTCCTCGACCCCGTCCGCCGAATCCGGCAACTTCGCCGGCGTCAGCAGACACTCGGTGTGCCCCTGTGCCAGTGGCCGCATCGCATCCACCCGCCTCACCACCGGCTCCCGCAGCTCATGTGTCCAGGTACCATCGGCCAAACGGCGTTCGGTGAACGGAAATTGCATCTGCGCGACAAAACCCGGCGCCACAAACAAGATCGTACAAACCGACGGCGCGCCCAGCCGCAAACTCATCGGAGCGTCCACGCGGCGGCCGGCCAGAAATTTACGCCAAAACTCGCGGATCTCTTCAGGCATCGATGTCCGCAATGTTTCAAACAGAACCGCAGCGCTTTGGTTTTCGCTTTCCCGCATGCGCGCGCTCGTTCTTTCAAGCGACGCCGAGACATCCAGCGTGCCCGCCGCTTCTTCCGTCGAAGCATCCAGCCGCAATCCGCCCGACACCGCGCAAACGGCCGCGCGTCCACACAGGAAAATCTTCCGCGCCTGATCGTGCTTTGCCGGATCGCCACCATCATGCCGTGAATCGGCCGAAACAAAAGCGCCGCGCGGCGTGGGCACGAAAAGAATCAGCGTTCCCAGCCAGACGGCGACCGAGGTCATCGATGTTTCTTCAACTCCTCGGTCAGCGCGGGCACGATTTCAAAGAGGTCACCCACCAAGCCGTAGTCGGCGATTTCAAAGATCGGCGCATTGGCGTCCTTGTTGATCGCGATCACCGTCCGCGCGCCCTTCATGCCCACTTGATGTTGAATCGCGCCCGAGATCCCCACCGCCAAATAAACCTTGGGAGAAACCGTCTGACCTGAACTCCCCACTTGACGTTCCATCGGCAACCAGCCGTTGTCACAGATCGGACGCGAAGCGGCAAGTTCGGCGCCCATCGCCTTCGCGAGTTCTTCCACGATGGCGATGTTTTCCTTCTCTTTGATGCCGCGGCCTACCGAGACGATCAACTCCGCAGCGGTCAGATCCACGGCGCGCTGTGCCTCGCGAAACGGCTCCTCACTCCGAGCGCGAATTGTTCCTGGGTCAAGCGACGGCGTAAAAGTCTCTACCTCCGGCGTTCCAGCTTCCAAAGAATCCGCGCGATAAGCGCCCGCTTGAATCGAAGCAAAGTGCGGTCCCGCGCCAGTCGAGCGGAAGTCGCCGTTCATCTTACCTTGAAACAACTGCCGCCCGAACACAAAGCCCTCGGCCACGCGCTCCATACGAATCGCGTCGCTCACCAGCGGACGCCCCAGCCGCGTCGCCAGCTTCGGAGCAAAGTCGCGCACTTGGTACGTATGGGGAAAAAGAACGAGCGACGGCTGCAACTTCCCAATCAACTGCGCCAACGCCGCCGCATAACCATCGGCTGAATATTGCGCCAACAATGCGTGCTCGACGGCATACGCGCGAGCGATCTTCTTACTCGCGAGTTCCACCGCCAGCGCCTCAATCTGATGACCGATCACTGCCGCGCTCACCGGCATTCCGAGTTGCTGAGCACCTGCCAGAGTCTCCCAGGACATCTTGTGCCAGGCACCCCGGCTTTGTTCCATCACGACGAGAACGCTCATATAACTCGCACCTCATGCCGAAGCACTTCCACCAATTCTGCGGCTTGTTTCCGCGCGTCGCCTTCGATCATC
This sequence comes from Acidobacteriota bacterium, assembly GCA_043755595.1. Classification (GTDB taxonomy): domain Bacteria; phylum Acidobacteriota; class Terriglobia; order Bryobacterales; family Bryobacteraceae; genus VFZP01. The sequence continues at coordinate 21,003 of JAYUSQ010000206.1, read as the reverse complement.
CGCGTCTGCTTGGAGCGTTGCGGCGCGTAAAGTTTTTCCAACTGCACGGCGGCCGCTGCGGCCCCGACATCCAACCCGGCAGCGCTGAGCGGCTTGATCTCTTTGCTGCGCGCCTTCTTGATGCCCATCAATGTCGAATAGCGCAGTTTGTTGATGCCCGACTGAATCGTCAGCAGCGCCGGCATCGGCATCTCGACATGTTGAAACCAGCCATCCTCCAACTCGCGTTTGACTCGAATCCCCGCGCCGGTCTTCTCGGTCTGCATGATGATCGTGGCGTGCGGCAGGCCGAGCAACTCCGCCAAAATGACGCCGGTCTGCCCATAGCCAAGATCGTCTGACTGCAGCCCGGTTAGAATCAGATCGGGCTCTTCCTCCTTCGCCGCCGCCGCCAGCAAACGCGCCAGCGCGAGCGAATCGTAGGCCCCTAAATTCTCCTCCTCTATGTGCAGCGCACGGTCAGCGCCTTTGGCCAAGGCATCGCGAATCGACTGCGTGGCATTCGCCGGACCCGCGCACAGAACCACGACTTCGCCGCCGTGCTTCTCCTTCCACTGCAGCGCTTCTTCGAGCGCGTAAGCATCCGGCTCGTTGATTTCGGAGGCAAGGTCCGACGTATCGATCCAGCGGCCCGTTGCATCGGCGCGGAGGCGCGAATCGCGAGCGGGCACTTGTTTGATGGCGACGATCACTTTCATTGGATACCTTTCAGACTACTATTTCGGACGTGCAAAATAGCCGACCCAGTTCGCGCCCGCGCGGCTCCGCTTCTGTTCTTCGGCCCAAGTCTTTACGAATTCCTCGCGCTCGGTTTGCTGCCGCTCCGCTAGCCACGCATCAAGCGCGGCGTCTCTCGCGATCGCCTTTAGGCCCCGCGCCGCGTCGCAGTCATTCACCTTTCCCAGATGCGTCTGCACTTTCTTCAAGACATCGAGCCGGGATGGTATGCCTCTCGGATATATCGAAGCGAATAACTCCATCGTATAGCGCAATTGCTTGGTGGCAAGGCGGAACTGATGTAGTTCGGTCCACGAGGCCTCCGGTTGCGCTGCGACTCGGCCAGATCGCCAGTATCGGGGAATCAGTTCGGCCATTAACGCGGCCGCCAGCACGCGCGGCGCGGGGGCGTCAGGATTCGGCTCGCAGGGAGGACGAAGTTTGTCCAGTCGTAGCGCGAGCAGACGCCCAACCAGTCGATGCGCCGCGACTACACGGGCAGTCTTCAAAGCCTCACCCACGCCATCCGCCGAAGCCACTGGAGCCTCCAAACACAGATCACAAGCGATATCGAGGTTCCGGGTCACGCCCGCCGCCTTCATGACCGGGCGCAGGCGAGCACGGAGCTTGGCGGCGCGGCGCGGCTTCACCCATTCTTCCAGCGAGCGTACGGTCTCGGTCAAGCGGCGAATCGATACCCGTAGTTGATGGACCGATTCGGCGTCCGGCGAAGCTCGGGTTGCCACCACCATTGCCCTGACCTTTTCGACGTGCGCTGAGAGTTGCTCGGAGACGAAATCCAACACGATGCTACTTCCTCCAAAGAGTGACACTGAGAGGCTTGCCGTAGATAGACTGGAACACCTCTGTCACGCGCTGGGCTGCCCATAATTCGAGGTCCACCTTGGCCCCGCGAATCTGCATCGTCACCGCGCCGCCCGCGATCTGGCACGCGATCTCATCGACCCGCTGATCCTTGGAAAGATCGCACGAATCGGCCATGCGCAACAAGGGAATCAAGAACTGCAGCCCCCGGCGATCATCGACCGGGAGCGCAAGAAATTCGATATGGCGGGGACCTGGCATGGACTTACGATGGAACCGGCACAGTTGAGCGACTAACAACCGCTCACGATCCGTGAATCCCGGGAGCCCAGAGTTGGCTACCAGATACTGTGAGTGTTTGTGATGCCCCGTATCGCCAATGAATAAGCCAATGTCATAGAGAATAGCTGCGGCTTCGAGCAGCCGCCCCCAGTCCGGCCGCAGTCGATGCAACGGCTCAAGCGCCGCAAATAACAGACGGCAAAACGCCGCGACTTTTCGATAGTGTTTGGCCGGCACGCCGTATTTGCCTGCGACCTGCTCGGCCACTTCGCGCTGCTCCGCACTGAGCTGCAACCTCTCGCCGCCCACGCGCCGCGCCGCCAAATCCGCGATGATGCCATCTCGCACACCCGCCGACGAATAGTGAAAGGCCGCGAGTCCGAACCGCTCCATACACTCCATCAACACAGCCACTCCGGGCACGATGATCTCGGCGCGGCGCGGACCGATTCCGGGGGTCTTCGCACGGCCCTTCAAATCCTGCTCACACAAGGAGCGGTAGAGCTTGCGGACCTGCGGTAGAGTCGCGCGCAGCCGATCCCCTTCCTCGCGGCGGGCTCGCGGAATCCGGTTGACGGCGCAGATCATCGCAGCGGCGGTCGAACTGGTTGCAATCGCGCAATCGTATTTCAGGCGCTTGAGTTTTGCGGTCGCGGGCGTTAGCTTCTCGTCGATGAACTCGGTCATTTGGCGCAGTTCGAGTTCAGTCGGCGGATCGTTCTTAAGGAAAACGCCGGTAAGCCGCACCGCGCCCAGTGGCTTGGACCAGGCGTCTCTCATGCGCCCGTTCTCAACCACAATAATCTCGGCGCTGCCGCCGCCGATATCCACCACCAGCACTCGCTGCTTTGGATGCGGCCATCGGCTATTCACACCAAGATAGATCAGCCGCGCTTCCTCTTCACCCGAGATAATTTCGACGGGCGCGGCAGCCGCGAGTGATGCGCGCGCCAGGAACTCCTGCTGATTGCTCGCATCGCGAATAGCCGCGGTAGCCACGACGCGAATGCCATCCACGTCGAAGCGTTGATAGGAGACGGCCATGCGGGACAGCACGCTGGTCACGAACTCCATCGCGGCCGTGCTGACCGCGCCTCCCGCAAACACACTCGAGCCCAGACGGGTTACTTCGCGATCCTCGGCCAGCCGCTCGATCTTGCCATGGGGGGAAACTTCGGCCACCAACAGTCGCGCTGAGTTGGAACCGATATCGATGGCGGCGTATCTGGGCATGCAGCCTACTAGGATAACGGCGGGCGTACCTTCGCCGGGAACATTCTTTACACCGCGTGTGTCTGTATGAGCATGGCAATGACAAGTGGCGGCCCCGCTCAGATCAATATGACGCCGATGATCGACATCCTTCTGGTGCTGTTGATCATCTTCATGGTGATTACCCCCACGAAATCTGTGGGCCTGGATTCGCAGATTCCGCAGCGGCAAAACGACGCTTCGCCCGCGCCTGCGCCACCTTCGACGATCGTGATCTACGTCAAAGGGGAAGGGACCTTGGAAGTAAACCGCCGGCCCGTCATGCTATCCGAACTTGCGAATCAATTGATGAGCGTGTTTCACGGACGGCCCGAATCCACCGTCTTCGTGGGCGGCGACCCACAACTTGAGTTTCGGTATATCGCGCAAGTGATCGACGCCTGCAAAGGCGCCGGGATCGGACACGTAGGATTGCTGCCGAAGGAATCGCAGCCTTGAACTAAGCCTTCCGCTTCGCCGCGAAGTATTTTCTGAACTTGGCCACCTTCGGAGAGACCACAAACTGGCAGTACGGCGCATTCCCGTTTCGCGTGAAATATTCCTGATGGTAGTCTTCGGCCACCCAGAACGCCTCTGCCGCAGTTACTTCCGTCACGATCCGATCGCGAAACTCACCAGCCAAACGCGCAATCACGGCCTTGGCGGCGCGCTCCTGTTCGGGCGATTGGAAAAAGATCGCGGACCGATATTGCGTACCCTCGTCGTTGCCTTGCCGGTTCAAAGTGGTTGGATCGTGGATGCTGAAAAACACCTCAAGGATCGACTCAAAGCTCACCACCGCCGGATCGAACCGCAGTTGCACAATCTCGGCATGCCCCGTGTCGCCGCCGCAAACGTCGCGGTACGTGGGGTTCGCGCCCGCGCCGCCCATATAGCCCGACTCCACCGATTCAACGCCGAGCATCTCATCAAACACGGCTTCCAAACACCAGAAGCATCCGCCGCCCAAAGTCGCTGTTTCGAGTTCCACCATACACTCGATTATGGCGCGACTCACAACCTGTCCTTCGCTGCCGGATAATGAGTAGTTTGTGACAAACTTTAAAAGGCCATTTTTCAACCTGTGCCTGGTGACAATCGCCACCGCCTGGCCAGCGTGGACGGACGACGGCATTTGGCTAGTCAATCAGTTCCCCAAGAAGCGCGTGATGGACCGGTATCGCTTCAACGTCACCGGCGCTTTCCTCGAACGCCTTCGCTTGGCTTCGGTGCGGCTCAACAATGGGGGGTCCGGATCTTTCGTCTCGCCGCGCGGACTGATTTTCACCAATCATCACGTCGCCAGCGAATGCATCCAACAACTGACCACACCGCAGTCGGACCTCATGAAGAATGGCTTCTGGGCTGCCGAACAAAAAGACGAGCGCGCCTGCCCAGACCTTGAACTTAACGTGTTGCTCGCGATCGAAGACGTCACCGCCAAAGTGCGCGACGCCTCGCAGGGTCCAGCCGTCGAAGCCAATCAAAAGCGCAAGGCGGCCATGACGGAGATCGAAAAGCGGTGCGCCGCGAAATTCGCCGGCGAACGCTGCGACGTCGTCACGCTCTACTCAGGCGGCCTTTATCATCTCTACCGCTATCGCAAGTACACCGACATCCGCCTGGTCTTCGCGCCCGAAAATGCGGTCGCCGCTTTCGGTGGCGATCCCGACAACTTCATGTACCCGCGCTATTGTCTCGACTTCACGTTTCTGCGCGCGTATGAAAACGGGCAGCCCGCACGCACCCCGAACCATTTCGTCTGGAGCAAGACCGGCGCTCGCGAAGGCGAACTGCAATTCGTCGCAGGCAATCCGGGTTCCACCGGCCGGCTTGCGACGCAATCGGAACTGGAATTCAGCCGTGATATTTCCTACCCATTTATCCTTGAGCAGCTCGATCGCCTGATTGCCGCGTTAAAGCAGTATGGAGCCCGCGGCCCTGACGAAGCCCGCGCTTCGGTCGACAACCTGATGTCGCAACGAAATAGCTTCAAGGCCTTTACCGGTTTTCTCAGCGGACTGCGCGAACCCGACTTGATGGCGCGCAAACGCGACGAAGAAAAAACGCTCCGGGCCGCGGCTGCGAGTGATCCGGCGTCGGCGGCTGTCTGGGATCGAGTGGCCGTAGCCTACCGTTCCTACGCTACATTCTACAAACGCTACTGGCTTCTTGAATCCAACGCGGGCCGTGGCTCGGACTTGTTCGGCATCACCAGGCATCTCTGGCGATACACACAAGAGAAAGCCAAACCAAACGGTGAGCGCATCCGTGATTATGTCGACCCGGCTCTGCCCTCAATGGAGCAAACTCTCTTCAGCGAGCTACCGTTCACGATCTCTCATGAGATCGCCGTGCTCGCCAGCTACTTCACGTCACTCGAACGCCAGTTCGGTTCCGCGGACCCAATCGTCAAGCAAGTACTCGCAGGCCGCCCTCCCGCCGAGGCGGCCGCCGCTTATGTGAACTCCAGCAAACTCACGTCCGCCGCCGAGCGCAAGCGTCTCGCAACGGGAGAGCCGGCGGCCATCGCGCAGTCCGATGACAGTATGCTCCGCCTGATCCGCCTGCTTGATCCCGAAGCGCGCGAACTGCGCAAGCGTTACGAAGATGGCGTGGAAGCGACTATCACGCAGGCTGCGGCCAGCATCGCCCAAGTGCGCTTCGCCAAATTCGGAACCGACGACTATCCCGACGCCACCTTCACTTTCCGCGTCTCCTACGGTCCAGCCAAGGGCTACAAGGACGTAAACGGAAAGCCTGTGCCATGGGCCACCGATTTCGCCGGAATGTATCCGCGCGCCACTGGCGTTGACCCTTTCGCCCTTCCGCCTCGCTGGCTCGCCAAGAAGAATTCACTCAAGCTGGCGACACCGTATAACTACGTCACGACCACAGACACGCATGGCGGCAACTCCGGCAGCCCCAGCGTCAACACCAAAGGCGAGGTGGTTGGCATCCTCTTCGATGGCAATCTTGAAGGCCTGCCCAATCGGTTCGTCTATCGCGAGGAGCGCGAACGGAGCGTACATGTCGCGTCGCAGGGAATCGTGGAAGCGCTGCGCTCTGTGTATGGCGCGCGCCGTCTGCTTGTCGAACTGGGCGTTTCATCCAAGTAGGCTATGCCCAATATCATCCGCATCGCCGTGTTCCTGCTGTCCGCCGGGTTGGCGGCAGCGGCGGAGTTTCGCGTAGGCCGAGCCTCTGTCGATGACTTCGCCGTGAAAGCGCTCGTGCTTGACGATGGGGCCACCCGCGCCGCGCTCGTCATCTGCGACCTGCTTATGGTCGATGAGACGACCGTCCTCACCGCACGCAAACAGATCGCCGAACAATCAGCCATTCCCGAAGCCAATGTGATGATCTCGGCGACCGGGGTGCGCACCGCTCGTACCTCGATCGCACCGGCGCGAATCTCCGAAGCGGTCCGCAAGGCGCTCGCTACGCTGCAACCTGCGTCGGTCTGGGCAGGCGCGGGCAAAGACGACGCTATCGGTTTCTACAATCGCTTCCTCATGAAGGACGGCACGGTGCGCGCCAACCCTGGCCGGCTGAATCCAGCCATCGTGCAACCTGCGGGCGAAGCCGATCCCGATCTGACGATCGCTCTGTTTGAAACGGCGGCTGGAGGCGCGATCGCAATTTATGGAAGCTTCTCGCTGCACAGCGACGCGCTCGACTATCTGGCCCCGATTGGGCGAACGCTGGGCAAAGTCTACGGCGCGGACCTTCTGACGCTGTGGTCCCCGGGCACAGGCGGAAATGTTTCAAACATTGACGTGCGTAGCCAATTGGCGCCATATCCGCCTGGCGTCGAGGCGCGCCGCGTTGGTTCAATCATCGCCGGTGAAACGGTCAAAGCGGTGGCGCGCTCGGTCCGCGTCGACTCGCCCAAACTTGGTTTCGCACGCGAAGTAGTAAAGCTCCCTTCGCGTCGCAAAGCGCCGCCGGTTGAAGCGGAAGTGCAGGTGATTGCGCTTGGCGGCGCGCTGGCTTGGGTTGGCCTGCCAGGCGAACTTTGGACGGAGTTAGGCTCGGCGATCCGGAAGGCCTCACCGTTTCACGGTACGCTTCTCGTAGGCTTCGCCAACGGATCGGCCGGCCTCCTTCCCAATCGCAAAGGATATTCGGCAGGCGACACAGAATCTGAAGTTCGCACCGCGGCCGGCTCGGGAGAAACAGTCGCCAACACCGCTGTCCGTCTGCTGGCGGCAGCCCGCCGGCAGGCAGGGCGGCAATAATTGTTCGAATCCTTTGGTATAATTTTGGATTGATGTTGTCTTCTTCCGCACAGCGGATCGGCATCGGCTTCAAACTCCTCGCATCCGCGACTCCCTTTTCCTTCCCTTCATGATCTCTTTTTATCCGTCATTGGCGATTCGATGAAACAAAGCGTGCGCATTAGCCGTGGTATCGAACCGCTCTTCGGAACCCGGGACGAAAATATCCGCCTCATTGAGAAGAACCTGAGCGTGGGGATTCAGGTACGTCAGGATTCACTCGAAATCGAAGGAACCGGCGAAGCCGTCGCCCGAGCCGAATCGATCCTGACTGACTACGCCGCGCTGATCGCCGGGGGCCATGTCTTTTCGAATGGCGACCTGATCGATTGCCTGCGCGTGGTCACCACCGATTCATCCATCACTCTGCGTGAGTTGGTCGAGAGCGGCCGTCAGCGAACGTTTGGCAAGAAAACCGTCACGCCGAAAACGCTCAATCAACGGCGGTACCTGGATGCGCTCGACAAGCACGATCTGGTCTTCGGCATCGGTCCGGCTGGCACGGGCAAAACCTATCTCGCGGTGGCGATGGCCGTCGCGGCCCTTCTGAACAAGCGGGTTTCGCGCATCATTCTCACTCGGCCCGCAGTGGAAGCCGGCGAAAAAATAGGCTTCCTGCCGGGCACTCTCCAGGAGAAGGTCGACCCGTATCTTCGTCCTCTCTACGATGCGCTGTTCGAGATGCTGGAAGGCGAGAAGGTCGAAAAATTCATGGAGCGCAACATCATCGAAGTCGCACCGATCGCATTCATGCGCGGCCGGACGCTGAACGACGCCTTCGTCATTCTCGATGAAGCTCAGAACACCACCCCTGAGCAGATGAAGATGGTGCTCACGCGGCAAGGCTTCAATTCCCGTATGGTTGTCACCGGAGACATCACGCAGACCGATCTTCCCATCGGACGAAAAAGCGGACTGAGTAACGCGATCGAAGTGCTGGCCGGCATCGACGAGATTCGCTTCGTGCATTTCGACGAGCGTGACGTGGTGCGTCATTCGTTAGTGCAGAAAATAGTAAGAGCCTACGAGCGTCACACCGAATTGCAAAACCGCCAGTTGCCGCTCAAATTGAGCGACGGCGGGGCCTGAACCGCCATGCGTTCTGCCGCCTCCGAACCTCCGAGTTTAATCGTCCGCGCGGGACTTCGCGTCTCGGGCCGCACCGATCTCGTAGCTTTCGCCGCTACGCTGCAACGCCGTGTCACCGGTGGCCGCCCGTTCAATTGCCTGCTCACGGACGATGCTGAACTGCAGAAATTGAACCGGCAATTTCGAAACAAAAACAAGGCGACTGACGTTCTCTCGTTCCCTTCGGCCATGAGCGGAGCGGCGATTGATGGAGAACGGTCCGCCGGCGACCTCGCGATCTCACTCGACCACGCACGCGCTCAAGCCAAAGAATTCGGCCATCGCCTCGGCGATGAAATCCGCATCCTAATGCTGCATGGCGTGCTGCATCTCTCAGGACTGGACCACGAGACGGATTCCGGCGAAATGGCCCGCCTCGAATTGGCGTGGCGGAAAAAACTTGGCCTGCCCGCCGGCGTCATTGAACGGGTGATAGCGTGACCACGCTCCTATTCGTCCTCGCCTTCGTTTCGGCCATGCTGCTGATTCCCATCTGCTTTGTGCAGTGGCTCTACATCGAAGCTCTCCGCTTGCGTGCGCGTGAGCAACCCGCCCTGACATTTTTCAAAGAGACGCTGGAGGAGCGGCTCCGATTGAAGTTGGAAGAAGGCGCGCTGGCCTTCTCGCTCGTGAAGCACGTGCTCATGACGACGTTGGCGATCTTGGTGTTTGCCGCCATCGAACATGGAGATCCAACGCTACGCCTGCCCGCCCAACCTCTTTGGCGTTCTCTGATTGAGGCGACCGTTCTTTCCGCCCTCCTGGTGCTCTTCGTCGCGCACCTGCTCCCGCAATTGTTCTACCGTCGCACTTCGGGCCGATGGCTCATGCGGCTCTATCCCCTGCTTGCGCTGATCGCGCTCGCCAGCCGCCCACTGCTCGCGTTGTTGAAGTTCATGCGTTCGCTGGCGGACCTGAGCTCGGCTGACGAACCCGAAGAGGAAAAGGCCACGACGCAGAGCCAGGAAATCGAAGCGCTCATCACGGCGGGCGCCGAAGAAGGACTCATCGAGGAAGAAGACCGGAGGCTGATCCAGTCCGTGGTGGAATTCGGCGACAAGACTGTCCGGCAGGTGATGACGCCGCGGCCTAATGTCGTGGCGATCGACGAGAGCTCAACCCTGGAAGACCTGCATAAATTGGTGGTCCGCGAGCAATATTCGCGCATCCTGACCTATCGTGGCTCGCTCGACGACGTGAGCGGTTTCGTCCATGTGCGCGACATGATGGAGATGGACTCGGCCGAACGCGCCGTTCGCAAGGTGAAGGAAATTCGCCGGGAAATCACGGGCGTTCCGGAAACCAAGCCAGTCGATGACCTCTTGCGCTTGATGCAGAAAGAGGGCGTCCACATGGTGCTGGTAGTGGATGAGTACGGCAACACCGCCGGGCTGGCCACGATGGAAGACTTGGTGGAAGAAATCGTCGGCGAGATCAGCGATGAACACGATCCGAATCGCGACGTCGCGCAACAGCCCGATGGATCCTACATCGTCTCGGGCAATTTCGATCTGGATCACCTCGCCGAGCTCTTCCAGTTCCGGCCGGAGGATGGCACAGAGTCCACTACGATCGGCGGCCTCGTGACGGAATGGCTGGGCCGGGTGCCGCAGGCGGGTGAATCCGTTGAACGCGATGAACTGCGGATTGAAGTGCTATCCTCGGACAACCGGCGAGTGGCGCAAGTGCGGCTGGCGCGCGCCTCCACGGTGGAAACGGACGATCGTGAAAGCCAACAAGCCTGAAAGCCCATCCGCCGCCGAGGCGAAGCCTCCTAAACAGCCAAAGACAAAGAAGACCAAACATGTTTCGGGCTTCGTAACCGTCCTGGGGCGGCCCAATGCCGGCAAGTCGACCTTGGTCAACGCGCTGGTCGGCCAAAAGGTGGCGATCGTTTCGAGCAAACCTCAGACTACGCGCTCGTCGGTGCAAGCGGTGCTGACCATGCCGAAGGCGCAGATCGTTTTCCTTGACACGCCGGGCGTTCACACGGCCGAAAAGCTGATCCACAAGCGGATGATGGAATCCGTGCATGAATCGCTGGCCGAGCGCGATTTGCTCCTGTGGATGGTGGATGCCACGCAGAACATCAATCCAGCCGATCTCGCGGCCTTGGAATTACTGGCCACGCAACGAGCTCCGAAATTTCTACTCCTCAACAAGATCGACCGCGTTCCCAACAAGAACGCCTTGCTTCCGCTGATCGATGTCTATCACAAGGCAGCGCAATTCGCCCAGACCGTGCCGGTATCGGCGCTCACTGGCGAGGGACTCGATCTGCTGAAGGCCGAGATCGTGAGGTTGCTGCCCGAGGGACCGCGTTACTTCCCCGGCGACTTCATCACCGATCAACCGGAGCGGCACATTGCATCGGAGATTGTGCGCGAACATGTGCTCCACCAGACGCGCCAGGAACTGCCGCACGCGGTCGCCGTCGTGGTCGAAAAGTGGGAAGACACTCCGCGGCTGCTGCGGATCAACGCCATCGTTTATGTCGAGCGCGACGGCCAGAAGCGCATCATCATCGGACATGGCGGCGCGCAGCTCAAGCAGATTGGCACGGCGGCCCGCCAGGAGATTGAGAAGCTGTTCGGCAAGAAGGTTTTCCTCGAACTCTTCGTGAAGGTCCAGGAAGGCTGGCGCGACAATCCGGCGTTTCTGAATGAGTTAGACTGGCGATATAACATGGGCGTCACACCCGAAATGCTGGAGCCAAAACAAGAAGGATGAACTTCGTGAAACGTCTTCTCGCCGCTTACCTGATGGCTTTTACCTTGTGGATCGCGCCCGCCATTGCGCAAAAAAAGCCGGCCAACAGCGACGATGCCTTGGTTGACCAAGTGCGGCTGCAACTCACCAAAGACCCCGCGGTCAATGGCGGCGCGCTCACGGTGGATGCCAAAGATGGCGTCGTATCGATCAAAGGCAAAGTGCGCACCGAGCGCGCGCGGCAGAAAGCCGAGAAGCTCGCGAAAAAAGTGAAGGGCGTTAAGTCGGTCGACAACCAACTCGTGGTCGACCCGAACGCCATCTGACGCGCTCGCACCGATGTGCGGCATTGCCGGCTTTACTCACTTAAATTCGCGGCCCGACCCCGCGATTCTACTAGCGGCCCGTGAATCCATACGCCAGCGGGGGCCCGATCAGCAGGGTTCGCATCATGGCTTGGCAGCGTCGCTCGCCGCGGTCCGCCTAAAGATTCTGGACCTCGCCGGAGGCGATCAACCGCTCTACTCGCCAGACCGGGACACGGTCATCGTGTTCAATGGCGAGATCTACAACTTTCGCGACTTGCGAGCTCAACTCGAATCGCTCGGACATCGCTTCGAATCCGGCGGTGACACGGAAGTCGTCTTGAAGGCGTTCCTGCAGTGGGACATCGAAGCGTTCGCGCGTCTTCATGGGATGTTCGCCGTGGCCTTCTGGACCGAATCGACCCGCCGCTTGGTCCTGGCGCGTGACCGTATGGGAATCAAGCCTTTGTACCTGGCGCGGCGCGGACGCGATCTCCATTTCGGCTCCGAACTCAAAGCGATCCTCGCGCACCCGGCGGTCGACCGCGAAATCGATCCGGCGGCCCTGAGCTACTTCCTGTCGCTTAACTACATCCCGCATCCGTTCACCATGATGGCCGGGATTCGGAAGTTGGAGCCGGGGTCGTGGTTGGAGTGGAAAGAGGGCCATGAGCGTAGCGAACGTTTTTGGCAGATTACGTTTAAAACAAATCACGGGCTGAAACTGGAGGACGCCAAACGGGAACTGGATTTCCTGCTGGATCGCGCGGTGCGGGAACATCTGGTCTCCGATGTGCCGCTCGGCATCTGGCTTTCCGGCGGTGTCGATTCGTCGACGATCGCTCACTACGCGACGAAACATTTTCCCGGGCGCTTGCAGACATTCTCCGTTTCCTTTCAGGGTAGGAGTTTCGACGAGTCGCCGTACTTTCGCGAGGTGGCGCGAGCCTACGACACCGATCACCGGGAACTGGATCTTTCACCGGATCTCGACCTCGCTTCGGCCATTGAGAGCATGGCGTATTTCGCCGACGAACCATCGGCCGATGCCGGCGCTCTTCCGGTGTGGTTCTTATCGGGCATGACCCGGCGCCACGTGACGGTTGCGCTCAGCGGCGAGGGCGCCGACGAATTGTTCGGCGGCTACAAGACATATCAGGCCGACGCCTATGCGCGGTGGCTGCGGCTCTTCCCCGTTTCGCTTCGGCGCGCCGCGCTGTCCGCCGCCCGTGGTCTGCTTCCGGTTTCGGATGAGAAGATCGGCTTCGAGTACAAGGTCAAGCGGTTTCTCGAGGGCTCGCTCCTGGAGCCGATCGAGGCGCATATGTTCTGGAATGGCGTCTGCTCACACTCACAGAAGCGCGCCTTGTTAGGCCTTTCGAATCCGCCTAATCCGGCTGACCTCTTTCGCGACTTGTCAGCGGACGCCGGAGAATTGAACCGGTTCCTTGCTCTCGATCAGCGGCTTTATCTTGTGGAAGACATCCTCTACAAGTGCGACCGTATGTCGATGGCTCACTCGCTCGAAGTGCGCCCGCCGTTCCTCGATCATCGCATCGCCGAATTCGCCGCTACCTTACCGGAGAACCTCAAGGTCCGCAGGGGAAATCTGAAGTTTCTCCTGCGCGAATTGATGCGGCCCAAGCTTCCGCCTGCCGTGACATCGCGCAGTAAAGAGGGCTTCGACATACCCGCGCATGACTGGTTTCGTAACCGGCTCAAGCCGCTCTTGCTCGACACTGTTACCGAGCGTGCGGTGCGCGAATCCGGCTTGCCATTTGCGTGGCCCGCGGTTCGCCAATTGATGGATGACCACTTCGCCCGCCGAGTTAACGCCGGGTACCATCTATGGGGCCTGCTAACCTTGTTCCTTTGGGCGAAACGATGGGGACCGTCCGCGCCGGGATTGGGCGCCATTTCAACAACCGCTACTACGAACTGATCGTCGTGCTCGTAGCCGCGCTGATTTTCGGCTTGGGCGCGATCAGCCCGCCATCGTTGATGGATGACGTTGACGCCGTGCAGGCGCGGATCGCGCGCACCATGCTCGAATCGGGCGACTGGGTTACAGCGCGGCTCGACGGCGTGCCCTATCTCGAAAAGGCTCCACTCAAATACTGGATGATAGCCGCGTCGATGGCCATCTTCGGTGTGCATGATTGGGCCGCGCGGGTCCCGCTCGCACTCTCGACGATTGCGCTGTGCTGGCTGGTGGTGCGCATGGGAACGTGGGCCTTTTCCGCGCGCGCCGGCTTCCTCGCTGGACTCTCGCTCGCGACGTGTGTGGGCCTGTGGCTGTTCACGCGCATCCTGATTCCGGACGTCGTGCTGACACTCACGATTGCGTTGGCGCTCTATGGATTCCTGCGCGGCTGGACCTATGTATTTTGGGCGGCGCTGGGAATCGGGTTCCTGCTCAAGGGCCTGATCGCGATGCTCTTTCCAGTTGGCGCCGTGATGCTGTTCTGGTTCTTCAGCGGCGAGTGGCGCGAGTGGCGGCGCTTAACGCCGCTCACCGGGATCCTGCTGACCGTGGCGATCGCCGCGCCTTGGGCCGTGCTCGCGACGCTGCGCAACCCGCCTTATTTCGACTTCACAATGCACTCGTCGCCCGGCGAGTATCATGGCTTTTTCTGGTTCTTCTTCTTCAACGAACATGTGTTCCGCTTCTTGAACATGAGGCATCCGCGTGACTACAACACGGTCCCGCGGGCGGCTTTCTGGCTCTTCCATTTTCTGTGGCTCTTTCCATGGAGCGTTTGGCTGCCGCGTGCGCTCCAGCGGCCGGTAGAGCTCGACACATCTGGCGCGCGCATGAGATTGCTGTGCCTCTGCTGGTCCGGTTTTCTCCTGGTATTCTTCACGTTCTCCACGACGCAGGAATATTATTCGATGCCGTGCTATCCGGCACTGGCGTTGTTGCTTGGGTTGGCTCTCGCGGAGGGCTCCGAAACAAAATGGCCCCCGCGTGTATTGGGAGTAATTTGCTCGGCGGTTTGCATCTTGTTGTTCGTGATGTTCGTGCTCACGCGCGGCTATCCGGCGCCTGGCGACATCTCGCAGGCCCTGACTTTGAACCCCGACGCTTACACCTTGTCGCTCGGTCATATGAAAGACCTAACATTGCCGGCCATGGCCTACCTCCGCGCTCCGCTGTTGCTGGCGGCCATTGCCTTCGGCGTGGGCGCGGCGGGGTGTTGGTTGACAAGCGGTGTCCGGCGAGCAATCGCGCTGGCCGTGATGATGGTGCTGTTCACGTTCGCGGCGCGGCAGGCGCTGATTGTCTTCGATCCCTATCTCGGCTCGCGGCAACTGGCAGAGGCGCTCGCGCACTCGCCCAAGGGCGAAGTGATCTTCGACAATCAGTACTACACGTTCTCTTCGGTCTTCTTCTATGCCGATGCGCACGGGTGGCTGTTGAATGGGCGCGTCAACAATCTGGAGTACGGATCCTACGCGCCTGGCGCTCCGAGGGTGTTCCTGGCAGACACCGAATTCGCGGAGCGATGGCGGCGTCCCGAATTGCACTATCTGCTCATCGAAGGCCCTTCCGTCCCGCGGATCGAGGCCCTGGTTGGACCGGGGGCCTTGCATCCGGTGAAGGCCGCCGGAGGCAAGTTCCTCTACGCAAACCGGCTGCTACAATGAAGCCTTACCCAGCCCAGTCCCGATCTATGTCAAAACAAATCGTAGCCGTCCTGTTTGGCGGCCGGTCCGTCGAGCACGAGGTCTCGGTCATCAGCGCACATCAGGTAATGGACGCTCTTGAAGTGGCCGGATATGAGTTGTTGCCCATCTACATCGACAAGAAGGGCACCTGGTTTGCGGGCAAAGGGCTCTACAATCTCAAGCTGTATGCGACGCCGGGTTTCCGGCCCGATTCGCTCCGCGACGCTCACCGGGTTTTCCTGAGCCCGGATCCAACCATCCGCCAGTTCGTCCTGCATCCGAACGGAGCCAAGGGCTTCTTCTACAAAGCGCCGATGTTGTGGGCCGACGTTTTCTTCCCCGTGCTGCATGGCGCGTTCGGCGAGGATGGTTCGGCTCAAGGCCTTTTTGAAATGGCCGACGTCCCCTACGCCGGTTGCGGCATCTTCGCGTCGGCCGCCGGGATGGACAAGATCCGCCAGAAAGAACTCTACGCTCGCGCTGGACTCCCGGCGCTTGAATGCGTGTGGACGCATCGAAATCTCTGGCGCGCGGATCCGGCCTCGTTCGTCAAGCTGGTGGAAGCTAAGTTTGGATATCCCGTGATCGTCAAGCCCGCCACACTGGGCTCTTCAATCGGCATCGCCAGAGCCGCCGATTCCCAGCAACTTACCGAAGCCATCGGGGCCGCACTTACTTACGATGAGCGGGTGTTAGTGGAACGGGCGTTGGTGGATTTCAAGGAAGTCAACTGCTCGGTGATTGGGCCGCCGTACCGCGCCAGCGTTTGCGAGATGCCCAAACTCGAAGGCGAGTTGTTGAGTTTCGAGGCGAAGTATCGCTCCGGCGCTTCCACGGGCAAACGCGGCGCGAAGATGGCGGCGGGCGCGGGCGGAAAGTTTAGCAAGGGCGGCATGGCCTCGCTCAATCGGCAGATCCCGGCGCCAATTTCCGACGACCTCACGGGGCGGATTCAGGATCGGGCGATCGCGGCGTTTCGCGCAATCGGCGGAACGGGAATCGCGCGTGTGGACTTCCTGCTGGACTCGGACGGTCATACAACTTACGTCAACGAGATCAATACGATGCCCGGCTCTCTGAGTTTCTATCTATGGGAAGCATCGGGACTGCCCTTCGATAAGTTAGTGCGCTTGTTGGTGGACGAGGCGATTGAACGGCATAAGACGAAGCGTCAGACTCAATACTCGCTCGACGTCGACTTATTGAGCGGAACCCGGTGATTGGCGTTCTCGACATCGACGGCCTTCGCATCCGCTACAAGCAAGCGGGACAAGGCTCGCCGATCTTGTTGTTACACGGTTGGGGCGGGCGGATTGAAAGCATGGATCCCATCGCCAATGCGCTGGCTCAAAGCTTTGCTGTCACGTCGATCGATTTTCCAGGCCACGGCGAGTCCGGCCTCCCGCCGAAGCCCTGGAGCGTCGACGACTTTCTCGCTTCCACGATCAAGTTAATGGACCGGTTGGGACTTGAGCAACCGGGTATCGTCTCGCACTCGTTCGGCGGACGCGTGACGATCAAACTGGCGGCCGCCCATCCACAGCGCGCGGGCAGGCTGTTGTTCACGGCGGGGGCTGGCGTTATCCCGCCGCCTGCACTGAGCCGGCGGATCAAGAAATGGGTAGGCTCAGCGGCAGGCAGAGTGCGCGGAGTTGCCCACTCGGTCTCACCGTCCACGGGAGCCTTGGCCGAGCGCATGGGCCAAAGGCTGCTGCCGTTTCTCGCCTCACAAGACTACAAGAATGCCGGAGAGTTGCGATTGACCCTGGGCCGCGTCGTCGCCGAAGATCTCACCCACTTACTCGATCGGATCCGCAGTAAGTGCCTGCTGGTTTGGGGCGATCAGGACCAGGATACGCCGCTCTATTGCGGCGAGACCATGAAGCGGCTGATCCCCGACAGTGAACTCGTGGTCTTCCGGGGTGCCGGGCATTTTCCCTACGTCGACCAGATGACTAAGTTCAATATGCTGGCCCTCAAGTTCTTCCGCGAATGAACATAGCACTCGCAGCTTTGGCCCTGGCCTGCGCCGCCGCCGTTGGTGCGGTGCGCGCCGTGCGCGCACTCCACATGTGGCAGATGGATAGTTACATCGTGCTGCGGTATCTGGGATGGCTGTTTGCCAAGCCGCTTGATCGATACGTCGATGTGATCGGCCTCGCCTCATGCCTGGCCGCGGCGCTACTGCCACAGCCGTTTGGTTGGGCGCTGATCGCGGCGGCCGCCATGTTTCTGTTTCTGCGCAAGGACACAACACCGGCGAAGAAGCCGCTCGACTATACGACTCGCGCCAAACGGACGCTGCTCACCTCGCGCGCTCTGCTCGGGCTTTTTGCCCTGCTTTGGTTCCTCTCGCCTTTCCCCGTTTGGCTTGGCGCCGCGATCCTCTTTCACGCCGCGCCCTGGGCAGTACTGGCGGCCAACATATTACTCAAGCCAGTTCAGGCTCACATCAATCGCGGCTTCGTGAAACAGGCCGGCCGCCGTCTGGCGGAGTTGAAGCCCTTAGTGATCGGCGTCGCCGGCAGTTACGGCAAGACTTCGACTAAGTATTACATTGACGTGCTACTGGCGCAAAAGCATTCAGTCATCAAGTCACCGGGCAACTTCAATACGCTGCTAGGCATCACACGCGTGATTAACGACATGCTCAAGCCGGAGCATAAGATCTTCATCGCCGAGATGGGCGCTTACAAGCGAGGCGAGGTCAAAGAGATCGCCGATCTTACGCATCCCAAGATCGGGATTATCTCCTCGATTGGCCCCGAACACTTCGAGCGGTTTCTCACGATGGAGAACATTGAAGAGACTAACTACGAACTGATCGCCGCGCTACCCGCCGACGGACTGGCGGTATTCAACGGCGACAATGAACATTGCCGGAAGCTGGCGGCCCGCACTCGGCACACGCGCGTCGCGCTGTACTCCCTGGCGCAGAAGAGCGACTCGGACCTTTGGGCGGAAGCGGTCGAGCACACGCGCGAAGGCCTGCAATTCACGATCGCCACCAAGGACGGCAACTCGGCTGCGGTGAACACCCGAATCGTAGGCCGCCATAATGTTTTAAACATTCTTGGCGCAACGCGTATCGGACTCGAACTCGGCCTGACGCTCGACGAGTGCGCAACGGGCATCGCCAAACTGGAACCGGCCCCGAATCGTCTTGAGGTCAAACCCGGCGCGGCTGGCACGACGATTATCGACGACTCCTATAACTCAAACCCGATCGGCGCAGCCGAAGCCCTTTACGTTCTTTCTCAATTCACGGGCGGCAAGCGGGTGCTGGTTACACCCGGCATGATCGAACTCGGCACGCTTCACTACGAGAAAAACGAAGAGTTCGGACACCTCGCTTCGCAGTGCGCCGACTTTGTCATCCTGGTAGGCCCCGAACAAACCAAGCCGATCCAGGACGGGCTTCGCCGAGGCGGCTTCCCCGAGCATAGCCTGCGCGTGATCAAAGACCTATCCGAGACCCAGGCCATCTTTCAAAAGATGCTTCGACCCGGCGATGTCATTCTTTTTGAGAATGACCTGCCCGATCTATATACAGAGAAGTAAGCGTTGACCGCCTGCCGTTTGCTTTTCCAGCTCGCGCAGGAATCTGACGGGATCCGCCTTTGACGGGGAATTTCGCAGTGGCCGATTTCGGTTACACTACGATCCTTTGTCAAAGTCGGCGACACGCCAGTTGACATAGCCGAAGCGCAGAATGCCGGAACCTGGGCGGTATCGATAGTCAAGACCGGCAACGAAGTCGGCCTCTCTCGTGAGGACCTTGAGGCGTTGCCGGCTGAACGGCAGAGCCAGTTATTCCGCGCGGCTGAGGAGAAGTTCCACTCGCTAGGCGCGCACTATGTAATTCCGTCGGTAGCCGAGTTACTACCGGTGATCGATCTCATCTCGGCGCGAATAGAGCAAGGAGAACGCCCATGAACCGCGACTGTCGCGCAGTAGCCGAGGAAGCAATCGCCCTGCTGCGGAGCACAGGCGATGAGCGATATTTCGGCGAAGCCGTTACCAAGCTCGCCCATGCCGAACAATGCCCTTGGCTCGCGGTGCGGGCCGGCGCGGACGAGGAACTCGTGCTGGCCGCACTGCTCCACGACATTGGGCATCTCTTCGACGCCCAGGGCACGCTGCGCGACGAAAGAGTCGGCGTGGTCAATCACGACGAGATGGGTGAGCGATGGTTGTTGCCCCGTGGTTTCTCGCCGTGGCTGGCGCGCTTGGTAGGCTCGCATGTCCAAGCCAAGCGATATCTGACGGCGGCCAACCCGGCCTATGCGGCCCGCCTTTCGCCGGCCAGCCAGGAGACGCTGCGGCTTCAAGCGAGCGGCCCGGCGCTGGAGTCGTATAGAGACATGTTGGTCAGGCATCTGGAATCGTCCGCTCCGTCACCGTTCGGAACGGAGCCGTGAGCGTCTCGCCGTAACGCGCGTGTCGGGGGTCAGCCCGCAGCCATCGCTTCAATATCGCGTCGCGCAAAGAACACCGCCGCGACGATCAGGAACACCCCGGCCAGCACGTACACACCCGCCGCCAGCGAAATGGCGCCCCCCAAACCCGTCGACTGCGCAATCCATCCAATCACGAGCGGAGCCGATCCGCCGCCCGCCAACCAGCCCAGCGTGTTCATCAAACCCGCCGCCGCTCCTCGCGCTTCCGGCGGCACCACGTCGAAGACCGAGGCGAAGATATTCGCGTCGTATAGTCCCTTAAATAATCCCCACCCCGTAAGGGCGGCGATCACCATCCCGATCGATTGCGTCTGCCCGCACCACCAGACAAACGGCGCGCCGCAGAGCACACCCGCCGCCTGCACCATGATCCGGCCGGCAGCCGTGCGCGAGCGTAGATGATCCGCCAGAAAACCACCGAGCGCCGAACCAGCCAGACTCGCCAGTTGTACAAATACCGTCGCCGCCAGGCCCGATTGCGCGAGGCTCAAATGGAACCGGTCATAGAGAAACTTCGGCATCCACGACAACAGCACCGTGGCGACGAAGTTCGAACAAACAAAAGCGAGCACCAGCATTCGCACCGTGCGCGTCCGCCAGGCCATCCCAAGGAAATCGCTCGTCGCCATCGGCGCCTTGCCGGTCAGCCCTTCAGCCTGTCCTCGCTTCGGCTCGATCAGCAATTTCGAAAGCACCAGCCCCAGCAACATCCCCAGCCCACCGAAGACGATGAAGGACCATCGCCAGCCGTATTGTTGGCCGATCCATCCGGCAAAGAAACCGCCGCCGATGGTCCCCACGTAGACGCTGGTCTGATGAAAACCCATGGCGCGAGACCGCGTCCGCTTGTCGTGATAGTCGCTGAGCAGCGACATAGACGCCGGGAAATAGAACGTCTCGCCCAGCCCTTCGGCGGCGCGGAAGAAGACAAGTTGACCAAAGCCGCGGGCCGAAGCCGTTGCCACGCAAATGATACTCCAGGCTTGCAGGCCGGCGAGAATAGCGGTCTTCCGGCGGACCCGGTCCACCACCGTTCCCGCAAACAAAGCGCCCAGTCCGTAGACCCACGCAAACGAAGAGCCGAGCAAGCCCAACTGCACCGAGGTCAGCCCCATCTCTTTTTCCAACAAGGGAAACACCGAGAAGATCGCTTGCCGATCGGCGTAGTTGAAAAAGGCGATGAACCAAAGCATCGCCACCACCTGCCATTTGTAGTTAGGGCCGGGCGGCGGCGCGGGAATCGAGGAAGTTTCGTTCGAAGTAATAGAAGAGGCCATCTTCGGCGCCAATGATCAGATCGAGCTTACCATCCCGGTTCCAATCGGCGGTGTTGGGCGTCGGGTTGTGGCCGCCCAGATTTTTGTCGGCGACGATCGA
>JAYUSQ010000205.1:0-14721 GCA_043755595.1 Acidobacteriota bacterium | reverse complement strand
GTGGCCGGCGGAAAACCAACTGTTCTCCCCACGCGCTCAGACGGTCATGGGCCAGGACGGTTTCACTCTGACTCAGTTTTTAGGCAACCGTGGCCAGGCCGAACCCTCCAACAGCACGTTCTTCCTGCCTACCGCGGCGACTTTCGCCAATGGCGAAGTATTCGTCGCCGATTCGGAAAATAGCCGTGTCCTGGCGTTTGGCGATTTAACCACTGGTCCTCCTGCCGCCGCTGGCGCTCCGTACGCCGCGCGCCGGGTTTTGGGGCAGGATAATTTCTTTGGCCGGTCGGTGAATCTGATCGAAGGCCGCGAATTCTCCTTCAGCTCTCAGAGTACACAGACCGGCGCGGTGCGGATCGACTATCGGTCTAACCCGCCGCGGCTCTACGTCGCTGACACGGCGAACAACCGGATCCTCGGTTTTGCGGATGCGCGCCGGGTTCGCGGCGGTGACAAAGCCGATATCGTGATCGGCCAGCCCGATTTCTCCCGGGCGCTCATCAACTACCCCAGTAACGATGGCAATGTTCGGGGCCCGTCTTCGCTCGCCAGCCCATCGGACGTCGCAGTGGACGCCCAGGGCAACGTTTGGGTCGCAGACACCGGCAATAGCCGCGTGCTTCGCTTCCCGGATCCGTTTGCTGAGCCCGGGGCTCCGGCCAACCTCGTTATCGGTCAAACCGGTTTTTCTTCGCGCCTCCAGGATGCCACCGCCAGAACCATGTCGGCTCCCTGGGGGCTGGGATTTAGTGCCGAGGGCTCCTTGTTCGTTTCCGATGCGGCTTTGAATCGCGTAATGCAATTCAACCCCCCATTCAACAACGGCATGGCCGCTTCACGGGCATTTGGACAGCCCGACTTCAACTCGAACGCTACCGGCGCGACCGAGAACCGGCTCAACGCCCCGCGCCACATTTCATTCGACAGCGATGACCGGCTCTACGTGGCCGATGCGGGTAACAATCGCATCCAGATCTTCAGCCGCGCGCCCCAAGCTGGGAACGACCCGCGCTCGGCGTTTAGCTTGACCCGCGGACTCAACCGTCCGCTCTCGGTGCACGTCAGCCCGCAGAGCGGCGAAATCTGGGTTGCCAACTCAGGTGCCGGGGCCGCTCTACGCTACCCGAATTTCGACAAGCTGGTTACCGCAGGCGATACGTCTGACTACCAGGTTCCGGCGGCCGGCCCGCTCGGCCTCACGACGGACCAGTTCGGCAACCTTTACATGGCCGATCTTCGCAATCGCGTGGCGATTCACTATCCGCGCGTCAATGTGGTGAATGGCGCCAACTATCTGCCGCGAATCACGCCGGGTATGGTTGCCACTCTGCAAAGCAACACCCTGAACTATTCCTTCACCGATCAGACCTCGATCAACCAGACCGTTCCCCTGGCGCGACAACTTGCTGACTTGCGCGTTCTGGTCAACGGCCAACCAGTGCCCCTCTATTTCGCTTCGCCATTCCAGATCAACTTCCAGATGCCGATTCGTCTCGCAACAGGCGTTAATGCCGAACTGCAGGTTGAGCAGGTTTCCACCGGCCGGATTATATCGGCGACAGATGTGCCTATTGATGTGGCGTCCCCTGGTTTCTTCACCTTGAGCGCCACCGGCACCGGCCAGTTAGCTGCGATCAATGCCGAAGATAACAACACGATCAACGGTGTGGGCGATGGACTCAAACCGGTTGGACGCGGCAAGATTCTCACCTTATACGGTACCGGCCAGGGTCCCATCAACGGTGCGCCGGAAGATGGCACGCCGCCAACTGGGGCAGTCTCAACCGATGTGAAGCCCATCGTAATCGTGAATGCTCAGCGGTTGAATGATGACAATATTCTCTACTCGGGATTGGCCCCCGGGCTGGTTGGAGTCTGGCAGATCAACATCAGGATCCCAGAGACTGTTCCCCCGAGTAGCCGTATCCTGGTGATTGTGTCTTTCCGGGATATCTCAAGCAATCTACCGCAAAATCCTCAGCAAATCGTCACGACGATCGCCGTTCAGTAGCCGCAGCGGCAATCTCGAGGGCGGCTTCACCGCCGCCCTCGAGACCGTACTTCACTCCAGGTTGTATCGTCTGGGAGCGGACATAGGCGAGCGCAAACACGCAGCCGTTGGCTGGCGAGAATGCCGCGGAAGTGATTTCGCCCGCTTCTTTATCCCCCGCGATCAGTTTGGTCTTTGGCGAAGGAGCTTTCTCGCCCTCAATCCGGAGGTGAGTGAGGATCCGATTGGCGTGCCCGCGTGAGCGAACACGTTCTACAATCTCCTGCCCAACGTAGCACCCTTTTTTGAAACTCACCGCCCGATCGATCAAGCCGGTTTCGTGCGGTATCTCTCGTTCGGTGACATCTTCGGCATAACGCGCCAGCCCGTGTTCCAGCCGGACAGTATCCCATTCCAGCCGGCTGGCTTCCACCGCTCCGGCCCCGGCAATCCATCCAAGCACTTCCTCCCGGTCAGGCGCCGGCACAAAAAATCGGAATCCTCGTTCGCCGGAAGCCGACAGCGCGGCCACGACCCAGGTGCGCCACTCGCACCAGTGTCCGGCTGCTGGAATATCGATTCCCATTCGCTCCAGCACTGCGGGCGATTGCGGACCTTCGAGCCCGATCACCGCTACATTTGCGGTAAGATTCGCCAGCGTGACATCGTCGGCAATAATGTATTTGTCGAGATGAAGATAAAGGGCCTGGGCTGCTTCTGGTTCGGTGTCCAGCAGTAACGAGGACGCGGTGCAAATGATATTTACGTCCGACAGAATCCGGCCCTGCGCGCTCAGGAAAAGCGCATAACAAGATTGACCCGGCGCCAGACCTTCAACGTGATTGGTTGTCATCGCGTGGAGCAAGCGCGCCCGGTCGTCGCCGGTCGCTTGAATGTGGCCGCGTCCGGTCAGATCGATAACCGCGGCGCTCTCGCGCAACGCCTGATATGCGAAGTCATCCATGGCTTGCCCGCTACCGTCCTAGCCAGCGCAGATAGGCCGACAACGCCAAAATCAGAATGCCCGAAATCACCATCCCCGTCAGTCGCCTTTGACGCTTGCCCGCTTCGACGCCAGGCCGTCCTACCAAAAACGCCATCGCAAATACGTGCAGCGCCAGCAGGAATTTGATTCCGAAGATCATGTGATAGCCCTTGGGCACCGCCGCTTTCGACAGCAGATTGTACAAGCCGCTCAGCAACAACCCAGCCACAGCGGCTTGCAACGTTGTCGCGTAGCGCGTAATCAGTTCCGCCTCTGCGGCCCCGCGCAGCACTTGCCGCGCAAACAGCACGCCGCCGATCAAAGTAACCGCTGACGAGATATGCACCCAGCGCGAAAGCAGACCAACCAGATCCATCGTTTCCATTGCCTTCAGTATAGAGTCCTGACGCTACAATGTGATGGATGATTCACGAGATCCTGCCGGTCGGCAAGCTGGGATGCAACTGTTCCGTCTTTGGCGACGAAGCCACGCATGAGGCGATTGTCGTCGATCCGGGCGACGACATTGAGGAAATCGCGGCGATTCTCACGCGTCACTCGCTGCGCGTCAAGTCGATAGTCATTACTCACGCCCACATTGACCATATCGGCGGAGCCGCCAAACTGAAAGCTCTCACGGGCGCGCCCGTGCATATGAACGCCCGCGATCAGGATCTTTATGACGCGCTTCCCATGCAAGCTGGTTGGGTCGGCCTGGCCAAAGCGCCTGAACAGACCGAAATCGACACGCCCGCTCGCGACGGCGATACCTTGCGTCTGGGCCAGGCTGACTTCCATATCCTCCACACGCCCGGCCACACTCCTGGCTCGCTCTGCCTCTGGATTCCCAGCGAGCGAAAGCTGGTGGCGGGCGACACGTTGTTTCGCGATTCCATCGGACGCACGGATCTTCCGGGCGGCGACGGGCGCCAGATTCTTCGTTCGATCAAAGACAAGCTGTACCCGCTGCCGGACGAAGCCGTTGTCATACCGGGCCATGGTCCGAACACTACGCTCGGCTATGAAAAACAACATAACTACTTTTTAAGGGACCTGTAACTATTCATGCGATACTTCCTCTTCTTGTTGGCTCTGCCGCTGTTCCCTGCCGACACAGCCTTGGATCGGTACATCCGGAAGCCGGATGCCAGCTACCGTTACGAGTTTGCCGGGCCGCTGCCCTGTCCGGGAGGCTGCACCGCGTCCCTGCTGGACATGACTTCGCAAACGTGGCGCAAGCCGGAAGAGATTGACCGTACGGTCTGGACGCACTGGGTTACCGTAGTCAGGCCGGCAAAAGTAACAAGTTCCACCGCACTGCTATTCATCACCGGGGGCGCCAACGATGGCCGTCCCCGCACGACCGTGGACGCTATGATCGCCACGCTCGCCAATCAGTCTGGGGCGGTGGTAGCTGAAGTACGCATGGTCCCGAATCAGCCGCTGGTGTTCGCGGGCGAATCACGCAAGCGAACCGAGGACTCATTCATCGCCTACACCTGGGACAAATACATGCGAGGCGGCGACGAAGAGTGGCCGGCGCGGCTGCCGATGACCAAAGCCGCAGTGCGGGCCATGGACGCCGTGACCGATTTCTGTCAGTCCGAAAAGGGCGGCGCTTTCCCGGTGGACAAATACGTAGTCTCGGGCGCCTCCAAGCGAGGTTGGACCACCTGGACCACCGGAGCCGTAGACAAGCGAGTGGTCGCCATTGCCCCGCTTGTGATCGACATGTTGAACATTCAAAAATCCTTCATTCATCACTGGCGAGCCTATGGTTTCTGGGCTCCATCGGTGGGCGACTATACCGAAATGAAGACCATGGACTGGATGGGCGCCAAAGAGTACGCCAATCTATTAAAGATTGAGGAGCCTTATAACTACCTTGACCGTCTCACCATGCCGAAGTATGTGATCAATGCGGCGGGCGATCAGTTCTTTCTGCCGGATTCCTCGCAGTTTTATTGGAAAGATCTCAAGGGCGAGAAGTTACTCCGCTATGTCCCGAACACCGATCATTCGCTGCGTAACTCAGATGCGGTGGAAAGCCTGGTGGCCTGGTTCCAGCTAATCGTCGGCGGCGCGGCGCGGCCCAGTTATTCCTGGAAGGTCGAGAAGGACGGAGCGATTCGCGTGAAGACCACAGGCAAGCCAACCGAAGTCAAACTATGGCAAGCCACCAACCCGGACGCCCGCGACTTCCGGCTTGAGAAAATCAAAGCGGCTTACCAAGGCAGCGTACTGACGCCAGACGCCAAGGGTCAATACGTCGCACGAGTGCCGAAGCCGGCCAAGGGCTTCTCCGCTTATTTCGTCGAATTAACCTATCCCGGACCAGGCAAATACGCGCTCAAAGTCACGACGCAGGTCAAAGTAATCCCCGATATCTATCCGCACGCGGCGCCGGTGGCGAAACGCCCGATGCCATGATCTTCCGCCTCGCCCTTCCGGCGGATCATGCTCAGCTGCGGAGAATGATCGTCGACACCTTCGAGCCCATCTCTTGGATGAAAGAAGCGGACGGGACGTTTGGTCCTTTCAATGGTCTCGACTGGCGTGAACGCTTTGCGCGCCGTCTGGATCCGCTCTTGGAACGAGGCATCGTCTTAATCGGCGAAGACGCCGGCTCCATCCAAGCCGCCGCCCTCGGCTCGTATGACGCGGCCTCTGGTCTTGGCATAGTCGATTTCCTGGCGGTCGATCCGGCCTGGCAAGGCAGCGGCCACGGGCGCGCGATGCTGAACGCGATGCTCCGCTATCTCGCCGCGCTTGGAGCCACTACGGCCACGCTCGAATGCCTCGCCGGCAACGGCCCCGCTCTCGCGTTGTACCGGTCCGAAGGCTGGACGGAAGTCGCCACTTCGATCCGATTCTTCCGGCGGCTGGATGGTATCCTGGAGCGGTAGCGTTCGCATTCTCTTTCCCAAGGAAATCCCTTTGAAAATCGGCTTTGTCAGTTTGGGGTGTCCCAAGAATCTTGTGGATACCGAGGTCATGATGGGCCAGCTTACGGCCCGCGGTCATGAACTCACGCCGCAACCGGGCGAAGCTGACGTCATTGTCGTCAACACCTGCAGCTTTATCGATCCCGCCAAACAGGAATCGGTGGACACGATCATTGAGATGGGCAAGTTCAAACAGACCGGCCGCGCCCAGCGTTTAGTCGTCGCCGGTTGCCTGGTGGAGCGCTATCGCGGCGACATTCGCAAGGATCTGCCGGAAGTAGACGCGATCGTTGGCACCAATGAAATCGAGCGCATCGTGGCGGCTTGCGAAGGCGATACCGCTGCTGCCATCGCCGCCCCGGCTGAACCGTATCTCTATCACGACATGACCGAGCGTGTCTTCACCACGCCGCGCCACTTCGCCTACCTCAAAATCGCCGAAGGCTGCGATCACCCCTGCACCTTCTGCGTGATTCCGCAGTATCGTGGCGCCTTTCGCAGCCGCCGTTTTGAATCGGTCGTCGTCGAAGCCAATCGCATGCTCCAAATGGGAGTGCGCGAAATCAACCTGATCGGCCAGGATACGACCTGTTATGGCGAAGACCTCGGCTTGAAGGACGGCTTGGCGACGCTCCTGGCGCGCCTCGCGCAACTGGAATCAACCGCGTCCTACTGGATTCGTTTTCTCTACGCCTACCCCAATCGCATCACGCAAAAGCTGCTCGATACGATCGCCGAACACCCGGCGCTCGTTAAGTATCTCGACATGCCGCTCCAACACGCAGCAGGCCCGGTGTTGAAACGTATGAAGCGCGGCTCCAATGGCGAGTTGTTCCTCAAAATTCTGGAGCGCGTCCGCAAAACCATCCCGGGCGTTGCCATCCGGTCAAGCTTCATCGTGGGCTTCCCCGGTGAAACGCGCGAGGACTTCGAGTATCTATGCGACTTTGTTCGAGAAGCGAAATTCGATCGCCTGGGCGTCTTCACCTACTCGGACGAAGACACGAGTAAGAGTTACGAACTCGACGCGAAGGTCGATGGCCGGACCATCCAGAATCGCAAGCGCAGCCTAATGGCCGTGCAACGAAAAGTGTCGCGCTCCATGAACAGGCAGTTGGTCGGCCGCGAATTTCCGATCCTGGTCGAGGGTCCGTCGAAAGAAACGGATTTGCTGTGGGAAGGCCGCCTGGAAACCCAAGCTCCCGATATCGATGGCGTTTGCTACATCAATGACGATGCCGGGCTCCCGCTGCGCCGAGGCGAGTTGCGCCGCGTGCGGATCACCGAAACGCATGACTACGATTTGGTCGGGGAAATCATTGACCAGCCCGAGGCGTCTTACCGCGAACCCGCGCGCCCGGCCTTTCCGATCCTGCCTGACCACAACTCTCTGGCGATTTCCCGCGGCGAACTTCGATGACTTGTCCAATCTGCCGAAAAGTTGTCGCTCCCGATGGCGAAGACATTCCCTTCTGCGGCGCCCGGTGCCGTTTGATCGACCTCGGCAACTGGGCCTCGGAGAAATACGTGATCTCCGAACCCGCCCTATTTATGGACGAGGACGAAATCCCAGAGCCGCCGCCTTCGCCCGGCGACCCCTTATGAGGACGCCGGAGCGCGCCGCATGATTGACCGCATCGCCTGGCTCTTGGGAACCTGGTTCGGTTGCGGCCACTCGCCCTTCGCCCCCGGCACGGCCGGTTCGGCGGGAGCGATTATTGTCGCGTTAGCCGCCGCGTACTGGCTTGGCTGGTCGCGCACGGAACTCACGGCGGCGACTCTAATTTTGATCGGCCCCGCGATCTGGTCGGCTGACCGCGTTGCGAGAACCTTAGGAGCCAAAGACCCGGGCCGGGTTGTGGTCGACGAAGTAGCCGGGCAATGGCTCACGTTGTGGGGCGCAACAACTTTCAACGTCACCAGTATTACGCTGGCCTTTCTTCTCTTCCGGCTCTTCGATGTCTGGAAGCCGTTCCCCGCGCGCGAACTCGAAGCGCTGCCGGGCGGTCTCGGCATTGTGGCCGACGATCTGGCGGCAGGCCTCTATGCCGGGCTTGTCTTGTTCACCGCCGGATGGTTCAATCTTTATTAGTAGGACGATTCCCCAAGTGCCCACCAAGAAACCACAGATTAATCAAGTAGAGCCAGTCGCTGCGATTCCCGGCGGCGAATTTCAAATCCGCGGCGCGGGATTGGCTGGCGCCGATCGCCCACGCGTACTTTTCGGTGACACGGTGGCCCCCATCCTGGTTGGCTCCGATACGTTGGTCATCGCACGTGTGCCCGAAGGCCCGCTCATGGGGCCGATGGTGGTCGAAGCGGACTCCGAACGTAGCTCACCGTGGATGTGCGAGATCGGGATTCAAGTGGCCGATGGGCTTCACCCGATTGCCAATCCGGCCGTCGATTCGTTCGGAAACGTCGTCACTACCTTCTCTGGTTCCCGCGGGCAGAAAACGCCGGTATCGGTGTACCGTATCGACCCGAGCATGAACATGAAGCCGCTCCTCTCCGATCTGATGAATGCCTCGGGCCTGGCGTTCGATCGTGAAGGGCTGTTGTACGTGTCTTCGCGCTTTGAGGGCATCGTCTACCAAGTGACCAATAAGGGCGAGATGTCGGTCTACGTCGAAGGCATGGGCGTGGCGACCGGGATCGCTTTCGACGCCGACGAAAACCTTTACGTCGGAGATCGTCACGGCACGATTTTCAAGATCAGCCGCACGCGCCAGATCTACGTCTTTGCGACCGTGGAGCAATCGATCTCCGCCTACCACTTAGCTTTTGGCCCCGACGGCTTCCTGTATGTCAGCGGCCCCACCACTTCCAGCTTCGATAGCATCTATCGCATCTCTCCCGCTGGCGATGTTGAGACCTTTTACCGCGGATTGGGACGTCCGCAGGGGATGGCCTTCGATTCCGATGGCCGCATGTACGTAGCTGCTTCCTTGGGGGGGCGCCGGGGTATCGTTCGAATAGACCCAGCGGGCAAGGCGGAAATCTTTGTCTCCGGACCCAACATCGTGGGTCTCGCTTTTGGTCCCGGGGGTTACCTCTACATCACTACGACCGGGGCGCTATACCGTCTGAATTCGGGAGTGCTCGGGGCGCCGATGCCCAACCTCGCATGAACTGCGAAATCATAGCCGTCGGCTCGGAAATGCTCACGCCGCAGCGCGTCGACACCAATTCGCTTTGGCTGACTGACCAGCTCAATTTACTGGGCGTCGAAGTCACAGCCAAGGCCGTCGTAGGAGATGACCGGGCCCGCTTGGCAGACATCCTGGGCGGGGCGTTGTTGCGCGCCGATATCGTGTTACTGAGCGGCGGCCTCGGTCCCACCGAAGACGATATCACGCGCGACTCGGTGGCCGAAGCCTTGGGCTGCGGGCAACATTTTCGTCAGGAATTGTTGGATGACATCGCCAATCGATTCCGCCAGCTGAATCGCCAGATGGCGGACAACAACAAGCGCCAGGCGTACCTGATCGAAGGCGCCGAAGCGTTGCCCAATCCGCGCGGCACAGCACCAGGACAATGGCTGCCGGCGCCTGAGGGCCGTTTCATTGCGCTATTGCCGGGGCCGCCTCATGAACTGAAAGGTATGTTCACCGAGCAGGTGTTGCCGCGCCTGCGCGCCATTCTTCCCGTACTGCACATCGCGATCCGTCAATTTCGGGTGGCAGGAATGGGCGAGTCCGATCTGGATCAACTGATCGCGCCCGTGTATATGAAGTATCCTCAGGTGGCAACGACAGTCCTGGCTAAACCCGGTGACATCGAAATCCACTTGCGCGCGCGCATGGCTTCACAAGCCGAGGCCGAAGCCGTACTCGATGAACTGGTCCCGAAGATCGAAGAGCTTTTAGGCGATCGGGTTTATTCGCGAGACGGCGCCGTGCTTGAAGCTGCCGTCGGGCAGTTGCTCAAGGCGCGCAACGAAACCATTAGCGTCGCCGAAAGTTGCACAGGCGGATTGCTGGGCCAGCGGTTCACTTCGGTGGCCGGAAGCTCGGCCTATTTCCTGGGCGGCTTTCTCACTTACAGCAATGAAATGAAGGTCGCTCTGCTCGGGGTCAGCGAAGAGTTGCTCAAGCGGCACTCGGCTGTCAGCGAGCTTGCCGCGGTGGCGATGGCCAATGGCGCGCGCCGGCGCACGGGCTCCACCTGGGCGCTTTCAGTAACGGGCTATGCCGGGCCGGATGGGGGCACCGAAGCCGACCCCGTTGGCACCGTTTACATCGGCCTGGCGGGCCCGAACGGCACGGTTGCACGCCGTCTGCAAATGATCCCTGAGCGCGACCGTGTGCGTCAGATGGGTGCGACGGCGGCTCTGGACTTCCTCAGGAAAAGCCTACTGTCATGAAACTTAGTTGGCTGATTCTGTTCAGTACATTCGCCGAATCATCAGCCCAGCAACTGCCAGTACACGTTTCCGCCAGTGTGGGTTACGCCACGTTCATCGATGAGTCCGATCAAAGCCATGCCACCTTCGGCGGCTCGGCGCGATTCTATTTCACGCGCCGCAATGCGATTGAGCCAGAGGTGTTGTATCTCTACCGCGACGCTTCCGACAAAGACCTGCTGCTTCAGGTGAATTTCGTTCGCGACCTTGGAACGGCTAAAGGAAGAGCCGTGCCCTACCTGATCGGCGGCGCGGGCTACATCTGGGGCCTGCGATCACGATTTACTGAGAGGTCGCCCACACGGCGTCCGGAGGCTTCGGCGTCCGCGTATTCCTGGGCAGCCGCTTCTTTGTTTCTCCCGAAGTCCGCGTCGGCGCCGAGCCAATCCTTCGCCTGCAAGTCAGTCTTGGCTGGGCTTCGAACCGGCCTTAGCAAAATCTTGGCGGCAGCTCGGCTACGAAGCGATCAATCCGGTCTTGGCTTGGGGTTGGATCGACAAATTCTTAGCTGCCCGCACTTGCCGGCGATGGCGAAGATGGTGCCACACTCCGAGCGCCGCAAAGCCGAGCGCACTGATCAGCAGCGTGGCTGGCTCAGGTACGGGGGCAACGTCCGACCCGAAAACGTCGAAGGCCGCTCGTAGTTGGTCGCCGGCCACGGTTGAGCTGGCGAACGGTCCTACGAAGCGGACTTGTCCGCTGAGAACCCAACTGCCGCCGCCATTCGGAGTCGTGAAGGTGATGGGAGCGGCGTTGGCGACAGTCTGAGTTCCGGTTCCGTTTTGACTGACAGTCATACTTGCCGGGTTGATCGTCGAAAAGCCAGCCCCACTGACGGAGAGGTTCTGAATCGAGATCGATGAAGCGGCAGCCGTGTTGTTCTCAGCCGTCAGCCGTATGCCGCCCGCGTTGATGACCCAATCGCGGGGAGTGCTGCTTGGGCTTCCGCCTGCGACGACCCAACTTGTGCTGGAGGTAAAGATCCCCAGCCAGTTTCCCGAAACTAACGCGGTGTTGGTGGCGGCATTGTAAGAGAGGGTGAAATTGTGGTTGACGCCGTCGATCCAGCCGGGAAATACGCCGGCCGCTGTGAAAGGCGCGCCTGCGCTCGGGCCCAGATAGAGTTCCGCTTCGGTTGGGCCACCAACACGCAGCACCGCTCCTAGACTGAACGACGCTGCCGGCAACGCCGCCGGAGCCAGAGCCAGAAACAAGATCAATTTACTTCTCATATCATTCGCCTCTATGACTACTTAATCGACTGCCTGTCGGTTCGCCTACACAGGAAGTTGGTACTGTAACTGTGGGTTTTCTAAGAGTTAGAAACACCTTAGAGTCGCCGCCGGGTACACGTAGAAGGCCGCCGATTGTGTAGAGTTTCGCCGCCAATAGACGGATCGCGGCGATGGCCGATCGCCGATACAGCAGGAATGGTCAGCGTTCCTACTGATACCGGTCCCCTATCTGACGTAGAAGAGGCTCAGACGGGGCAAACGCTCGTGTTCCAGCAACCAACGATCCAGATATTGCTTCTCCAGCATCGCCAGTTGCGGAGCCGTCATTCGGCTTCGATACAGGCGCAGTTGGGCGTCAAGCTCCTGCCGGGCCAGGAACATATCGTTGTCGCTCAAGCGGGCGCGCGCGACGGCAATCATCTTGTCCTCAAACGCCGATAGCCGCTGTTCGAGCGGTTCCAGTTGCGCGTAGTGAACCTCGGCATCGGCGAGAATTCCCGCCAGAGCTTCGGAGATGGAAGCGAGTTCAGGCTGAGTGATACGCGCCGCGGCTTCCAACAGATGGCGTTTGAGCTCGTCTAGCGTGAACGGCGCTTCAACCGGAGCCACCGTCGGCCGGTCAGTCAACCCGTCCTTCATCCGCTCTGCCTCTTCGACGACTACCTGAGCGCACCAGGCCAGACCATTTACGTTCCGGGTGCGGTTCTTCTTGGCGCGCCAGCGTTCAAAGGCGAGCGTGATGCCGCGCAGCACCGCTTCAAGCGGAAGTCCAGCCCCTTTCCAAGTCTCGATCATTGCCCAGTCGAGCGGCGATAGGAGAAAGAGGCCCGTGCCGCGCTCCCGTTGGAAGTGCTCCTCGATCTCGGTGAAGTAGTTGAAGTAGTTTAGCTGCGGAAGTTCCGGCGCCAAATGATCTCCAGTCCTTCGAGCGTAAGGTTTTCGTCGACAGTCTTCAAGTAGCGCGAGGCCTGGGTAATAAGCGTCGCCTGACCGCCGGTGGCGATGGTTTTCGTCTCAGGGCCTAGTTCAGCCAGAAGCCGTTCGAGCACCCCATCAATAGCGCCGACCGAGCCATAGTACAGCCCCGATTGAATGCTCCCTGCGGTGTTGGTGGCGATCAGTTTGTCCGGTGCCCGAAAGTCGACCTTGGGCAGTTTGGCGGTCTTGGTGACGAGCGCGTCTATAGAAATTCCAATACCCGCGCAGATGATGCCGCCCAGGTATTCGGCCTTGGCCGACACAACGTCAAAGGTGATGGCCGTGCCGAGATCGACCACGACACAAGGCCCTCCATACTTATGGAAGGCGGCCACGCCATTGACGATGCGGTCTGCGCCAACATCGCGCGGGTTGTCATAGAGAACCGTCAAGCCTGTGTCGATAGCCGACGTCACGAACATCGGGCGCTGTCCAAAGTAACGGGTCGCCACCGCGGCCAGGGTTGGGTCTAGCGGCGGCACCACGCTGGCGATGATCACGCCGTCGATCCGCGCGAAATCGAGCGAATCGATCGCAAACAGGTTGCGGAACAGGATGCCCCATTCGTCCTGTGTTTGTTCGTGGATCGTGCGGAGGCGCCAACGCGCACGCAGGGTTTGCCCTTCGAATACGCCGATGGTGATGTTGGAATTGCCGACGTCGAGTGCGAGCAACATGGCTTAACTTAAACAGGCCGGACGCCGCCAGCGAGGATGCGCACGGTTCGTCCATTATCGCAGTTGAGGAGCAGGAAGCCTTGCGCGTCAAGGCCGGCGGTGGTGCCGGTGGTTTGCCCGTCGACCGATACGCGCAAGCCGCGGACGCAGCTGGAACGCCGCGTGAATTCGGCCAGGACTGCCGCAGGCTCGCGATGAACCCAACGATCGACGGCGCGGAGCAGCGCAACGAGCAACGGCTCTCGCGCGTGGATCCGGCCAGACGCCAGGCGTAAAGACGTTGCGACGGGCGCGATCTCTTCGGGAAAATGGTCGTGGTTCACGTTGATCCCGATGCCCGCAATGATGGCTTCGGGCTCCAATTGCGTCAGGATGCCGGCGCACTTTTGCTCGCCGATCAGCAGGTCATTGGGCCAACGTAAGTCGCAATCGATACCGGTGATTTCCGCAACCGCGTCGGATACACCGAGCCCGATAGCGAGCGTCACCGTGGGTATAGTCAAGGTGCGGCGCAAAACGATCGACACGTAGAGCCCGTGAGCCGCTTCGGAATGCCACGAGTGGCCGTGCCTGCCAATGCCTGCGGTCTGTTCGTCCGCGCCGATCACCGCGCCCTCGGGACAACCCGCCGCTGCCAGCCGGGTGGCTTCGGTCATCGTGGAGCCGAGTGTATCGAACCAATGAATCTGGCGGGCGGGGAACTGGCGGCGCACCCAGGCGGCGTCGAGTTTCATCGCGCCAGCAGGTTCAACCGGAAGTTGAGATCGACAGCCGTGGCTGAATGAGTGATGGCGCCCGATGAGATGAAGTCTGCGCCTGCTTCGGCATAGGCACGCACTGTCTCAAACGTAATGCCGCCCGATAGCTCAGTCGAGGCGCGCCCGTTCACATACGCGACCCATTCCTTCGCTTCCGCCGGCGTCAGGTTGTCAAGCAATAGACGGCTCGCGCCGCAGGCCAGCGCTTCATCGAGTTCCGCGCGCGTCCTGACTTCCACTTCCACCGGGAAGCGCAGCCCCTTCACTTTCTCGAAAGCCTGACGGATGCCGCCGGCCGCCGAGATGTGATTGTTCTTGATCATCACCGCATCATACAAGCCCATCCGGTGGTTCGTGGCTCCACCGGCCGCGACGGCTAGCTTCTCAAGATAACGCCAGCCCGGCGTGGTCTTGCGCGTATCGAGAATCCGGGTGCGCGTGCCTTTAACCGCGTCCGCGTACCGCGCCGCTGCAGTCGCAACACCGCTGAGCCGCTGTAGAAAATTGAGGCAGACCCGCTCGCAAGTCAGTAATGTGCGGGCGCGGCCCCGGACCGAAGCGACCTTGTCGCCGCTCTTCAGGCGAGAGCCGTCTGGCGCGTGAACCTGGACCCAGTCGACGCCGCCTTGTAAATCATAAATGATTGCGAGTAAGTCCGTACCGGCGACCACTAACTCGTCGCGCGCGAAGAATGCGCCCTCGGCCATCGCTTCGGCCGGCACGCAAGAGTTGGTGGTGATGTCGCCAG